>JBCQTG010000056.1:0-13119 GCA_047178765.1 Rikenellaceae bacterium | reverse complement strand
AGATTTTCCCACCCCCGAGTTTCCAGAGATGAGTGTGGTCACCCCCCTTAGTCGCTCCTTGAGCTGCTCCATACCATCACCGCGCAGAGCAGAGATCTCAATCACCTCATATCCAGCTAATTGATATATACTCTTAAACTCCTCCACCCTATCAACCATCTCCTCCGCTAGATCTATCTTAGCGAGGATAATTATTGCAGGTATTTTATAGGCTTCGCACGTAATGAGAAAACGATCGATAAACTCTGTTGCTGTTGGAGGCGAGGCAAGTGTCGCGACAATCATCGCTTGGTCGATATTCGCTGCGATAATATGCGACTCCTTTGAGAGGTTGGATGCACGTCGGATGATATAGTTTCGTCGCTGATCGACATCTGTAATTAACCCCTCATTCTCCTGCTCACCACTCAGCTCAAAGCTCACAACATCACCAACCACAACAGGAGAGGTTGATCTCACCCCCTTAAGTCTCAGCTTACCTCTAATACGACAGTTATATGTAACACCCTCACTAAGGACATCATACCAGCTACCAGTAGCTCTTACTACAACTCCTTTGTATCCCATTTCTTACCCTTTTGATCCTTTGAGAAGGAGTTCACACTATCTACAACACCATCATATAGATCACCCAAACCAGCCTGCTCAAACCACTCTCCGAAGGTGAGATACTTCGATAGTGAGGCGATCGGGTAGAATAGATGTGATGATTTTAGATTATCCTTACTAAGTATCTTATAGTCATTATTAAATCCGATAAATGCAGAGAAGAGAACACTCATCACGAGGAGGTATTTAGCTGATGATAGTACCATACCGAGTATGTTATCAACAGCACCTAATCCGATAAATCGTACCACCTTTCGTATCATCTGTGATAACATAGTAGCACCAATAGCGACAGCAAAAAAGATGATTAGGAATCCCCATATCTCCCCTGAGCTACCTCCGATACCGAGACTTCCCCCAAAGAGTGACGCCAGCCATATTGCCACAACAATACCGACAACCGAAAGGAGCTGAAGAACCATCCCGCTGCGGAAACCAGAGTAGAGCGAGAAGCCCAGAATCAGTAATATTACGCCATCAAAAATATTCATCTTTAGATCAAAATAAAATTTGCATTTTTAATACCCTAGTGATTGGTAGCGCATACACATCTACAATCGCACAAATGTAAGCAAAAATAGTGATTAATCATTATTATTTTTTTATATTTGCAACATTGATAGAGCATTTATTTTTGATATGATTGAATCTTGGCGTAAAGCAGTTCTACTAGTAGCAACTATTATAGTGGCTAGCCTCAGCGTTTCAGCGCGTGATGTACTGTCACTCAACGAAAATTGGCGTATATTTTCCACAGCAGATGGCAGTGGAGATCAGGCGCTTAATATCTCTCTTCCTGACAGTTGGGACTCAAACTCCAACTACTCAGCCAACCTCACTAATGCCAACTACCTGCGCACAATTAATGTCCCTCCACGATGGAGAGACCACAGGATATATATCCGATTTTATGGCATAGAGAGTGTTGCGGATCTCTTTGTTAATGGAAATCATGTGGGTGAACACAGGGGTGGAGCAACCGCCTTTACATACGAGATAACCAAATTCTTGAAATTTGGCGAGGATAATGTGCTTATGGTGATGGTTAGCTCATCGCCACGAAACGATGTGCTACCCACATCGGTTGAGCATCAGATCTACGGTGGAATCAACCGCAATGTGGAGTTAATCATAACCCCCAAATGCTCTATATCACCCACATTCTACGGCTCTGACGGTATCTTTGTCACCACAGAGAGTGTTGATGATGGAGTAGTGAAAGGAAATGTCCGGATATATCTATCGACCCTCATTGCTTGTGAACGGGGGATAAATGTAAAGATAGAGAGTAGAGATGGAGAGACCCTTTTTGATAAGAGACAAGATAGAGTAAAGATTGATGGAAAGATCCCATTAGTTGTCCCCTTTGAGATTAAGGGGGCAGAGGTGTGGTCACCCTCAAACCCCGCTCTTCACACCGTCACCGTTAGCATGATTGATGGAGAGACCACCTCCGACATTGTGGATGTAACGACAGGCTTTAGAACGATACAAATTGCCGCCGATGGATTGGCTAAAGGTTGTGTCTCGATCAACAACACACCTCTGCTAATGAGGGGGGTAACACTCTATCACGACCACCCCAATGGAGGTGGACGAATGAACAATCGATCGATCACTGAGGATATGCTTATTGTTAATGAGATAGGTGCAAATGCTATCCGCTCAGCTATTGTACCTCACGACCCCTACCTCTACAATCTCTGCGATAAAGAGGGTATAGTTGTATGGGTTGATACACCTCTTTCACGATCATCGTTCTTGACCGATGTGGCATACTACCCAACAGAGTCATTTGAGCAGAATGGTATTAAACAGATGAAAGAGGTTATATATCAGAACTATAACCACCCTAGTATCATTATGTGGGGACTCTTCTCACTGCTACGACCACAGGGAGACAACGTTGTTAAGTATCTCGAAGAGCTAAATAGCGTAGCGAAGAGTGCCGATCCATCGCGCCCCACAGTGGCACTGAGCAACCAGAATGGCGACATTAATAACGTGAGCGACCTAATTGTATGGCAACAGAAGATGGGATGGGATCGCGGCAAGTTGAGTGATATAGGCATCTGGAGCAACCAGCTACATAATAAGTGGAGTAACTTCCGATCAGGGGTCGCCTATGGAGAGGGGGGATCAATTGCTCACCAGATTGAGAGGAGCGAGATTGAGGCGGATCGTGCATATAATCGCGAGGGTTGGTTCCCCGAGGTGAGACAGAGTGAAATGCATGAGACCTATGCCAGCAATCTAGCTGCCGACTCACTCTTCTGGGGGGTATGGCTAACCTCACTATTTGATTATAAGGCTCCACGTACACACCTTGGTGAAAAGACCACTGGTCTGGTCACTTTTGACAGGGATAACCGCAAGGATGCCTTCTACCTCTATCGAGCGATGTGGAATAAAGATATTGCTACACTCCATATTGCCGATAAACGATCGCGTATGTTACAAGACTCACTCTATACTCTGCGTGTCTACGCCTCACATCCAGAGGCGCCAGTAGCCCATATCGATGGTGGAAGCTACGAGATGGAGGAGGTTGCGCCATCACAATATCTCCTGAGAGATATATCAATCACCCGCCGAAGCAAGATTGTTGTTACGCAGGATGAGCTTCGTGATAGTATTACTCTGCTCTACAACTCACCACTGAGGGCAAGAGAGTGATAAATAGAGGATAATTTGGCTAAAATTTTGTTGATCCATTTATTTTGATTATATTTGTGCGCTATTATTAACACAATAAATTATTAGAGTAAAATGCCAAAAATGAAAACAAATTCCGCTGCAAAGAAGCGTTTTTCTTTCACCGGCACTGGAAAGATCAAGCGTAAGCACGCTTTCCACAGCCACATCCTTACTAAGAAGACCACAAAGCAGAAGCGTAATTTGTGCTATTCTAGTACTGTTTCATCTGTAGATGAGCAGAAAATCAAGAACTTGTTAGTTAAATAGGTTCACAATTAATTATTAATCGGAGGTGAACAGCCCCAAAGAGTGTGAGAGAAACACACCGCTGCCATCGTCCACTAAAACTTTACAAGTATGCCACGTTCAGTCAACGCTGTTGCGTCACGCGCAAGAAGAAAAAAAGTTTTGAAACTTGCCAAAGGAAACTTTGGTTCAAGGGGAAATGTTTGGACAGTTGCTAAAAACACTGTCGAGAAGGGTTTGCAGTATGCTTATGCACACCGCGCTCTTAAAAAGAGAACTTTCCGTTCACTATGGATCACACGTATCAACGCTGCGGTTCGCATGGAGGGAATGACCTACTCTGAGTTTATCGGTAAACTCAACGCCAAAGGAATCATCATCAACCGTAAGGTTCTTGCTGATCTCGCGATGAACGAACCAGCGGCATTTAGTGCAGTAGTTAACAGTGTTAAGTAATAGTATTTAATCCCTTGTGGATTATAATTGAGGGCGACCAGCAGATGCTGATCGCCCTCTTTCTCTTTGACGCTAATCTATGGAGGGGGGGGTGAAATTTGCATTAGGGTGCAGTGCCCCCCCCCTTAATAGTGGATTTTACTCCTCACTGTGCATACCCTTCTCGAAGGTCTCCATGACCTTGCTGGTCATTGCCATATTCGAGAATCCACCATCGTGGTATAGGTTCTGCATAGTCACCTTACGCGTATAGTCTGAGAAGAGAGTAATAACATACTCAGCACAATCCATCGCTGTTCCATTTCCGAGCGGAGACATATCGTCAGCATACTTCAACAGATCGCCCATTCCAGAGACACCATTACCAGCTGTAGTAGGTGTTGGTGACTGAGAGACGGTATTCACACGAACATTTTTCTTAACTCCATAGACATAGCCAAAGCTACGAGCAATAGACTCCAACAGAGCCTTAGCATCCGCCATATCATTATAACCAGTGAGTGTACGCTGAGCAGCGATATAGCTCAATGCGACTACTGATCCATACTCCTTAAGTGCATCTCTCTTCATCGCCACCTGCATCACCTTATGGAATGAGACAGCTGAAATATCGAGTGTTTTAGAGAGGAAGTCATAGTTCAGATCATCATAATCAAACCCTTTACGAACATTTGGAGACATTCCAATCGAGTGAAGAATAAAGTCAAAGCTACCGCCAAAATGCTCCATTGTCTTATCGATAAGCTGCTCAAGATCATCAACTGAGGTAGCATCAGCTGGGACAACGATCGCACCTAGCTCCTCAGAGAGTTTATTAATCTCGCCCATACGGATTGAGAGCGCTGTGTTTGACAAGACGATCTCAGCACCATCAGCAACAGCTAGTTGAGCCACTTTCCAAGCGATCGAGTTCTCATTGAGCGCACCAAATATAATTCCCTTTTTACCTTTAAGTAGGTTATTTGCCATAGTGAATAAATTTTAATTTGGAGCAAAAATAGGAAAAATTTTCCACTTTAGCCACCTTTATAGATATAATATTCAAAAAAAGGGTCTGCTAACTCTGCTCAATATCAAATCCCAGCTGCTGAACAGCTCTACACACCTCAACTTTTGAGACATCTCCCTGCACCTCAACAACACCACTAGATAGCTCTATCGAGACAGATTCAACATTTGAGAGTGCCATTATCGCCCTCTCAACACCTGCCTTGCAGTGGTTACACCGCATCCCCTCAACCCTAAATCGATTGGTTACAACCACCTCTACGGTATCATGAGAGTGGCTATGGCTATGACCACCAAAGAGCTTCAATATATAAGCATTTATTAACAAAAGGATAAATAGTATAGATGAGGCACTCTGCCACCAAGCAGCGCCATCACCACATTGATCGCAGTTACCTATAGCAGACAACTTAACAGTGAACCACTCAGCAGGTAGAACAAAGTCAATAAACAGAGCGAAAGCTATAGCTCCAAAGATAATACTCAAAAGATATAGGATAGTTGTTCGTGTACCAAGCACCTTTTTAACCACTGTCAATGTAGCCACATTTGTAGCTGGTCCAGCCATTAGAAAGATGAGAGCTGCCCCGGGAGAGATACCTTTCATAAGGAGTGACAATGCAATTGGGATGGAGCCTGTCGAGCATATATACATAGGTATAGAGAGGAGCAACACAACTAAGATATTGAGGATATAGTAATCTCCAAATACCTCAAAGATACTCGATGGGACAAAGGCAGTGATCGCCGCAGCGATAATCAACCCCACTGTAAGCCACTTACCTAGATCCTGCAACATATCTACAAAGCCATACCTCAATGCATATAGAAATGTAGATCTCTTTGAACCCTTCGATGTAGATGCTCTATCAGAGACCACGACAGCCTCACTACCCGTTGAGAATCTATCAACAAAAAGCCCTCCAATAAGAGCAACGACTAGAGCAACGATAGGTCTAATGATGGCAAATGGCAGACCCAGCACCCCATATGTAGCCAATATAGAGTCGACACCTGTCTGTGGAGTGGCAATCAAGAAGGATACTGTTGCGCCATCCGATGCCCCCTCCTTTTTGAGCGACATCGCTGTGGGTATCACACCACAAGAGCAGAGTGGCAGTGGCACTCCAAAGAGAGCTGAGAGGGCGACAGAGCGGAAACCCCTCTTAGATAGATACTTACTAAATGTATTCTTTGGCACAAATGCATGTAGCAACCCCGCAATCAGAAAACCCAACAATAGGTAGGGTGACATTGCATTGAGGATATTTATTAGCTCGTTAAGATAAATCATATTTACAATTATTAATATTGTTGCAAATATAGTAAATCAGCAATAAAAAGATAAGAATATCTCTAAAATTTCCTATCTTTGGTGTCGAATTAATTTTTATACCTGATGATAAAGTCCGAAATACAATTTGTCCGCTCGTTGAGCGATAAGAGAGCAAGAGAGGAGAGCCGACTCTTCATTGCTGAGGGGGATAAGCTAATAAGCGAGATTGCAGAGTCGAAGCTCAAACTACGCAAGTTATACATCACCTCAGAGAGCGGACTAGAGGGTATCGAACCCGTTGAGTATGTAGGCGATAAGGAGATGGAGAGAATATCACAGCTAAAGACAGCCAACTGCTCATTGGCTCTAGTTGAGATACCTCAACATAGGATCGACATAGATAGGCTAAAGGATAAGTTGACTATTGTACTCGATGGTGTACAGAACCCGGGAAACCTAGGGACAATCATCCGCCTTGCCGACTGGTTTGGGGTAGAGAATATCATCTGCTCACCCAACTGCGCCGACTGCTACAGCCCAAAGGTTGTACAGGCTACAATGGGTGCAATATTACGCGTAGCCATACACTACATAGATGTATATGACACACTATCGAAGCTGAAAGAGCTTAATGTACCAATCTACGGAACTCTACTTGAAGGGGAGAGTATCTACAATGCCCCACTCACCAAGGAGGGTGTAATAGTTATGGGCAGTGAGGGTCAAGGTGTCTCAGCCGAGGTACAGAGACTCTTCGACCACCCGCTATTTATCCCCCCCTACCCTGCCGACAACCAGAGCAGCGAATCACTGAATGTCGCCATAGCAACATCAATTGTCTGCTCCGAATTTCGCAGGAGATAGCCTCTACCGCCCAATACAGAGGTATACAAAGCCAAATTGTGCCATCTCCTCAGGGTCGTAGATATTTCGTCCATCAACAATCAGATTACCCCTCATCGAGCGATTAACCACCCCCCAACTAGGGAGTCGAAACTGTTTCCATTCGGTGAGCAACAGCATTGCATCGGCATCAAAGACAGTATCATAAATATCCTCACCATACTCAACGCTATCACCAAATCGTCGTCGAGCCTCATCCATCGATACCGGATCAAAGAGTCGGACTATACACCCCGCCTCAAGTAGACGACCTACAGTAACCAACGAAGTTGCTTCACGCATATCATCAGTATCGGGCTTAAATGCCAACCCCCATATAGCTATACGCTTACCCTCCAGATCACCACCATAGTGAGCCGACAGCTTCTCAAAGACTCGATGTTTCTGAGAATCATTAACCTGCTCGACAGCCTTCAGGACGCTCATCGTATAGCCAACCCCCTCAGCACTCTTAATCAGAGCCTTGACATCCTTCGGGAAGCACGACCCACCATAGCCACAACCGGGATAGAGAAATTTACTACCTATACGACTATCTGAGCCAATCCCCTTACGCACCATATTTACATCAGCACCCACCAACTCACAGAGGTTAGCGATGTCATTCATAAATGATATTCGTGTAGCCAGCATCGAATTTGCGGCATATTTAATCATCTCTGCCGATGGAATATCGGTGAATATTACCCTAAAGTTATTCAACAGGAAGGGACGATAAAGTCTAGTCAAGACCTCCTTAGCGGTATCAGACTCCACACCAACAACGACTCTGTCGGGTGACATAAAGTCCTTTATCGCGGCACCCTCCTTCAAAAATTCAGGGTTAGATGCCACATCAAATGGAATCGATACACCACGCTCAGCAAGCTCCTGCAGGATCACCTGCTTAACCCTTGCCGCTGTACCAACGGGAACGGTCGACTTGATAACCAATATAGAGTAGCTATTGATCTGTTGACCAAAGGTACGTGCAACATCGATGACATATTGAAGATCGGCGCTACCATCCTCATCGGGAGGTGTGCCAACAGCAGCAAAAACCACCTCAACATCATCAATTACAGAGGATAGATCGGTGGTAAATTTCAATCGCCCCTCTCTGCTATTACGAACAACAATCTCATCCAGACCGGGTTCATAGATAGGGACAACGCCTCTATTCAGATTATCTATCTTCTGCTGGTCAATATCAACACATGTCACCTCAGCCCCAACCTCAGCAAAGCATGCCCCTGAGACCAAACCCACATATCCTGTTCCAACAACTGCGATCTTCATCCTTATTCTCTAATTTCTCTCACAAATATAACTATTTTTCGATATAAATAGAAATTTAATCAACCAAAATCAGGTTTTCATTGGAATCACTCTATTTTTACCCTCCAAAACTCGCTGCACAAGATCACCCTTAATAGTGATTTTAAATGCTAGTGCAACATCGTTAGGTAGACTCTTGGGCAGAGTGATTATCAACTGGTCTGACTCTCTTTTAAACTTCACCTTTCCATAGCCAAGCAGTTCGATCGAGGTGATCTCGTTCTCCTCAGACAACTTTTGTGACTCTCCCAATGATTTGATGATTGTTTGACCACCATCTGGAATAGACAACTGCGTAGCATACAACACATTACCCTTAGCTGCAAAGCGAATATCGGTAGCATCAAACTTCGAGACATCTGGCTGAATAGGTCGCGCCTTACGTCCATTCGTAGGGTGAACCTCAGTGTAGAAAACAGGATCTACATGTCCCTCAGCATAGACTACCCATGGACGAGTACCATAGATCGACTCCCCATTGACCCTCAACCACGCACCGATACCCTCCAGCAGATCAACCTGCTCCTGATCCAACGATCCATCGGGGCGTGGATTCATCGAGAGCAACAATCCTCCATTACGAGCAACCAGATCAACCAATCTTACAATCACCTCCTCTGAACTCTTATACTTAATACCATACCACCAAGGCCAGTCACACCAACCTACAGCTGAGGGGGTGTCATCCTCCCAAGGCCAGTCAACAAAACCCGGGCGATGTGCGCCATTCTCATATGAGTAGACGCCGAAATTTGTCCCGAAGTTACCCTTATTATGTACACACACCTCCTTGCCCAACTCCTCTGCTTTATTGAAAAAATGCGCTAAGATATTCTCTGTACCAAATTTTCCACCCCCACCATCGAACCACAATATGTCGGGTTCATACCTATCAATCACCTCTATGGTCATTGCCGTACGTATAGAGCTGAACCTCTCTAGCGAACCCAAGAACCAGTAATCTTTACTCTTCTCAGTGTCATTAATATCGACCCCATCGATACCCTTCTCTATCAGATTTTTTTGCAGAGTCTGAAATTGAGAGTGTGTTCTATCGTGGTGAAAAGTTGCGATCGTCTTGATGTCACGAGCTTTAAGTTCACTCATGATCTCTCCAAGTAGATCTCTCTTTGGTCCTATCTTCGTGGCGCAGAAATCTACCACATTGGAGTCCCACATCGCAAAACCATCGTGGTGAACAGCGCAGATACCGGCATATTTTGCCCCTGAACGCTCAATGAGATCCGCCATCTTCTTAGCATCGAAACCCGAAGCATCGAACTTTTTGCAGAGATCAATATATCCATTACCATCCTCAATCTTGCCAAATCGCCTCTCGAAAGTCACCTTTCGTGATTCATTAGGATTGGTACTATATATACCCTGATAGGCGGTGATATAGTAGTTTGCCCAGTTGATATTTGGGTTATCTGTCCATGCACCTGTCTCGGTGTATGGTCCCCAGTGTGCATATACTCCGAACTTTACATCCTCAGCCCATGTAGGGTTCTTATGCGTTCGCAGTGACTCCCAATCGGGGGTATACTCCTTTGCCTCGACAGAGAACAAAGAGAGTACCATCGCAATAAAAAATAGTCTTCTCATCTATTTAATTTTCTTTAATTCAATACTCTTAACATCGATATTCATCGCTCTATATCTATGATCCTGAGCCATAAACTCCTCGGTAGTGACCTTCATCTCAAACTACTGTCCCTGAACCAACTGGATTGTTGTGCGACCTCTCTTATCTAGCTCTATCGCACCAACTTCAACCCTCTGTATCTGACCCTTTTTAGCCTTAGGCTTAGCCTCAGTAGTGGTCTCATTTCCATCTATTGAGATCGCCTTTGCCACCTCGTTACCTGCTCCACTGAGGGTAAATGGCAGACGTGATCCACCCACAATATCAATAGCAAAATCCTTCTCATCGTAGCGCATGCTATAGATTATCACCACCTCATAGAGTCCCGGCTCCACTACATCAATATCCCACGAACGGTAGTAGTCTCTCAATATCGAACGGTAGCTCTCGCGTCCATACTTACCATGATTGATCGCGCTATCACCCGAGAGAAGAAAACTATTATCCCCACTCTGCGAGATTATAGGGTGGTTAACAACTGGCTCACCATCGATCTCCAACACAACTATTGTTAGATACTCATCCTGCTCTACACCCTTTAGGTCGATCGTATAACCGTTACTACCCTCTGAAAAATCAAGCTGCTTACCCCTATCCGCAAGCGGGTATGCTGCCGTAACCCTACTCTTCAATCCATCAACAACAAGCTCTCCGTTACCACTCCACTCATGAATATGAAGATATAATTTACCATCATTAACAGTACACTCACCCCAAGGAAGAGCCACAAAGGGGGTACTTTGAACACCCTCGATAGCCTCACCATTGGTTGCCATCCAGCGACCGATACCCTTTAGTACATCCACCTCATACTCCACCACCGAGCCATCAGACTTTGGTCCAATATTGAGCAGAAAATTACCTCCACGAGCGACAATGGTCGAGAGCTTACGCACCTGATTGCGCACCTGAATATCGACCGGATCACCCTTGCCGCTAACCCACGATTTATATCCCCATGTATGGTAGAATGTTCCCGGCGTCTCCCACGCCAAAGAGTCTACCGGCACATCTGGGACATGGTTATCGGGCATGGTGATGAAATCACCATGATTATTCATTATTCGACCATTTATTACACATCGAGGTTGAGTCTCATGCACCGTCTTTGCAAACCTCTCACTCTGAGCAGCTGTAGGCTCACCCATATCGAAGAATAGCTCAACTATATCGCCATAGTTAGTCAACAACTCGCGAAGCTGATTGACCTGATACTGCTCATGCTCCTCGCCCACCTTGCCAAATACCGAGAGTTTATCAGCATCGACATGTGGGATATTAAAGTTCCAGTCGGGAGTTGAGTAGTATAGCCCCAACTTAAGCCCATGCTTACGACAAGCATCAGCGAGCTGCTTTAGAATATCCTTTTTATATGGTGTGGCATCTACTATATCAAACTCAGTATAGGCACTATCAAACATACAGAAACCATCGTGGTGCTTAGCGGTGATGACAACATACTTCATCCCGGCACTCTTTGCAAGCTGCACAATAGCATCTGCATCGAAGTTGACAGGGTTGAACTGGCTAGCTAGAGCAGCATACACATCGTGAGGGATTGCGGCATGACGCTGAATCTGCTCACCCAACAATTTGATCTGCTCTCCATTCCATACCCCTGCAGGTATTGAGTATATACCCCAGTGGATAAAGAGTCCGAACTTCATGCTCTTCCACTCCTGTAGAGCCTCCTTGCGGATTCTATTTTGTTGCTGCTCTGTTGTTTGACACGAGTAGAGTGTCGAGGCGAATAGAGCCACAAGCGCAACCCTCCTTAATGTCTTAAAAAAGTTAATCATAGTTGTTGAAATTTATAATTTTATCTGAATTTTTTCGCTGAATATAGCACCTAGATGGATAACTCCCACGGCTAAATTAGTGAGACAATATTTATTATCCAACTTTTCCAATTGATAATTTGGCGGATTGTATTATTTGTTGTACATTTTGCAGAATTTGTGTGACTACTACAATGTGTACATATATACTTTTGTAGTACCACAGACAAAATAGATATATATAAAATAAAATAAAGATGAAATTAAAGAGAAAAATTGGGTGGTTGCTACTAATAGCGACATTAACCACAACGACAAATGTCGAGGCAAAAAAGGGAGATCAGAGCGGCAAGGTGAAGAGCATTATCTTCCTGATTGGCGATGGTATGGGATTAGCCCACGTCACTATGTCGATGGTTGAACAGGGTTACGCAACGACGATATTTGACGAAGCAGATAATATCGCTATGCAAAAGAGCTACTCTGCAAACAATAGAGTTACCGACTCTGCGGCATCGGGAACAGCCCTAGCAACTGGTTATAAGACCAATAATGGGATGATAGGTATGACCCCCGATGGAGAGCATAGAGAGTCGATCGCCGCTCTTGCCGCGAAGAGAGGGATGAGCTGCGGTGTCGTTGCCACCTCATCAATACAACACGCTACACCTGCATCATTCTATGCACATGTCGAGAGCCGCAAAAGCTACAATGAGATTGCGCAACAACTAGCCACAAGCACACTGTCGGTTGCAATCGGAGGAGGTAATAAGTTTATGAAGCAGGATGTAGATGGGGTAAATCTAATCGACAAGATGAGAGATGGGGGATTTACTGTTGTGACTACAATGGATGAGCTACGTAGTGCTGATTGCGATAAGTTACTTGGTATATTTGCTGAAGATGGATTGAAATCTATTCCTGCAGGACGCGATACCACTTACCTCGCTACAGCAACGGCTAAAGCGCTGGAGGTACTCTCAAAGGATAAGGATGGCTTCTTCTTGATGGTCGAGGGTTCACAGATCGATTGGGCATCCCACGCCAACAACTCTAAAAGGATCATGCATGAGATGTATGATTTCGAGAGGGCTATTAAGGTTGCGGTTGATTTCGCTCGCCAGCATGAAGATGTTTTGGTTGTAGTTTCAGCCGACCACGAGACCGGGGGATTATCTCTTGTT
>JBCQTG010000055.1:0-13368 GCA_047178765.1 Rikenellaceae bacterium | reverse complement strand
GCGGGGGTTAGTGCAATGGTTGAGATGAGCTACTCAACCACCGACGAACCCAATGTTATAGTCCCATTCACCGCTATTGTTGAGCGGGAGGGGCAAAGCTCGGTGTGGGTGGTTGACGATGGTGTGGTATCAAGCAGAGGGGTTGAGGTTGTTGAGATTAAGAGCAGCGGTAGAGCCTACGTTAAGGGTGGACTCAATGGGGGTGAGATGGTTGTTGTTGCGGGGGTGAACTCGCTTAGGGAGGGGATGGAGGTCTCTCTACTTAAGGGGTCGTCAGCATCGAATATTGGGGGTTTAAAGTAGCACATTAAGCGATATGAATATAGGTAAATGGGCTTTGACCAATAGCAAATTGGTCTACTATTTTATAACGATACTTGTTGTGGGGGGTATTCTCTCCTACTTTGAGATGAGTAAGTTGGAGGATCCATCTATTCGTGTCCCTCAGGCGATGGTCGTCACTACACTCCCCGGGGGGTCGTCTCATGATGTGGAGTTGCAGGTGACCGACCTTCTCGAAAAGTCGATCTTCTCGATGAGGGGCATCGATAGGGTTGAGAGCCGCTCCTCGGCAGATCTATCTATACTAACGGTGAGTCTACTTAGCACCGTCCCCGATGAGGAGATGGAGCAGTATTGGGATGTCTTGCGCCGTAAGGTGGGTGATGTGCAGCATCGGCTACCTGAGGGGGTCTCGACCAGTGTGGTTATTGATAGCTATGGTGATGTCTTTGGGATGTTCTATGCACTAACCTCTGATGGGTACTCCAATAAGGAGCTTAGTGAGTATGCTGAGCTTGTCAAGAGGGAGTTGCTTAAGGTGAAGGGTGTCTCAAAGGTTGAGCTGTATGGTGTAGCCCCTCCGGTGATAAATATCTCGATCTACGAAGATAGGATGGCAACGCTCGGGGTCTCGCCTGCCGAGGTTATCCAGACACTGAGGGGTCAGAATAGGACGATCTATTCGGGTAGCTTCGAGAGTGGTGAGCAGCGCATCAGGGTGAGTGTAAATGATCGATATAGCAGCGTAGAGGATATAGCGAATGTGATTATCGCGGGTCACGAGGATGACCAGATGAGGCTAAGGGATATAGCAAATATCGAGGAGGGGTATGCTGAGCCTCTGCGCAATGCGCTCTATTACGATAGGCAGGAGGCTATCGGGGTCTCAATCTCTGCTCTTGATGGTAGTGACATCACTAAGGTGGGTGGTGATGTGGAGAGGCTTTTGTCTAAGCTGCGTAGTGAGCAGTTGCCTCTCGGCATTGATTACCATAAGGTATTCTTCCAGCCCGAGAGAGTTGAGTCGGCGATAGGTAGCTTTTTGTTTAACCTCATCTGTTCGGTAGCTATTGTGGTTATTGTGTTGATGTTTGCTATGGGGCTTAGGAGTGGTATCCTCTTGGGTACGACACTTGTTGTCACTGTCCTCGGATCGCTGCTGTTCCTCTACGCCTTTGATGGTACGCTACAGCGTGTCTCTCTAGCCTCGTTTATCTTGGCTATGGGGATGTTGGTTGATAATGCAATTGTGATTGTTGATGGTATATTGATCGATCTTAAGAGGGGACGTTTGGGTAGTCGATCATTGACCGCTATAGGTCAAAAGACCGCTATGCCACTCCTTGGGGCGACACTCATCGCCATATTGGCATTCTTCCCAATATTCCTCTCTCCCGACACCACCGGTGTTTATGTGCGCGATCTCTTTGTTGTTCTCGCTGTCTCGCTCCTATTGAGCTGGGTTCTTTCGCTCACTATGGTGCCTCTTCAGGCTAAGCAGCTCCTTGTAGGTTACAGTGTAAAGGGGGAGTCGAGGTCGGCACAGCGTATGCAGAGGGTGCTGCGTAGCCTCTTGACATGGACGCTTCGCAATCGAACGATAACTGTCGCGCTGGCACTTGTCGGTGTCGCATTAAGTGGGTGGATCTACACTATCCTGCCACAGAGCTTCTTTCCCGACCTCAACTACAACCAGCTCTACATCGAGTTTAAACTCCCGGAGAGCTACTCATCCAAGGCTACGCTAGCAAATCTGGAGTCGATAACCGACCATCTGTTGGCGCAGGAGGAGGTGACACATGTAACAACCTCTTTGGGGGCAACACCTAGCCGATATAATCTGGTGCGAAGTATTGCTACCCCTGCACTCACCTATGGTGATCTTATTGTTGAGTTTGTAGATGAGAAGAGCCTTGTCGAGGCTATCCCCTCGCTTCAACAATACCTAACCGATAACTACTCTGAGGCATATATAAGGGTTAAACGCTACAATCTTATGTATAGCAAATACCCAATCGAGGCGATGTTTATGGGTCCTGATCCCGATGTCTTGCGCGATTTGACCCATCAGGCGCAGGCGATAATGGGGCAGAATGAGAAAATTACACTTATAACCTCTGATTGGGAGCGTAAGGTTCCGATGCTGGAGATTGACTACACTCAGCCTGTCGCCCGTTCACTGGGGTTGAGTCGGGGTGATGTTGGTCTATCGCTGCTCGCCTCTACCGAGGGTATACCTGTGGAGGTGATCTATGATGGTAGTGTTAGAGAGTCGATGTTGATTAGGTGTGTTGATAGCGATGGGGGTCCAATCGAGAGTTTGGAGACCGCCCCGATCTTCTCGATGTTGCCATCCCTCACGGCGCTAGATATGGAGAGTGTGCAGGGGTTGATGAGTGGGGCTATTTCGCAGTCCGATATTATATCCTCAATTCTCGCAACTACCCCTCTGAGCCAAACGATTGAGGGTATAGAGCTAAAGTGGGAGGATCCCGTAGTTATTCGCTATAATGGTGAGCGGGCTATGCGTGCGCAGTGTAATACGATACTCGGTGTCGGGGCAGAGGATGCCCGTAGAGAGATTGTTGATGCCATTGAGGCTATCGAGCTGCCGGCGGGCTACTCGTTTCGCTGGCAGGGTGAGTACCATGCAAAGAGCCAGTCGATGAAGTACCTCTTCGCCAACTTGCCCCTTGCTATTGTCTTGATGATCGCTATTCTCATCATGCTCTTTAAGGATTATCGTAAGCCGCTGATTATCCTCGCCTGTGTGCCTCTGCTCCTTGTTGGGGCGCTCTTTGGGGTCTTTATCTCGGGTAAGGCGTTTGGGTTTGTCGCTATATGTGGTGTGCTGGGTCTTATTGGAATGATGATTAAGAATGGTGTTGTGCTTATGGATGAGATCAATCTACAGATCGATGGGGGAAAGGAGCCATTTGATGCCCTTTTAGATAGCTCTGCTGTCCGTTTCCGCCCTGTGATGATGGCGTCGTTAACCACCATATTGGGTATGATCCCTCTGCTGCCCGATGATATGTTTGGATCGTTGGCTGCTACAATTATGGGGGGACTGCTTGTGGGAAGTGTCGTTACGCTGATCTTTATCCCTATTCTCTACTCACTCCTCTTTAAAATTAAAATTCGATAATCAAGCTATGGATAGGATATGTAAATTATTGGTGCTGCTTGCACTACCTCTTGCATCTCTTGCACAGCCCCATGTGTTAACATTGGAGGGGTGTCGAGAGATGGCTCTAGAGAATAGCCTAAATTTGAAATCTTCGGCAGAGAGGATCTTAGCTTCGCATGATAACCTTAAAGCCTACAGAGCGAATAACCTGCCGAACTTCTCGCTCTCTGGCGGTTATATCTACTCAACCGCATCATTTACCGAGACGATATATGGCGGTCTCCTCCCGACATTCTCGCCCAATCTTACCACCGGAGAGATGATCCCCAATGTGGTGGGCTTTGCTGAAGATGGTTCAGCTATATTTAGCTCCTATGCCTATATGCCCGATATTGTGTTCGATTGCGAGGTTGGTTCGCTCTATTATGCTGGGGTGCTAGCGACACAACCTATATATATGGGGGGTAAGATCTCTACCGCTACAAAGTTGGCAAGGCTAGGTGTCGATGTTGCCGAGATCGAGCAGTCGCGTACCGAGGCGGATGTTATCCTCTCTGTCGATGAGGCATTCTACACCTACCTCAAGGTCGGGGAGATGCTGCACTGCGCCAATCAATATCGTGTTGCTGTAGATGAGTTATATCGTCAGGTTGAGAGTATGCTCAATAATGGCATGTGTACCAGCAATGACCTCCTGAGGGTGCAGGTTGAGGTTAATAGGGCGGAGGTGCAGCAGCTGAAGGCGACGAATGGGGTGGTCTTGGCGCGAATGAATCTATGCTATATCATCGGATTGCCACTCGCCACTCTCGATATTGAGGTTGTGGAGAGCTTTAATATGCATATGACCCTCGATCGCTCGCTTGATCTCTCCTGCCGTCCGGAGTTTAAGCTGCTTGAGAAGAGCGTTGAGGCGAGGGAGCTAGAGGTTAAGCTGGCTCAGAGTGACTTTAAACCAACCCTCTCTGCACTGGCTTCATATAACTACACCAACGGATTTAAGATCAATGGAGAGACGATACTCGGCTCCTCCCCCTCATTTACGGGTGGTGTGGTTGTGAATGTCCCAATCTTCCACTGGGGCGAGGGTCGCCGCAAGGTCTCGGCTGCGCGCCATGAGGTGGAGATAACAAGGAATAGTCAGGCTGATCTAATGCAGAAGATGACGCTCGAATTGATGCGATCGATAAACTCATATGTCGAGGCTCAGGCAGAGGTTGTATTGATGGAGCGCACTGTTGAACAGGCTAAAGAGAATCTCCGCCAAAGTAGCAGAGAGTTTGCTGTGGGGATGGTGACACTCACGGAGTCTCTGGAGGCGCAGGCTCTGTGGCAAAAGGCGATGGGTGATCTGGTTGAGGCTAGAGCCAATCAACGCATAGCTTATGCTCACTACTGTCGTAGCAGGGGTGAGGAGTAGCGGCTTTTTCGCAATAAAATTTGGTAAGTAGAGATAATGTTCGTAGCTTTGTGAACCGACAAATAGATGCTGTTGATGGCGACTAAGCTGCACCAAAACATAACCAAACGATGAAAAAAATCCTACTTTTAATTACATCCCTATTTCTACTCTCTTGTGGCAATGACACAGTTGTAAAGAGCAAGTATGGAGCAAGGGTAAGGCTTGCTAATGAGAATATTGTCGATATAGAGATTTTCTCGCCGACTATTGTCAAGGTAGCTATGGCTGAGAGTGACTCGCTACTCAATATAGAGAGCATTATCGTAGAGCGGAGTGCTACGCATAGTGGTCGTTTTAGGGTGAAGCAATTGGGTGATATTGTACGCATCACAACAGATAGCCTAATTGTTGAGTGCAACTCAATTAATGGCGATGTGCGATTTTTAGATCTCGACTCATCGCCTCTGCTTGCCGATAGCCAAAAGGAGTTGACCCTATACCAAGACTCTATAGTTGGGCGACAGTATAAGATAAAGCAGAGGTTTCTATGGGATGATGATGAGGTTATTTATGGCTTAGGACAGCACGAGATAGGGGATATTAATATGCGTGGAAAAAGGGTGGAACTACTCCAAAAGAACACGAGAATATCTAACCCGATAATACTCTCAACAAAGGGGTATGGACTCTATTGGGATAACTATTCGCGCACACTATTCGATGACTCTAAGGGGGAGGGGTTGATCTCGTCGGATGTCGCCGATAAGATTCAATACTACTTTGTTAAAGGGGCGCAATTTGATAATATCATTGCGGGGCTACACTCTTTGTCGGGCGGATCTCCGATGCTTCCTCGCTGGGCATTCGGATACTTCCAGAGCCGAAATAGATACCATACTCGCGAAGAGTTGATGGGGGTGGTAAAACGTCAAAGAGAGCTAGCTATCCCGATGGATGCTATAATACTCGATTATCTACATTGGAGTGACGATGATGGATTTGGCTCTATGGAGTTTGATAAGATAAATTTCCCCGATCCCAATGGTATGATCGAGGAGCTACACTCTAAGTATAACTGCAAGATACTAGTCTCAGTATGGCCCTCATTCAAGGAGGGGAATAAAAATTGGGCTAAGCTCAATGAGAGGGGGTTTCTTCTCAATGATATTAAGACCTTCGGATGGAACTACGACGCCTATAACCCCGCTGCTGGACGTATGTACTGGAGTATGGTTAAAGAGAGTTATTGGGATCGAGGGGTTGATGGTATCTGGTTTGACGCAACTGAACCCGAGGGTTTAGGGGATTTTAGAAGGGGGAGGAACTACCTTGGTGCTACAGCTAAATATCTCAATCTATACTCATATTTCGACATGAAGAGTATCTACGATAACCAGATTAAGGTAGATACTAATCGTATATTTATACTTGCCCGTTCATCATTCTTCGGACAACAAAGATTTGGAACAGTTGCATGGTCAGGTGATATTGCAACCACCTTTGAGGCTCTAAAGAGGCAGATCCCAACAGGTCTAAACTACTGTATGACAGCTCTCCCATATTGGAATAGTGATATTGGCGGGTATTTTGGAGGTGACCCAACAGATGAAGCCTACCGAGAGCTATTTGTACGATGGTTTCAATATGGTGCGTTCACTCCATTTTTCCGTGCGCACGGTCGCCGCTCACCAACTGAAAATCGCGATACGCCAAATGAGATGTGGTCATATGGCGCTAAGAGCCAGAAGATACTTACCGAATATATAGAGTTGAGGTATCGATTACTACCATATATCTATACGCTATCACATAGGGTGACATCACAAGGGTATACCATGATGCGCGCATTAGCATTTGACTTTATCGAAGATAGAGATGTCTACCAAATTAACGATCAGTTTATGTTTGGGTCAGATATACTTGTCTGTCCAGTGGCAGAGGCTGGAGCAACAAGTCGCAAAGTCTATCTACCCAAAGGTAGCCAATGGTATGACTTTAAGAGTGGAGTGTGTTATGAGGGTGGAGAGCATATTACCGCTGATGCACCAATAGAGTGGATGCCACTATTCATCAGGTCGGGAGCGATCCTACCTATGGCAGATGTGATGAATTATAGCTCGGAGAGCGAGTTGACGGAGCTAGAGATAAGGGTCTATCCCGGTGCAGATGGAGAGTTTATACTCTACGAGGATGAGGGCGATAACTACAACTATCAGGATGGCAAATATAGCGAGATTAGATTTAGTTATAATGATAAAGAGGGAGTTCTTACAATCGATAGTCGCAGAGGGTGTTATGCCGGGATGTTGAATAAACGCAGATTCAATATTGTTGTTGTCAAAGATGGCTGTGGATTGGGTATTGACCGAGTTCAAACACCAACAACGGTTATAGATTATAGTGGAGAGATGGTAAAATGCAAGATTTAATATAGAGTTTAAGGTTATAACCATACCCCCTGAAAAATTATACATCCGGCATCAGAGCTACTCTGAAACCGGATGTATCTATTTTTTAGATGTCGCTCCTAATCTCTTTGGAGAGGCTTTTTCCGCTTTGTTGTGCTGTTCTACTCAACAATATTTAATTGATTATATTTAGACATATTTAAAATAAATTATAAATCCTTAGGTGGTTTTTAGTTTTGAATTGATAATATCGATTTTGGTTTTTTATTTAATCGCCGTTAAAATGGTGTGTAACTGCTATTTTTTCGCTTAATTGCAGCCGTATTCATAGAGCAAGCCTCAGCGGCATGTTGCGAGGAGAGTGAGTGAAAAGGCAAAAAGTAGTTTAAAATTTTATAAAGTCTATTGTTTAAGCCTCGGTGATGAGGTAGGCAACTAAGACTCAAAAGAGATAAAAAAATCAAAATAAATAAGATCATGAAAAGAGTAGCAAAATTTTTGGCAACAACAGCGGCAGTTGTCGCAGCGGCATTGACATTTACAGCATGCCCATCAACACAGAGTACACAGACAGCTGCAGATAGCAGTGTGGTGAAGATCGGTATCCTCCACTCACTCAGTGGAACAATGGCTATCTCAGAGGTGTCGCTTCGCGATGTATTGATGATGGGTATCGAGGAGATTAACGCTGCAGGAGGTGTTATGGGCAAGCAGATTGAGCCTGTTATTGTTGACCCAGCATCTAACTGGGACCTCTTTGCTGAGAAGTCAAAGGATCTATTGGGTAAGGAGAAGGTGAAGGCGGTCTTTGGATGTTGGACATCGGTATCTCGTAAGGCTGTTCTACCTGTATTTGAGGAGTATGGTGGATTGTTGTTCTATCCAGTGCAGTATGAGGGTCAGGAGTGTTCTCCAAACATCATCTACTCGGGTGGTACACCAAACCAGCAGTTGATCCCCGGTGCAGAGTATTTGATGAGCGAGGATGGCGGCGAGTGTAAGAAGTTCTACCTATTGGGTACCGACTATGTATTCCCACGTACAGCTAACACAATTCTAAAGAACTTCCTTCTATCAAAGGGTGTTCCAGCGCAGAATATCATCGAGGAGTATACTCCATTCCAGCACCAAGATTACCAGACTATCGTATCGAAGATCAAGGCATTTGCAGCATCTGGTGACGCATGTGTATTGAGTACAATCAACGGTGATAGCAACGTGCCGTTCTACAAGGAGTTTGCTAATCAGGGGCTAACAGCTAGCAAGTGTCCAATTATGGCATTCTCTGTAGCTGAGGATGAGCTTCGTGCAATGGATACTGAGTATCTTGCGGGTCACCTTGCAGCATGGAACTACTTCCAGAGTGAGGATACACCAGAGAATAAGAAGTTCGTTGCAGACTTCAAGGCATATTGCGCAAAGAATAGACTCCCCGGTGGTGCTGAGCGTGTTACAGATGACCCAATCTGCTGGGCATATACCGATCTATACTTGTGGAAGGCGGCTGTAGAGAAGGCTAAGTCATTCGAGGTGAAGGATGTTATCGCGGCGCTCTCAAACATGGAGATTGCATCACCTGCTGGAAAGGTTAAGATGCACGCTGATAACCACCACCTAGCTAAGTATGCTGTTATTGGTGAGATCCTTGAGAATGGTCAGTTCGAGATATTGAGCCGTACAGATGCGTTGGTTATCCCAGAGCCATTCAGCGAATTTTCTAAATAAGAGATAAGAATTTAAAATCAAAGAGTTATGCTGCGTAAGATATTTATGACACTGCTATTGAGTATAGCATGTTCAGCACTCTTTGCTCATGATGGGATGTCGGTAAGCTCTGCTTTTACCGACATCCTAAGTGGTGACAAGGAGAGGATAAGCGAGGCGTGTGAGTTTCTAAGCACCAATCGTAGTGATAGTACTATGGTCTTTGTGGGGGCGGTACTATCGGGTGTGTATGACGATCAGGTGACGCTTACCCGTAGAGATCGCATGAGGCTTAATAAACTTAAGCCATATATCGATCTTAATAGTAGTTCGCCAGAGTTGAGAGCTGAGTCATATACCTCTATCTCGGAGAGTGGTAGTGTCGAAGATATTTTGCTCATAAAGAGTGCCTTCGAGCGAGAGGCTGATAGAGCTACGGCTGATGTGGCGCAGGTGGCACTCAACAAGTTGTATTTGAAGGCGGGTGATGATGAGCAGCAGGGGCTAGCTATTGCGAGTATCAATGAGGATAGAGATATGATCTACTCTACGGCGTTGAGTCTATATTTGGAGCGTGAGGATATTACAAATGCAAACCGCGCACAGGCTAAGACCGTCGATAAGTACTTTGCTATGGTTGCAAAAAACAATAACCTCTATCAAAATCTCTTTAGCGGATTGAGCTTGGGTAGTATCTTGGTCCTTGTCTCGTTGGGTCTCTCGATTGTCTATGGTTTGGCGGGTATTATCAATATGAGCCATGGTGAGTTCTTGATGATTGGCGCCTATACAACCTATTGTGTACAGCAGCTCTTTGAAAAATTCCTCCCTGAGTCGATCTTCGACTTGGCATTCTTTGTCTCGTTGCCCATATCATTTGTTGTGGCTGCGCTCTTTGGGTTGGTTATTGAGCGTTTGGTTCTTCGTCATCTCTACTCGCGTCCATTGGAGAGCATGTTGGCTACCTTGGGTATTAGCTTGATCCTTATTCAGTTGGCTCGTACCATCTTCGGTGATCTAACAACGGTTAAGGCTCCAGCAATTCTCTCGGGCGGAATCTCTCTTGGTACGGGGTTGATACTACCATACAATAGACTATTTATTATTGTGTTGACAATATTGATCTTTGTCGGTGTCTATCTGCTATTCCAGCGCACACACTTGGGTGTTCGCATTAGGGCGGTGACCCAGAATCGTAATATGAGTGCATGTGTCGGAATCTCGACAAAGAAGATCGATATGATAACCTTTATGTTGGGTTCAGGACTTGCGGGCATTGCCGGCTGTGCCATTACCCTTATTGGAAATGTTGTCCCCAATATGGGTCAGACCTATATTGTCGACTCCTTCTTGACTGTTGTTACGGGAGGTGTAGGTAAGTTGGTTGGTTGCGCCGTCTCGGGAGTTAGCATTGGAGTCTTGTCTAAGGTCTTTGAGGCTAGTTTTGAGGCTGTCTATGGCAAGGTCGCTATTCTACTTCTGATAATAATATTTTTGCAGTACCGACCAAAGGGTCTGTTTGCAGATAAAGGTCGCATCGGCGATGATTAATATACCCCTCAAATAACGTAAAATTATGCAAAAAGATAAATTAATATTAACACTAATGCTAATCTTTATGGTGTTGCTACCGGTAGCAAACCTTATAGGATTAGTGCCGATAGATACGGTGACTCTATGGGGGCGTTATCTATGCTTTGCTATAGCTGCTATTGGTGTAGACCTAATCTGGGGATATACAGGTATCATGTCGATGTGTCAAGCCTTCTTCTTCTGTTTGGGTGCCTATGGCATGGGTATGTACCTCACCCTCTTCAACCTACCTGAGGGTGTCGTTGTGCCGCAATTCATGGAGTGGAATCAGATCACTGAGTTGCCTCTATTCTGGTTGCCTTTCCAGAGCTTTGCGGGTGCGATTATCGCTACGGTGATAGCTACAATCGGCTTTGCTAGCATCTCATACTTCATCTTTAAACGTAGAATCAAGGGGGTATTCTTCGCCATCATCACTCAGGCGATAGCGTGGGCAATGTTCTTGCTATTCTCTCGAAATGAGACCCTCTTGGGTGGCTCTAATGGATTGACAAATTTCCAGAGTATGATGGGATTTGATCTGCGTAGCGAGGGGGTTAAGTTGGGTCTATATATAATTACCGTTGTTGCCCTTGCTCTGGTCTACTTTGCATCGAAGGCTCTTACACAATCTAAGTTTGGAAAGCTACTTGTCGGGGTGAGAGATTCGGAGTCGCGTCTGCGCTTTACTGGTTATCAGGTTGCCCACTTCCAAACAGCAATCTTTGTCATTGGAGCGTTGATCGCTATGGTTGCTGGAATGTTATACCTTCCTCAGACGGGTATTGTTACCCCCGGAAGGATGGATGTTAGGGCATCGATTGAGATGTTGATCTGTGTCGCTCTGGGTGGTCGCGGGTCGTTGAAGGGTGCTATTATTGGTGCTCTCATTGTCAACCTGCTCTATAGTCTGTTTACTTCGCTTATGCCCGATGCATGGCCCTATATCTTGGGTATACTCTATGTCGTGACTGTCCTCTACCTCGATAAGGGTGTCTTGGGTCTTGGCGAGATAATCAAAAGTAAGTTTAAGATAAAGGGTATAACACTATCAAAATCGTAAAGCTATGTTGAAAGTAAGAAATATAACAGTGACCTTTGGAGGTGTTGTTGCGCTATGCCTCGATCGCTTCAATGTGGAGGATAACGAGTTGAGGGTTATTATTGGTCCTAATGGTGCAGGTAAATCGACCTTGATGGATGTCCTTTGTGGTAAGACGTTGCCCGCTCAGGGTTCGGCGATATTCAATGGTGAGGAGTTGATCGGAAATACGGAGATTGAGATCAATAGAATGGGTGTTGGGCGTAAGTTCCAAAAACCATCGGTCTTTGAGGGGTTGTCGGTCTTTGATAACCTAATCATGGGGCTTAAGGGTGCGCGAGGTGTCTTTTCATCGCTCTTTTTCCGACTCACACCGCCTCAGCGTGCAAAGATCTATGAGACGGCTAAATTGGTCAATCTAATCGATGAGATGGATACCATTGCTGGTTCATTGTCGCATGGACAGAAGCAGTGGCTGGAGATAGCTATCGTTCTGCTTCAGGAGCCTCAGCTTCTCCTTATCGATGAGCCGGCGGCGGGAATGTCCGATGCCGAGACCGCTAAGACGGGTGAGCTGCTTCTGGAGTTGAGCAAGAGCCATAGTGTGATAGTTATCGAACACGATATGCACTTTGTCGAGCAGATCGCAAAGGATAAGGTGACTGTGTTGGTTCGTGGCGAGATACTCACGGAGGGTACGTTTCAAGAGGTGAAGAGCAATAAGAGTGTTATCGATTGTTACCTTGGTGCGCCCGATTCGGCACAGGTTCAAAATGCGAAATAGCCTGTAGAGAGGTGACAAGGATAACGATTAAAGGAGAATTAAAACGATGGATAAATTACTAAAAATAGATAATGTTCACGCTGCATATGGTCAGAGTGCTATATTGTGGGGTGTTGACCTCACCGCTGAGCAGGGTAAGGTGACAACAATCATGGGGCGTAATGGAGTGGGTAAGACCACCCTTATGCGCACCATCATGGGGTTGGTAAAGCGTACGGAGGGTGATATAATCTTTGATGGCAGGTCGATTGTCTCTCTCCCAACGGAGAGACGTGCGCAGAGTGGTATCGCATATGTCCCTCAGGGACGCGAAATAATCTCTAAACTTACAGTCTATGAGAATATATTGATTGGCACAGAGGCTTTGACAACAAAGAGTAAAAAGTTTGACGAGGATGAGATCTACTCTATCTTCCCTATACTCAAGGATTTCCGCAATAGGTTGGGTGGTAACTTAAGTGGTGGTCAGCAGCAGCAGCTCGCTATTGCTCGTGCCTTGGTGGGTAACCCTAAGCTGCTCATTCTCGATGAGCCAACGGAGGGAATTCAGCCCTCAATCACACTTGAAATCGCAGAAGTCTTGAAAGATCAAATAAAAAAGCGTAACTTAGCGGTCTTGTTAGTTGAGCAGAAGTTGGATTTTGCGAAACTCCTAACCGATGATTACTTTATTATGGATCGCGGTAAGGTGGTTCGCACATTCACAAAGGAGAATGCCGACTACGAGGAGTTGAAGAGTTATCTATCAGTTTAAAATGTATCACTATGCACTTAACACCGCGTGAGACCGAAAAATTGCTGTTGTATCTAGCTGGCGATGTTGCAGCACGTCGCAAAGAGAGGGGTATAAAACTAAACTATCCGGAGTCGATAGCCTACATTAGCCAACATCTACTCGATGGTGCGCGTGAGGGGCGTACGGTTGCTGAGCTTATGCAATCGGGAGCCGAGTTACTCACGCGAGATGATGTTATGGAGGGGGTTGCTGAGATGATCCACGATGTTCAGATTGAGGCTACCTTCCCCGATGGCACGAAGCTAGTA
>JBCQTG010000054.1:0-13511 GCA_047178765.1 Rikenellaceae bacterium | reverse complement strand
GCCACGACCCCTTGAAACTGGGGCGTGTGGTGACCCTAACGATGATGTTACTCATATGTGGCTCAACCACCCTTGGAGCTATTTTTGGCTCGGAGTGGGCTATTTTCGGCAGTGGCTGGGGTGGTGATTTTGGAATTGAGATAGCTGAGATTACACGCTCTGTTGGGGGAAATGTTGGATTGGGGCTAGCGCTGCTACTCTGCTGGGTTGGTATAGGAGTCTTTATCAATCGCAACTTTATCCGCGTTATGAATAATGTAGGTAGTGCCGCTCTCGATCGCGGAGAGAAGATCGTTGATATAGTTAAGCGAGGTGCAACTCGCAAAAAGAGCGAGAACACAGAGGTTAATAACGAAGAGGTAGATGATGATAGTGAGCCACTAGCAGGGTACGAGGAGCATGATAAGATAGATAGCACGGAGGAGTTAGAATCAGAGTCAGATGAGGATACACTCCTCGACTCACAACCCAACAATGAACCCTCTATTGAGATCATTCGACCTGCCGAGGAGGCAACAACCGATGGTGGTATCGTTGTCACAGTGGAAGCAAACGATCTAGAGACGGTGAGCGAAGATGAGGCTCAACTAGAGAAGTATGATCCAACAAAGGATCTATATAACTATGAGTACCCACACCCATCGCTACTTGAGGATTACAAATCATCGTCGGAGGTTACACCCGACGAGATCTTTGAGAATAAGTCGAAGATCGAGGAGACGCTAAAGTATTTCGGAATAGGGATTATCAATATCAAGGCGACAGTGGGACCAACAATCACCCTCTACGAGATTATACAAGAGCAGGGTGTTAAGATCTCTAAGATCCAGAACCTAGAGAACGATATTGCCCAGAGTCTTAAGGCTACAGGGATACGAATTATAGCACCTATCCCCGGACGAGGAACAATCGGAATCGAGGTTCCAAACCGCAGCAAGCAGGTTGTCTCGATGTATTCATCTGTACGCTCTGTAAAGTTTCAGGAGCTAAAGGCTGAGTTACCGATAGTTATCGGACGTACGATACAGAATGAGAGCTATGTCTTTGACCTTGCAAAGATGCCACACCTCTTGGTTGCGGGAGCAACTGGTCAGGGTAAATCTGTGGGACTCAATGCAATCATCACCTCACTGCTCTATCGTAAACACCCATCACAGTTTAAGTTTGTGATGATCGACCCTAAGATGGTTGAGTTCACCCCCTACAAGACCCTTGAACACCACTTTATGGCAAAGATGGAGTCTGAGGATGATGTTATTATCACCGACCCAAAGAAAGCTGTCTATACACTTAACGCACTCTGCGAGGAGATGGAGAAGAGGTTGAAACTACTCTCTATCGCAGCGGTACGTAATATAATTGAGTATAATGATAAATTCACCAATCGTCGACTCAACCCCGAGAAGGGACACCTCTATATGCCCTATATAGTTGTTGTTGTCGATGAGTTTGCTGATCTTATTATGATGACTCGCGAGGTTGAGGTTCCGGTAATGCGACTAGCACAGAAGGCTCGCGCAGTTGGAATACACCTAATTGTCGCTACTCAACGCCCCGATGTTAAGGTTATCACGGGAGGAATCAAGGCTAACTTCCCAGCACGTATTGCCTTTAGAGTGATGCAGATGATCGACTCACGTACGATTATCGACCAACCGGGAGCCAACCAGCTGATTGGACGCGGAGATATGCTCTTCTCAAAGGATGGTGAGTTAACACGTATACAGTGCGCACTTGTAGAGACCGATGAGGTTGGCAGAATTGTTGAGCATATCAGCAAGCAGCAGGGATACCCCGAACCATACCATCTACCCGACTACACCCCCGACTCAGGTGGTGACGCTGACATGGGTGAGAGCGGAGGGGCTATTAAGTACGATACTCTCTTTGCCGAGATTGCACGTACTGCGGTATCAAATGGGGCGATGTCAACCTCTGCTATTCAACGCAATTTTGAGGTTGGTTTTAACCGTGCCGGACGCATAATGTCGCAGCTAGAGCGTAGCGGTATTGTAGGTAGACAGGAGGGCGCTAAACCTCGTGAGATACTCTTCCATGATCTACCATCGCTTGAGGCTAAGTTACAAAGTTTAGGACTATTTTAAAATATTATGAGTAAAAAGAATGAGCCTCAAAATGTGGGGCAAAAGGTAAATAACCAGATCGATGATGAAAAGATGGCTCTTCCTACAAAGAGCTACAAACTGCTACTTATAGGTTTTGGAGTAATTATTCTGGGTTTTCTATTGATGATTGGCGGTGAGGCAGCCTCACCGGAGGGTTTCAATGAGAATATCTTCTCATGGCGTAGAATTACCCTTGCTCCAATAGTTTTGGTTGCAGGATTTCTCATTGAGGTCTATGCCATAATGAAAAAATAATAACTATGACTACATTAGATGCAATTATCCTCGGGGCAGTTCAGGGGATCACAGAGTTTCTTCCTGTCTCAAGTAGCGGACACCTTCAATTGGCAAAGGAGCTGCTTGGAGTTGAGCTAACCCAAAACCTCACCTTTGACGTTGCCCTGCATGCAGGCACTGTTTGTAGCACCCTATTGGTTCTATGGAGTGAGGTATCAAAGCTCTTCAAGGGGCTTTTTACCCGACACTTTGGTGAGTCACACGCCTATGCCTTGAAGATCATCATCTCGATGATCCCTGTGGCTATAGTTGGATTTACCCTCAAAGATAGACTCGATGAGATGCTCAACGCCCCATATGCACTAACTATTGTTGGGGTTATGCTGCTGCTCACCTCTCTACTGCTCACCTTTGCCTACCATAGGTCGAAAGATAGCACACATATTGGTCGACCAATTAACTACAGAGATGCTCTAGTCATTGGATTAGCGCAAGCGTTTGCGGTTATGCCGGGACTTTCGCGCTCAGGGTCGACGATAGGTATGGGACTCATAATAGGTAATGATAGGAGTGCAGTGGCGCAATTCTCATTTCTAATGGTGCTAGTACCTATCTTGGGTAATACACTTCTCGATCTGATTAAGGGGGGAGGAGTAATCGCTATAGAGGGTGTAAGTAGCATCGCACTCTTCTCGGGCTTTATGACCGCATTAATTGTTGGTGCGTTGGCGTGTAAAGCGATGATCGAGATTGTCAAAAGGGGTAAGTTGATCTACTTTGCTATATATTGTGCAGTTGTCGGATTGGTTACAATCATTGTTAGTTTTTAGAAACTGTTTAAAACAGATTCTTAGAATCTAATATTATCCCACAGAAAAAAGTCACAACACATACCTTAATACTCATAACTTTTTCGTATCTTTGCGGGGAATAAGTGAATATATATATAGTTTCGATGAAATTTAAAGAGTATAAAGGGTTAAATCTGCCTAAGGTGGCAGATGATGTTTTGAGTAGTTGGGATAGTAACGACACCTTTGGAAAGAGTATATCTACTCGCGAGGGTAAGCCAACATTTGTTTTCTATGAGGGACCTCCATCAGCAAATGGAGTACCGGGTATCCACCATGTTATGGCGCGTACCATCAAGGATATGTTCTGTAGATATAAGACTCAGCAGGGGTATAAGGTTCACCGTAAAGCGGGTTGGGATACCCACGGACTACCAGTTGAGTTGGGTGTTGAGAAGAAGCTAGGCATCACCAAAGAGGCTATCGGAAAGACAATCTCTGTAGAGGAGTATAACCGTGAGTGCCGTGAGGCGGTGATGGAGTATACCGGTCTTTGGGAGGATCTGACACGTAAGATGGGGTATTGGGTCGATATGAACGATCCATATATCACCTATGACAATAAATATATCGAGACCCTATGGTGGTTGCTCAAGCAGCTCTTCGACAAGGGGCTACTCTATAAGGGCTATACAATCCAGCCATACTCACCAGCAGCGGGAACAGGTTTGTCAACACATGAGTTGAACCAACCGGGGTGCTACCGCGATGTCAAAGATACAACATGTACGGCTCAGTTCGCTATTGTTCACAATGAGTTGAGCGAAAAAATGTTAGGTGATTTCGAGCAGGGTAAACTCTACTTCTTAGCTTGGACAACTACACCATGGACATTGCCATCAAATACAGCGTTGGCGGTAGGTCCTAATGTGACATACGTTAAGGTCGATTGCCAAAATCCATATACAGGTGAGCCACAGAGTGTTATCATGGCTAAGGATCTAGTAAGTTCTTACTTTACCGCTAAGATGGAGGGGACATTCACCATCACAGATCAAGAGTGGCAAGGTGTTGAACTAGAGGGAATTAGCTATGAGCAGCTGTTACCATGGGTTAAGCCTATGGGAGATGCCTTTAGGGTTATCACAGGCGATTTCGTAACCACTTCGGACGGAACAGGAATTGTACATATCGCTCCAACCTTTGGAGCTGATGATGACAGGGTTGCTAAGGCTGCTGGTATCGCACCGTTGTTTATGGTCGACAAGGCGGGCAAGAGCCAGCCGATGGTCGATAAGAGCGGTAAGTTCTTTGTTTTGGAGGATCTTGATAGCGACTTTATTGCGAATAATATCGATACTAAGCTCTACTCTGAGTATGCAGGACGATTTGTCAAGAATGCATATGACGACACCTTAACTGATAAGGATGCAACCTTAGATGTAGATATTGCAGTGCAGTTGAAGCAGGAGAATAAGGCATTCAAGATCGAGAAACACACCCACTCATACCCACACTGCTGGAGAACAGATAAGCCGGTGTTGTACTACCCTCTCGACTCATGGTTTATCAAGACTACAGCTATGCGCGATAGAATGATCGAGTTGAACAATACTATCAACTGGAGACCAGAGTCGACAGGTTCGGGACGCTTCGGGAAGTGGCTGGAAGGTCTAGTAGATTGGAACTTGTCTCGTTCACGCTTCTGGGGTACACCACTGCCCGTTTGGGCTACTGAGGACTACTCACAGGTGAAGTGTATCGGATCGATGGAGGAGTTGATGGCTGAGATTGAGAGGTCGATCGAGAAGGGGTATATGAGCGAGAACCCATTCAAGAACTTCGTTGTGGGCGATATGAGCAAGGAGAACTACTCGGTTGAGAATCTGGATCTTCACAAGCCATATGTAGACTCAATTGTTTTGGTAGCGGATAACGGCGAGGCTATGCGTAGAGAGAGCGACCTGATCGATGTATGGTTTGACTCGGGAGCTATGCCATATGCACAGCTTCACTACCCATTTGAGAATGGCGACGCCTCGTTTAACGATGTCTACCCTGCGGACTTTATCGCTGAGGGTGTGGATCAGACTCGCGGTTGGTTCTTTACGCTACACGCATTGGCAACAATGTTGTTCGACTCGGTGGCGTTCAAGAATATCATCTCTAACGGTCTTGTTCTCGACAAGAGTGGAAATAAGATGTCTAAGAGGTTGGGCAATGCGGTTGATCCATTTGAGGTGTTGAGCAAGTATGGTGCTGATGCCACACGTTGGTATATGATCTCAAACTCACAGCCGTGGGATAACCTGAAGTTCGACCTTGATGGTGTTGATGAGGTGCGTAGGAAGTTCTTCGGCACACTATATAATACATACTCATTCTTCTCACTATATGCCAATGTTGATGACTTCACAGGCAGGGAGGAGATTGTTCCTATGGAGAGACGTTCGGAGATAGATAGGTGGATTATCTCACTTCTTAATACATTGATTAAGGATGTTACAGCTCTATTGGATAGCTACGACCCTACCCCTGCGGCACGTTTGATTCAGGATTTTGTAAATGAGAATCTATCGAACTGGTATGTTCGTCTGAATAGAAAGAGATTCTGGGGTGGTGAGATGTGCGAGGATAAGATCGCTGCATATCAAACACTCTACACATGTTTGGAGAGCGTGGCACAGTTGGCAGCTCCATTTGCACCATTTATCAGCGACCAGATCTACGGTGATCTAAATGCTGTTAGTGGTCGCCACAATGATGAGTCTGTACACCTGTCGCAGTTCCCAAAAGCTGACGAGTCGCTAATCAACAGCGATCTGGAGGAAACAATGGAGCTTGCACAGAGACTTACATCAATGGTCTTGGCACTACGTAGAAAGGTTAGCATCAAGGTGCGCCAGCCATTGACAAAGATCCTTGTCCCTGTTCTCGACCCAGCGATGAAGAGCCATATCGAGGCGGTGACCGAACTTGTTAAGGGGGAGGTGAATATCAAAGATATTGAGCTAATCGAGCAGACTGCTGGACTCATCACAAAGAGAATTAAGCCAAACTTCAAGACCCTAGGTCCGAAGTATGGAAAGTATATGAAGCAGATAGCTGCCTTGACAGCGACATTTACTCAGGAGGATATTGCACGTATCGAGTCGAGCGCTGAGACAACATTGGATATGGGCGCTGAGCAGATCACCGTTACACTGGCGGACTTCGATATAACCTCAGAGGATATGCCGGGATGGCTGGTTGCTTCGGAGGGTAAGTTGACAGTCGCTTTGGATATTACAATCACCGAGGAGCTACGTCAAGAGGGTGTAGCACGCGAATTGGTAAATAGAATCCAGAATATCCGTAAGGATTCAGGTTTTGAGGTTATCGACAGGGTGAAGGTTGAGATCGAGAGCAGGGAGAGCGTTGTTACCTCGATGGCTAACTATGCCGACTATGTTGCTGCACAGACCTTGGCTGTAGAGGTTAAGGTTGTTGAGAAGCCTGAGGGTGCGTTTGTTGTTGAGAGCGATCTTGATGATGAGCCGCTAATCATCGCAGTAACAAAGATTTAAATATGAGTAACGAATTGGAGGGTATCGATTTCCGCGAGGGGTATATCGCGGTTATCGACAAACCTTTTGAGTGGAGTTCTACAGATGTTGTTCGCAAGATCAAGTATGCTCTTGGACGAAAAGGGTATAGGAAGATCAAGGTTGGACATGCAGGGACTCTAGATCCACTCGCTACAGGAGTTCTGCTTATCTGCATCGGCAAAGCGACAAAGATGGTTGAGCAGTTGCAGGCTGAGCAGAAGGAGTATGTGGCGGATGTAGTGCTTGGCGCAACAACCCCGAGCCACGATCTTGAGCATGAGATCGATGCCATCTACCCTACTGAGCATATCACCCGCGAGGGGATAGAGGAGGTGATTAAGGGGCTAGAGGGCGAGAGGTTACAGATGCCGCCAATCTACTCAGCAAAGCAGATTGGCGGAGTGAGAGCCTATGAGTATGCAAGGGCTGGCGAGCAGGTTGAGTTGAGACAAGCGCTCATTAATATATATGGTATAGAGATCTTAGATCTTCAAATGCCACATCTAAAGATTAGGGTTGAGTGTAGTAAGGGGACCTATATCCGCTCGTTAGCAGCCGAGATTGGAGAGGGGCTGGAGAGTGGCGCTCACTTAGGCGCTCTACGCAGGAGCCGTAGTGGCGGTTTTAGGGTAGAAGATAGCTGGCAGCTCGAAGATTTTCTAAAAAAGATCGATTTGCTTGAAACAAAATAGCTGCATAGACGTATTAATTTGGTGGTCTATATCTATTAATATAGACAAAATAGAGAAATAAAATAAGTAAAGAAAGAGGCATGAAGTTATCTCAATATGGCTTTGACATCACTCGCGAGCATCTAGCGGAGTATCCGTCTGATGAGCGAGATGAGTCGCGTTTGATGGTTGTTAATCGCGAAACAGGAACTATCGAACACAAACTATTTAAGGATATTATAACCTACTTCGATGAGGGGGACCTATTTGTCTACAACGACACAAAGGTCTTTCCTGCACGTCTGTATGGAAATAAAGAGAAGACAGGGGCTGAGATTGAGATATTTTTGCTGAGAGAGCTTAATGAGGAGCTGAGATTGTGGGATGTACTTGTTGACCCCGCACGTAAGATACGTATTGGCAATAAGTTGTACTTTGGCGACGATGAGCTTATTGTTGCCGAGGTGATCGACAATACAACATCAAGAGGAAGGACATTAAGATTCCTCTTCGATGGTAGCAATGAGGATTTCCGCGAGGCACTATATAAGCTAGGCGAGACCCCTCTACCACGTTGGATACGCCAGAAAGTTGAGCCTATAGATGCTGAAAGATACCAAACTATCTATGCAAAGAATGAGGGTGCTGTGGCTGCACCTACCGCTGGACTACACTTCTCCAGACACCTGCTCAAGAGATTGGAGATAAAGGGGGTAGAGAGTGCTATGCTAACTCTACATGTTGGTCTAGGTAGCTTTAGACCCGTTGATGTTGAAGATCTATCCAAACATAAGGTTGACTCTGAGCAGTTTACAATCAATGAGGCAACCTCAGAACAGATCAACTCCGCTAAACGCAATGGAAAGAGAGTTGTCGCTATTGGGACAACAGTGATGCGCGCATTGGAGTCATCAGTATCAACAGGAAATACAGTTAAACCAACCGAGGGATGGACAAATAAGTTTATCTTTCAACCATATGAATTTTCAATTGCAGATGCATTTGTATCTAACTTCCACCTACCCTACTCAACACATTTAATGATGGTAGCGGCATATGGAGGCTATGAGACAATTATGAATGCCTACAATATTGCATTGAAAGAGGGTTATAGGTTTGGTACATACGGTGATGCAATGCTAATTTTATAATATCTACACTATGGAATCAAAGAAGAAGATACTATACGTTTGTCAGGAGGTGGCACCCTACGTTGCCGAGAACAAATATACGGATACTTTTGCAGACCTTATAGATGCGATGCATAATCGCGGAGATGAGATACGCACCTTTATGCCACGCTATGGCTGTATCAATGAGAGGCGTAATCAGCTCCATGAGGTTATCAGGCTATCGGGAATGAATCTCATTATTGATGATACCGACCACCAGCTGATTATTAAAGTTGCATCAATCCCACATACAAGGGTGCAGATATACTTTATCGATAACGAGGATTTTTTCTCTCGCAAAGCTACACTTCGCGATGAGAATGGAGAGGAGTTCGAGGATAACGATCAGCGAGCGATCTTCTTCGCCCGCGGAGTGTTGGAGACTGTGGGTAAGTTAAGATGGTCTCCCGATATTATAGAGTGCCGTGGCTGGTTCACCAGCTTTATTGCGACCTATCTTCGCCACTCATTTGCAGATGATCCGATCTTTGCCAATGTAAAGATCATTGTATCGCTAGATGGAGATCGATTTGAGAAGCCATTTAACCCCTCTGTAGTGGAGACACTCAACAGCGAGGGTGTTGAGATGGATGATAAGCTAAATATACTCAACGATGCAACATACGAAAATCTCTGCAAATTCGTTCTTAATTATGCCGATGGTATTGTAATCTCTAGTGACAATGTTGCGGAGGAGATACTTGACATCGCGCGCCAAAGTGGCAAACCTCTAATGGAGTTTGAGCAGGAGAGGGGAGATAGTTATTACGATAAATATAGACTTTTTTATGAGAATATTTAGCAGGTACGCACTGCAGATTAGCACATTAGCTATCACACTATCGGTTGGATGTACTGATATTAGCGATAATATTGGTAACGACTATATGCGAGACGATCAGGATACTCAGGTTAGATACGAGTTGTTTAACAACACCACTCCTGATGGCGATGAGATCTTCGCCTTTAGCCAATATGTAAATGAGGATTTCGATGTCTCTAACCTCAGCTATGGAACTACAGGTCGCCAATATAAGGAGAAGTTCGGTAGTAGAACGGGCGGTTTCTATAGCCAGTTCACACCTATGTACACCCTCGATGATGATGATAGTTTCGGTACAAACCCTATTGTCCACTCGGTGTTGGTCTACCTACCAGCTGCTGAGTTCTCGGGAGATACAACAATCATCAACAAGTACAAGGTCTATCGAGTTCTGAATGATGACTTCCTTGATGACTATTCAACGATGACAAAAGATGATGCTGCATCACTCTTTGCAAGTGACAAACTAGCTGATACAGATAAATTCGAGGAGGTCTTTAGCTTCCAATTCCCCGATCAAGCGAACTATATCTACACCAACTCAGAGGCACTCTTTATTGATTATTACGAAGAGTCTGAAGATGATGGTACAGCTATTACACAAGCAGGAAAGGATCTCATCGACCAGCTACTACTTAAGAGTGTTAATGGTATAGATATTGACTACACATACTACGATTTCGACAATCACGGTGATTTTGTAGATCTATTTAAGGGGCTATATATTGAGTGGGTCGGAGCAGAGAAAGATGGTATTGATATAACTGACTCCATACTCTCATCAACAAGCGATGAAGGAGTAACCTATTCACACCTACTCTCATCATGCGGTTTTGGTTTCACCTGCTATCAAGATCAAGACGATTACGACACAGCCCAAGATGAGGATGGAGATACATCATCGATCTCTCTATCAGCTATGGTCTACTCATTCAGCGACTCATACTCTGAGTATGGAGGAACATCAATCAACTATGTTGTACGTACCGATCCAGCCTCAACAGATGAGCCAGACAATGTCAATAATATCTATGTCGAGGCGCTGGGCGGTCGAGTAAGCGAGATGAGAATAAAGAAGAGCTTCTTTGAGTGGATGGACAGCAAAATTGAGGAGGCTAATGAGGAGGAGGAGAATAATTTATTTGTCAATATCTTCTTTAACAAAGCAACCATCAAGGGGTATATACCAGCAATGACAAGCTATGATATGGTTACAGACATAGCTGGGATCAAGAACTTAACTACCCAGATGAACACTATGCCCTCGCGCATAGGTATGTACGTCACCTATTCACACACCTATGATGACGATGGATATAGTGAGTTGGAGACGATCTATGACTATGACACTGTTACCGAGGCTTACTACGGATCGGTATCAATCTACGATGGGTATATCAACCGCTCATTAGGGTTCTACGAGATGAATCTACAGCACCAGCTACAGATAATGTGGGCAGAGTGGCATGATTTAGAGAATAAAGACTCTATCACCGATGACGAGCTTAATGCTCTTGAGTGGAACAGAATCTATATAGCACCCTCTACAAGCAATTTGGCATCAGTTAAATACGCTACTATCCAAGGACTTGAGGGTGCTGGAGTAGCTGATAATGGAGCGCCATTGCAGCTGGAGGTAATCTACACGTTAAGAAAATAACATACATGCATAAAAATTTAGTAATTGTCGAGTCACCTGCAAAGGCTAAAACAATAGAGAAGTTTTTGGGGAGTGACTTTATCGTCAAATCGAGTTTTGGACATATACGCGATCTATCGAAGAAGGGGTTAGGAATAGATGTAGAGAGCAATTTTGCACTCAGCTACGAAGTTCCGACAGATAAGAAAAAGGTGGTTGATGAGCTACGGAAACTAGCTAAGGGAGCAGAGCAAGTGTGGCTAGCATCCGATGAGGACCGTGAGGGAGAGGCGATAGCATGGCACTTAACTCAGGTTTTAGATCTGGACATTGAACATACTAAACGAATTGTTTTCCACGAGATTACAAAGAATGCAATCCTTGCAGCGATAGATAATCCACGCAGAGTAGATCTCAATCTAGTCAATGCACAACAAGCACGTAGAGCGCTAGATCGCTTGGTTGGTTTTGAGCTATCACCAGTATTGTGGAGAAAGGTTCGCCCACAGCTCTCTGCTGGTAGGGTGCAGAGTGTTGCTGTTAGACTATTGGTTAGCAGAGAGAGGGAGATCATCGCCTTTGAGTCAACAACCTATTTCCGCGTGGTTGCACAATTCTATAAGGAGGAGAACTCTAAACTGATCTTCAAGGCAGAGGTGAGCGAACGTTTCACCACTCAGGATGATGCGCAGAGCTTCTTGGAGGGGTGTATAGGTGCCGATTTTATCATCTCAAATATTGAGGAGAAGCCACTTAAACGCTACGCTGCCCCCCCATTCACAACCTCTACATTACAGCAGGAGGCGGGACGAAAACTTGGATTTTCAGTCTCTCAAACGATGTCTGTAGCGCAGAAACTCTACGAGCAGGGATTAATAACCTATATGCGTACCGACTCAGTGAACCTCTCTCAACAGGCATTGGCAATGTGCAAGGAGCAGATTGTGAACAACTACGGAGAGAACTACTCGATGTTGCACAACTACAAGACAAAGAGCAAAGGTGCGCAGGAGGCTCACGAGGCTATTCGTCCATCATATATCGATAGACTTAACATCGAGGGAACACCGCAGGAGAAGAGACTTTACGAGCTAATCTGGAAGAGAACAGTTGCATCGCAGATGGTTCCCGCAGAGATTGATCGCACGGTAGTTATAATTGATCGCAACGGAGTACCAACATTCACCGCTACAGGTGAGGTACTACGTTTTGATGGATTTATGAAGCTCTATAGTGAGTCACACGATGAGGATACATCCAATCCTGACTCTACGCATGAGGGTATGCTCCCACAGATGAGTGTAGGTGAGCAGGTGGTAGCAAAGACAATCACCGCAACACAGAGATACACCCAGTCACCCGCTCGTTTCAATGAGGCGTCGTTAGTTAAAAAGTTGGAGGAGCTAGGTATCGGTCGTCCATCAACCTATGCACCAACAATCACTACGGTCATCAATCGTGGCTATGTTGTTAAGCAGAGTTCAGATGGAGGCAAGAGGGATTATATCCAACTAACACTTGAGAAGAGCAAGATTACATCAAAGTCAAAGAGTGAGGGGTATGGTAAGGAGAGAAACCGCCTTGCACCGACCGATATTGCGATGATGGTCAACGACTATCTAGAGTCACAATTTAGCGAGATTCTAGACTATAACTTCACGGCGAGCGTAGAGAAGGAGTTTGATAGAGTAGCCGAGGGTGAGATCGCATGGACAGGGATGATAAATGCATTCTACCAACCATTCCATAAGTTGGTTGAGGGTGCTGTTGAGACCCAAGGAGAGCGCGTTGCGCACGAACGAATATTGGGTGTTGATCCAAAGACAGGGCGCAATGTTAAGGCTAGAATTGGTCGTTATGGACCTATGGTTGAAATTGTTGCAGATGAATCTGGTGAGGAAAAGGCTAAATTTGCATCGTTGAAAAAGGGGCAGTTAATTGAGTCTATCTCTTTGGAGCAGGCGCTTGATCTCTTCGCATTACCACGCTCTATAGGAGAGTTTGAGGGTGAGGAGCTAGTCGTTGGAATCGGACGTTTCGGACCATATATCCGACATGGAAAGGGCTTTACATCGTTGGCAAAGAGCGATGATCCATATACTATCGATCTAGAGCGAGCAGTTGAGTTGGTGGTAACCAATCGTGAGGCTAAGGCTGCTGCAAACACGCCAATTAAGAGCTATGAGCAGGATGCTGACCTGCTAGTTAAGAATGGTCGCTATGGACCATATATCGCCTATAAGAAGAAGAACTACCGCATCCCTAAGGGTACAGCACCTGAATCATTGAGTTTTGAGGATGCTATGGCAATTATAGAGAGTTCAAAGAAGTAGGATAATGGTCATGGAGTTGACTGTATGGTTATAGTAGCACTAACATTAGTTTTAGGGGTTGTCATAGGATTTTCTGTGTCAACCCCTTTATGGTTAGCGACCTCTCTCTTTCTATTTGTAACTCTATTGTAC
>JBCQTG010000053.1:0-13519 GCA_047178765.1 Rikenellaceae bacterium | reverse complement strand
TGATTGTCTTTGCTACACCAGCGATGATCGCTTTGATGTAGAATGCCGCGATGAAGGCGGTCGCTGAGGCTCTTCCCGAGGGGTCGACTACTGTCGGAACAGAGATGAGTGCGAGCCATATCAAGGCTTCGGGCATGGGTGCAGAGATCGTTGCTACGGCTGTTGTGGCTAGTGTTGCGGGGCGCAAGATTGTATTCAATGTTGGTGCGCGTGATGGCGAGGGGATGATTGGTGAGGGTGTGCATACTCGCTTTATTGTTGACCGTGAGAAGTTTATGAGTAAGATCAAGTAGCTATGTTTGAAAAGTTAACAGATAAATTAGAGCGCTCCTTTAAGATCCTTAAGGGTGAGGGTAAGATCTCGGAGATCAATATTGCAGAGACACTTAAGGAGATACGCCGTGCGCTGATCGATGCCGATGTAAACTATAAAGTGGCGAAGAGATTCACCGATGATGTTAAGCAAAAGGCTCTGGGTAGCGATGTGTTGAGTGCTGTCAAGCCGGGTCAGATGATGACCAAGATCGTTCGCGATGAGCTGGCGGAGTTGATGGGTGGTACAGCTACCGACATCAAGCTGGATGGTACACCGGCGGTGATCTTGATTGCAGGATTGCAGGGTTCGGGAAAGACTACCTTCACGGGTAAGTTGGCTTTGCAACTAAAGACAAAGCGTAATCGCCAGACTCTGTTGGTGGCGTGTGATGTCTATCGCCCTGCCGCTATCGAGCAGCTTAAGGTTCTGGGTGGTCAGATTGGTGCTGAGGTATATACTGAGGAGGGGTCTAAGAATCCAGTTTCCATAGCTCAGAATGCAATTGCCTATGCTCGTCAGAGGGGGTATAATACCGTGATTGTCGATACCGCTGGTCGTTTGGCTGTCGATGAGCAGATGATGGTGGAGATTGCCGCTATTAAGCAGGCGATAAACCCATCGGAGACCCTCTTTGTGGTTGACTCGATGACTGGACAGGATGCTGTGAATACCGCTAAGGAGTTTAACGATAGGTTGGATTTCGATGGTGTGGTGCTTACTAAGTTAGATGGTGATACCCGTGGTGGTGCTGCGATCTCTATCCGTTCTGTGGTTAATAAACCGCTTAAATTCATCTCTCGTGGAGAGAAGATGGAGGCTCTCGATACCTTCCACCCCGAGCGTATGGCTGATCGTATTCTGGGAATGGGTGATGTGGTGTCGTTGGTTGAGAAGGCTCAGGAGCAGTATGATGAGGCTGAGGCGCGTAAGCTGAAGAAGAAGATCTACACCAATGAGTTTGATTTTAATGACTTCTTGTCACAGATCGAGCAGATCAAGAAGATGGGTAACCTGAAGGATCTAGCCTCGATGATCCCCGGAGTAGGAAAGATGATGAAGGATGTCGATATTCCAGATGACGCTTTCAAACAGACAGAGGCGATCATCGGCTCGATGACACCTGCCGAGAGGTCGAAGCCGTCGATACTTAACGCTAAGCGTAGGGAGAGAATTGCTAAGGGTAGTGGAACGACAATTGGAGATGTGAATAAGCTCGTAAAGCAGTTTGAACAGACCAGCAAGATGATGAAGATGGTTGCTGGTGGGGGTAAGATGAAGATGCCAAATATGTCGAAATTTAGAAGATAATAGATCTACGTCAATAAATATAATATAGATATAGTGAACACAGAAGAGGGTATAAAACACCGATCGGGATTTGTCAATATCATTGGCAACCCAAATGTAGGTAAGTCGACACTTATGAATGTGTTGGTTGGCGAGCGATTGTCGATCATCACCTCTAAGGCGCAGACCACAAGACATCGAATAATGGGTATTGTTAATGGTGATGATTTTCAGATCGTCTACTCAGATACCCCGGGAATACTTAAGCCCAACTATAAGTTGCAGGAGTCGATGATGCGCTTCGTCACTGGTGCGGTCTCTGATGCCGATGTGCTGCTATATGTCACCGACACGGTGGAGCAGAGCGACCGCTCACAGGAGATTATCGAGCGTATCTCGCGTAGCAACACCCCAACAATTGTGGTTGTCAATAAGATCGATCTTACCACCCCCGAGGAGTTGAATAAACTTGTCGAGCAGTGGGAGGTTAAGCTGCCTAATGCGACTGTTGTCCCAACATCGGCAAAGGAGAACTTTAATATTGGCGGTCTCTTTGATCTGATTGTTAAGCAGCTGCCTGAGGGTGAGCCATTCTATCCTAAAGATACACTAACTGATAAAACCCTCCGATTTTTCGCTACAGAGATCATCCGCGAGAAGATACTCCTTAACTATAGCAAGGAGATCCCATATAGCTGCGAGGTGGCGATAGATAGCTACAAGGAGGAGGAGACGATCGATCGTATCTCGGCAACAATATATGTCTCGCGCGACTCACAAAAGGGTATTGTCATCGGACATAAGGGTGAGCGGTTGAAGAGGGTTGGTACGCAGGCGCGTATCGATCTAGAGAAGTTCCTAGAGAAAAAGGTCTTTCTAGAGATGCATGTCAAGGTAAATGATGATTGGCGAAACAACGATGCTCAACTTCGTCGTTTCGGTTATGAGGAGTAGAGAGTAATTAAATACATTATAGTAATTCGTTATCAAGCACTGGGGGATGGCTCCGGTGCTTGTTTGCGTATTATCTTATAGGGAGAGACGACATTTTATTAGCTCTGTCTTATGGGTGGCAATCAGACATTGCCTATGTAGCTGAAAAAGCCCAGCTATCTCCTCTCTATGATAGCCAGTTTGAAAATATCTAGTAAGGTAAGCTATATTGCTATAGGTCTGTTTTGATAATTTTAATTCTTAAATAAGGCGATGGCGTCTCTGAGTCGTTTAGGAGATTTAGATAGTAGCCATCTTCATTTGGTAGCTGTTCTATCTCAAATATCTCTTTAATATATATATCATATCTATACAATATTGAACTCTTAGTACTATTGATGTGGAGTTGATTGATAGGATGTGGAAAGTATATATATGTAGACTCTGTCTCATCTTCATTGTCATCTCTATCAATTAATTTGCCAATTAGAGATGTGTTGTTGGATTCTGCTCTTTCAAAGGTTAAGAGGTGTTGCTGCTCATTAATTAACTCGCTCCACCCTTCATCATTGGAGTATTGACTAGTGGTATGTACTAACCACTTTCCCTCTAGAATGTTTTTCATTTTGACGATTTTTGGTTGTGTAGTGTTGATGTAATAATAATAAAAGTGCCCCTAACATGCAACCAACCGAGGCATCGCCAAACGCCCACCCAGCAAACAAGTCAGGGCGCACCATATCCATTAGGATACAATACTCCTGCCTATTTATTTGCTGGGATAATTTTGGCGATTTTCGGTCAGCTATAAATAAAACCTTAATAATATTTATATAAAAAAAGATTATTTACATAATGTTTCTGTGTTTTTAGTTCGTGCAAATTTTTTGTTTAATGTATTTAGCAAAGATATGTAAAATAACGATAAAAATCTGTATTTTATTCTGTTAATTTTTTGTTGTTATATATACTATTATATAGTGAGGGCTTATTTTAGCATAATTTATGCTAAAATAAGCCCTCACTATATATTAAAGAGTTACAATCCTATAGATGATAAAACTTTATCGACGGCGCTTTCGATTGTTGGTTCGTTATCGAGTAGCTTTACAAAGTGGCTACCTATAATTGCTCCGTTTGAGTTTGCATAGGCGTTATTGAGTGTCGTGGGGTTTGAGATTCCGAAACCTATCAGTCGTGGATTGCGTAGCTTCATCGCCTCTACACGCTCGAAATACTCTACCGTTGAGTCGGCGAAGGACTTTTTTGCCCCTGTGACTGAGGCGGTAGAGACCATGTAGATAAATCCGCTGGTGGTGCTGTCGATTAGGCGTATGCGCTCCTCCGATGTCTCGGGTGTGATGAGCATAATTACCTCTACTCCGTAGCTCTCCGCGATACTTTTGTAGCTCTCAATATAGTCCTTATATGGTAGGTCGGGGATGATAACCCCATCGATACCAACCTCATTACAGCGCTGGCAGAAGGGTTCAAAGCCAAACTGCATGATTGGGTTGAGGTAGCCCATAAGTATTGCGGGCATAGAGACGCTCTGTCGGAGATCCTTTAGCTGGTCGAAGATCTTACGTAGGGTGATTCCCCCTTTGAGTGCCTTTGTCGCAGCCTCTTGGATAACAACTCCATCAGCCATCGGGTCAGAGAATGGAATTCCAATCTCGATCATATCTACTCCTCTACGCTCTAGCTCCTGAGCAACCGCTATCGTATCGTCAAAATTAGGGAATCCTGCGGGGTAGTATACCGAGAGGATATTTCTTGATTTAGCTGCAAATAAACTATCTATTCTGTTCATCTTATCTTATCTATAAATGTTTTTAATCTCTCTATATTTTTTAGTGCTGGGGCATCCTCGAAACGGCTGTTGAGGTCTACACCTGCTAGTTGTGGGTGGCTGATCGCCCTGATCTGCTCGGCGCTATTCTCATCTATCCCACCACTCAGCATAAAGGGGGTCTCACCATGGTATCTATCAAGAAGTGTCCAGTCGAACTGCTCCCCGCTTCCTCCGTAGCCGCTGCATTTGGTGTCGAATAGGAGCATATCTGCATGACCGTGGTAGCTCTGCGCCCTGTCAAAATCCTCGCTCTGAGCAATTGAGAGCGCTTTAATCACCTTTAATCCCTCATTGCGAATGGCATCGCACATCTCTACACTCTCTGAGCCGTGGAGTTGGATATGGGTCAGCGAATAACTCTTTGCAATCTCCAAAATCTTCTCTAAAGACTCATTGACAAAGACTCCGACACGTGAGGTCGCGGTAGGGTAGGGTGGAGTATCGACAAATCGCGGTGAACGATCGTAAAATATAAACCCCAACATATCAACCCCCAGAGCGACAACTTGGTCGATATTCTGGGACTCTCTCATCCCACAAACCTTGATTAGCATAGCTCCTCGATTAGTTTGTGTAGTGACTCTGCGGGGTCGCTCTCCTTCATAAAGCTCTCGCCCATCAAGAATCCGCGGTAGCCTAGCTCTCGTAGTTCGAGGATTGTCGATGGTTTAGATAGTCCACTCTCAGAGACCAAAACCATATCCTCTCTGGCTGCCTCTCGTATCACCGAGTATAGCTCTACTGAGTTCTGAATATCGGTGTGGAAGCTGCCGAGGTTGCGGTTATTAACCCCAACCATATCAACCATGGGGTTGATGTGTGCTAGCTCCGCGTGGCTATGAAGCTCTAGTAATATCTCCAGACCTACGCTCTTAGCCACCGCCGAAAGCTCAGCACAGCGCTCAGGTGTTAGGCATGAGGCGATAAGCAATATTGCATCTGCACCAGCAACCCTAGCCTCGTAGATCTGTCGCTCATCGATGATAAACTCCTTCCTAAGTATAGGCAGGTTGGGTGCCGCTTTGCGGGCATCGATCAGATCTTGAAGTGTGCCTCCGAAGTACTCTCTATTGGTAAGCACCGAGCATGCCGATGCACCTGCGTTGTAGTAACCTAGTGGAATTATAGCCGCCTCAGCCGCCTCGTTAATCCACCCCTTTGAGGGGCTACGGCGCTTGAACTCAGCGATGATGCCGCTCTTTGAGTTTGCCAGCGACTCCCTCATCGAGAGGATCGGACGGCAGCACCCCCTTGCCCTGCTCTCAATATCTGCGAACTCTGTTGAGGCAAGCTCAACCCTCTTGCTCTCGACAATCTTTTGTAGTATATCTCCCATTATGAGTTGACCTCTATAAATCGTTTAAATGTCTGCGCTGCCTTGCCGCTCTCTAGGGTCTCCTTGGCAATCGCTAACGACTCCTCGATCGACTTACCATCCGAAGCTACGCTTATTGCAAGGGCTGAGTTGGCAAGTACAACATCGCGCTGAGCCGCTGTAGAGCAGTTGTTGAGGACATTGTGGAAGATCTGAGCAGCCTCCTCGCATGTCGTTCCTCCGTAGAGGTCGCTCTCCTTGTAGGTGTCGAAACCTAGCTGCTGAGGGGTGTAGATATTCTCACCCGCTGCGCTACTAACCCTAAAGTCGGAGGTTAGTGACACCTCGTCATAACCATCTAGAGAGTGTACAACGGCAAAGTTGCTCATCTTGGTCTGGAAGATATAGCTGTATAACCTCAATAATGAGAGGTTGTAGACACCCAGCAGCTGGTACTTTGGTTTGGCGGGGTTGACCAATGGTCCTAAGATATTGAAGAAGCTGCGAACACCTAGCTCTCTACGGATTGGTGTCACCGCCTTGATTGCGGGGTTGAAGAGTGGTGCGTGGAGGTATGCCATATTACACTCATCCATCGAGCGACGTAGGGTATCTCTATCGGTTGTGAACTTAACACCGCTAAGCTCCATCACATTACTCGCTCCACTAACCGATGATGCCGCATAGTTACCATGCTTAGCAACGGGGTAGCCCGCCCCAGCAACGACAAACGATGAGCAGGTGCTGATATTAAATGTATCCTTGCCATCACCTCCCGTGCCTACAATATCTATCGGTGTTTGACCATCAAACTCCACCGCGTGGCATAGCTCCAATAGAGCTTCGGTGAAGCCGTCAAGCTCAGCGATAGATATTTCACGCATGAGGTAGGTGGTTATAAGGCTAGCTATCTGTGAGTTATTAAACTCCCCCTGTGCTATTGAATGGAGGAGCGCCTTGGTCTCCTCTCCGCTTAGGCTCTCATATTTAAATAGCCTCTCTAGTGTCGTTCTCATAGTGACAACCAATTTTTAATCATTCTTTTACCCTCGGGCGTAAGCACCGACTCGGGGTGGAACTGCACCCCTCTAACATCATATTCGCGGTGGCGTAGAGCCATTACCTGACCACTCTCATCATCGATGGCGGTGATCTCTAGCGACTCGGGGAGGTTATCGCCACTAACAACCCATGAGTGGTAGCGACCAACGGTTAACCTATCCCCTAGACCCTCAAAGATCGGATCCTCGACAATCTTGCTGATCTCACTCTCCACTCCGTGGTAGACCTTGGTGAGGTTTGTCAACTCTCCTCCAAAAGCCTCGCCTATCGCTTGGTGACCTAGGCAGACACCTAGGATGCTCTTTGTCGATGCGTATCGCTTAATCAGCTCTAACATCACCCCCGCCTCAGAGGGTATTCCCGGACCGGGAGAGAGGACAATCTTATTATAACTATCTACATCATCGAGTGCTATCTGGTCGTTTTTGAATATATCAACCTCTGCACCTAGCTCACGTAGGTAGTGGACGATATTGTAGACGAACGAGTCGTAGTTATCAATCATTAATACCTTCATCATCTACAAATTTTTCTCGTTAATAGCCTTCGATAGTGCGCCCAACTTATTCTTCACCTCCTGAAGCTCTCTCTCAGGGTTGCTCAGTGCAACGATTCCCGCTCCCGCTTGGAACTCCAACTGTCCGTTGCGGCTGACAAAGGTGCGGATGGTGATCGCTTGATTGATGTTCCTGTCGAAACCGATATAACCAATTGCCCCTCCGTAGATACCTCTGTTGTGCGCCTCCAACTCATTGATTATCTGCATAGCACGCACCTTTGGCGCTCCACTCAATGTTCCTGCGGGGAAGGTGTCGAGGTAGGCTTTTACTGGTGAAGCGCTCTCTAATAGCTTTCCTGAGACGCGCGAAACGAGGTGGATCACATGGCTATAGTATTGAGCCTGTTTGTATAGGTCGAGACCGACACCCTCGGCATTACGGCTGAGGTCGTTGCGTGCCAAATCGACCAACATCACATGCTCGGCATTCTCCTTTGGGTCTCTGAGTAGCTCCTCTGCACGCCTTGCATCCTCAGCATCGTCACCCGTTCTAAAGGCTGTTCCTGCGATTGGATCGATCGAGATTATACCCTTTTCAACCTTGCAGTGGGTCTCTGGCGATGAGCCAAAGATTCTGAATCCACCCATGTCGAAGTAGAAGAGGTAGGGTGAGGGGTTGATTCTTCTCAAGCGCCTATATAGCGTGAAGTCATCGCCTCTATACCTCTGAACATATCTACGACTAAGGACAATCTGGAACACATCCCCTCGCATACAGTGTGAGATTCCCCTCTTGACAATCTCGATATACCTCTCGTCACTCATCGTTGAGGTTGGCTCACCCTCGGGCGTGAACTCAAAAAGCGAGTAGTTGCGAGAGTTGATCGCTGCAATAACCTCCTCGCCTTGTGGCTGCTCACCCTCAGCGACAATCTCACGTAGGTAGAGGGTGTCGAAGTGGTGGTCAAAGACGAGTGTATATTTGAATAGTGTGTAGTAGAGATCGGGGGCATCGTTATCCGATGGACGCTGCTGATCTACCCCTATCCCATCGAGTGTCGAGACGGTGTCGTAGGCGGTGAAGCCATAGAGTCCATACTCTCCATCGATCTCGAAACGATCCATGTAGCCCTCAATGAGTTGCGCCACCTGCTCTGAGTTGCGGCACTCGCCGGTTATCACCTCCCCATTTGGGAGTTTCGTGGTCACCGTTGCGTGGTTTAGTGCGATTGATGAGATCGGTTTGATCGCTATAAATGAGCGGCTATCCGATGCTCCATTGTAGTCGGAACTCTCTAGCAACACCGATTGTGAGTAGAGATCTCTCAGCTTAAGGTAGAGACTCACCGGGGTGTGGATGTCTCCTGTCAACTTGGTTATGTTGACGCTGTATTTTAACTTCTGCATAGTTTATAGGTGTTTTAGGTAGGTGTCCATATCCTTATCTCCTCGTCCCGAGAGGGTCAATACTACCACTTCGTTGGGGGTAAAGTCAATCTTAGCTAGCGCACCTAGTGCATGTGCGCTCTCTAGTGCGGGGATGATTCCCTCTAACCTTGTCAACTCAAAGGCTGCTGCTAGAGCCTCATCATCGGTCACTGGCAACACCTCGCCACGTCCCGACCTCGCGATATGTGCATGTAGAGGTCCTATGCCAGGGTAGTCCAGACCAGCTGAGATCGAGTATGGCTCTTGGATCTGACCATCCTCATCCTGCATCAAAAGTGTTCGGCTGCCGTGGATTATACCCACTCGTCCTAGAACAATTGTCGCAGCACTCTCTCCGCTATCAACACCTAACCCTGCCGCCTCAGCGAGTGAGATCTTTGTCTGCGGGGTGTCGAGGTAGTGGTAGATTGTCCCTGCGGCGTTGCTACCTCCTCCGACACATGCGATCAATCGATCGGGGTAGTCGCGACCCTCTTTAGCCATTAGCTGCTCCTTGATCTCGGCACTGATGACCGATTGCAGGCGCGCAACCATATCGGGGTAGGGGTGTGGTCCAACTGTCGATCCGATGATGTAGAATGTATCGCTTGGGTGGCTACACCAATATCTTATAGCGTCGTTGGTGGCATCTTTCAGTGTCATATTTCCTGAGGTCACCTCAATTACCTCCGCACCTAGCATCTCCATCTTGCGTACATTTGGCTGCTGACGCTCGATGTCGAGTTTGCCCATAAAGACCTTACACTCTAGCCCCATCAATGCGCATACCGTAGCGGTGGCTACACCGTGCTGACCCGCACCAGTCTCGGCGATGATGCGGCTCTTACCCATCTTCTTGGCGATGAGGATCTGCCCAACGGTGTTGTTGATCTTGTGCGCTCCCGTATGGTTGAGGTCCTCTCTCTTGAGATAGATCTTTGCTCCATACTTTTCGCTCAACCTCTTAGCGTGGTAGATGGGCGAGGGGCGACCGACGTAGTCGCGTAGTAGTGCATGATATTCACTCTGAAACTCCTCACTCTCAATGATTTTAAGGTAACTCTCCTTCAATTTCTCAACTGTTGCATGGAGAATCTCGGGGATATATGCACCTCCGAACTCTCCGTAGTAACCATCTTGATCGACTCTATAGCTCTTCATTTTGTATTTTATGTTTTTAAATTTCTCTCCGCCCAAGAGAAAGTTGATAGGTGGATGAAATTTTAAAGATCGTGTAGGAGTCTGTGAGGAAGCGTACTCTAGTACGTGACCGAATAGGCTCCTACAGGATCTTTGAAATTTTGCCGCCTTACAACGTTCTCAAAAAAACGAGTCTATTGCTGATGCAGTAGACTCGTTTATATGTACTATATATATAATACTAGGAAATCGCTCTTACCACATCAATGTCGTAAGAGTGCCACCAACCATTATATGAATATTGTGTTCTCATTGTTCTGGGCGCAAATTAGCGATAAAATTTGAAATCTCCAAATTTTATCGCTATAATTTTGATAATTTTTATTATCTCAGAAACTGTTTAAATTTTACATTTATAATTGTTTAAGCATCAGTGCAATGAACGCGAGATAAATCATGCTTTCAGAAGCACAGCAAGTACGCTCATAGTCTTTAGACAACCGTCTAAAACTCTCAAACCATGAGAAACTACGCTCAACAACCTATTGCTAAATATAAAGCCACAATCGAGAGTGTATCAGATCCGTTTAACATTGTCAGCAAATCCGATGATGGATTAAATGATGGATTAAAACTCACCCCTAGAGCTGAGCAGATAATCTCAATAATAGCGAGCAATCCAACAATCAATGTCGATGATATAGCGCAATCAATTAAAGTAAGCAAACCGACTGTCGAGCGAGAGTTGTCAGCTCTACGCAAATATGGCATTATAGATCGAGAGGGATCTAAAAAGAGTGGACGATGGGTAGTTGTCGATAAAGTCGCAGTGAAATGACAAAAAATATCACAATCTTAAATATTGGGTGTAAAAATGGGTGCAAATACAGCTAAGTTGCTGATTTACACCCATTTATTGTGGAGATGGCGGAGAAATAACATCCATCATATATCGCTGCATATCAAGGGTTTGCAAAATGCAATTTTAGACTCGCCCCGAATTTGTCCCGTGTTGCTTTAGTGCGTTTTTCGCTACTATTCACAGTCACAAATATAGGGTTTATTTATTGATTTGCAAGAATCTTTTGGTGCAAATATGCAATAAATATATCTGCTATTCAAAGGTAACTGTGACCTTAGACTCAAAGTCCGATATGCGAATTATATCTTGCAGTGAATATGGGCTGTGATCATAAAGAGCGTGCATTGGATAGTAGACCTCAAAGGCATCTTCTTCTGAGATTTCGCCATTTTTGAATGTAAAATCGAATAGATTGTCCCACATCCTTGTATCCTCATCATAGAAACACATATAGTCAGTACGCTCCTCGCCAGTGGTTCTATCGCAGCTCATTGAGATCTCCAATAGATATTTATAAGACATACCACCAAACACATCGTCACTAAGAATCTCAGCCATAGCCTCGTAATTAGAGTTTTCATCGCCATCAAATTTCATTAAGTCATACGATGGACATAGTTCTGCTTTAACAGTAAACTCATTATAATTTGGCAGAGCATTAGTTTTGAGCTTCTCGAATAGTTCCTCCACCTCAGCACAGACTCTAAACGTGTGCTTTGTTATAAGTCTATTGACTCGCTTTAGCTCCGTAAGTTCTTGTGCTGTGATTGAGTGGTCTTTGTTTATGCGGCAATTACGCACTGATAGACAATCATTGACTTCTGATCTGTTTTTGCGACTATTCTTATTCCAAAGTTCGATAATAGTTTGCTCTAACTCCTCTAACGACATATTTCTATACTGGTCGAAAGGGTCAATAATTTCTGTTGTTTCCATTGTTTTATCTTTTTTTACAAAGTTATATTTTATATATGCTAAATTATGACACACGTAGAAAATTTATTATTGAGCTGTCATTTGGCTCAATATTATGCTAACTTTGCAATATGATACAATTTGAACATAAAGGAGTGAAGATTACTGTATTATCTGATACTCACGGCAAACATAGGGAGCTGTGTATTGAACCGTGCGATATTCTTATTCACGCAGGGGATTGTTGCGATGCTGGAGATATAGAGCAGATGCAGGATTTCTTTATGTGGCTCTCAGATCAACCTGCACGATATAAGATATTTGTATCGGGTAATCACGATTTGCCTTTTGAACTTGATCCTGAATTTGCTGAGGGTTTGATTCCTGACAATGTGTTATTTCTCAACAATCGTAGCGTTGAAATTGAGGGTGTCACTATTGCTGGTATTGAGGCAACTATGGGGCTACTGAATGATATTGAAATTACAGAGAACGTGGATATTATCATAAGCCACTGCGCCCCCAAGGACATTCTCGATGGGGGCATTGGATGTGATAACTTACGCAAATTAATATTTGATGTGAAGCCTACCTACTCAATCTTTGGTCACTGCCACGAATTTGGCGATCAGCAGTTAGAGATTGATGGTATTTGCTTTATGAATGTGGCTACTGCATTATAGCCACAACTCGATTAGCCTCGCCCTCATTTGGTTCATATGCTCCAAAAATCACATATAAATCTTGCTCAACTATGCGATTTGAAAATTGTTCAAGTTCGGATAGGTTCAAATCTGCAACAACAATAAACAAAGCAACTTTTGTGAGTCCACCTTCTGCTGCCATCTTAGCAATCTCGCCTCCAACCTTTTTGAGCGAATCATCTACATTAAACTCCTTGATTACCAACTCCTCATCAAGGTTAAATGTCTCCTCAATTTCGTGAGCATCTATCATAACATTATTGTTGTTAAGAGGTACATTAATCCCCTCTAAAATCGCTAGCACTTTTGTTTTCATCTTGGTATAACCTTATTGATATTTTGCTAATTGACTTGTAATTACACCCTTTATCTCCTCTCTGAACCACTGAGGAGAAATCACCTCAACCTCTGATCCGTGAGATAATATCTCTTGTTTGAAGTCGTAGGTTGGGCTTAAATATAGGGCGAATGTTGTGCAGGTTTCATTCTGCTCAACCACCTTTTGCGATGAGTGCAGAGGTAGTGAGTCGATATACTTTGCCTTGACTCCGTATGCTTTGATTACCACCTCTTCGGGCTTGATGCGCTCGTCTACTATGATGCCGTAAGAGTTAGCAAAATATTCATCACCATTGAAATCTTCGGGGAGAATATAGCTTTGGTCGGTGGTCGTAACCTCGGAAATCCTATCGAGCGAATAGATACGAATATGCTCGCCATTATTCGCCACGACATACCAACGTTGCTTGAATACCTTTAGGCAATATGGTTGCAAAATAGCAGTGTGCGGTTCATCAGCAGAGAAACTTTGGTAGCTCACCTCAACCGCTACACCATCTCGCATAGCCTCGATAATGGTTGTAAGGAATCGCTGTCCACTTGGTATCTGCTCAAAGATAATACGTGACTTTAGCTTGTGACTCTCATTGATAAGATTGTTCACGGCAAAGGTATTGATGAGCCACTGGCGCACACCGCCACGCTCTACATCATCGGCATTCTCGATGTAATAATAGTAACCCCCTCGGCGGTTACACTCAATATTTATATCGAACATCGCCTCGATAGCGTGCCGATGATTATGAAACGTTTTGAGCGGAATATCAGCCCCCGAATAGTTCAATTCCGAGCGACTCCACGCCTCGTTAATCTCCTCGAAAGTGATCTTTCGCCTGCGATATATCAAATCTGTCAACCACACAT
>JBCQTG010000052.1:0-13982 GCA_047178765.1 Rikenellaceae bacterium | reverse complement strand
CTTGAAGAGGGCTACCACGGCATATGCAAAGACGCAGGTAGAGTTGGCTAACTACCAATATCTGCTGCCTCGATTGACCGGTATGTGGACGCACTTGGAGAGGCAGCGTGGAGGTACGGGAACACGTGGTGGTGCTGGTGAGAGGGAGATCGAGACAGATAGGCGAATTGTGCGAAATAGGATCACTAAGCTGAAAGAGGATCTGAAAAAGATCGATAGGCAGATGGCTGTCCAGCGATCTAATAGGGGTGGAATGGTTAGGGTCGCGCTGGTTGGTTATACCAATGTGGGTAAATCGACACTGATGAACCTTATTTCAAAGAGCGAGGTCTTTGCGGAGAATAAATTGTTTGCTACGCTTGATACTACGGTTCGTAAGGTGGTCTTTGATAACCTTCCATTTCTGTTGTCAGATACAGTTGGTTTTATTCGTAAGCTGCCTACGGAGCTGGTGGAGTCGTTTAAATCGACCCTTGATGAGGTTCGTGAGGCTGATCTACTGCTGCATGTTGTTGATGTGTCGCACCCAAATTTTGAGGAGCAGATAGCTGTTGTTAAGCAGACATTGGTAGATATTGGTGCAGGAGATAAACCAGTATTCTTGATCTTCAATAAGGTTGACGCCTACACATTTGTGGAGAAAGAGGAGGATGATTTGACCCCTCCAACGCGTGAGAATGTCTCTTTGGAGGAGCTTAAGCAGAGTTGGATTGCTGAGGCAAATACCCCCTGTATCTTCCTCTCGGCAAGGGAGAAGATCAATGTGGAGAAGTTCCGCACAGACCTTTATGGTATGGTTCGCGAGATACATGCGGGCAGATACCCATTTAATAACTTCTTATATTAATAATTATGGTTACTGTAGTATCAAAAACGAACTCTATATTGAGTAAATTCGTGGCGCAGATCCGAGATAAAGATATTCAACTCGACTCTATGAGGTTTCGTCGTAATCTGGAGAGAATAGGTGAAGTGATGGCTTATGAGGTCTCTAAGACTCTTGATTATAAGGCTGTAGAGGTTGAGACACCACTGGGTGTATCTCAGATGAATGTTATTGAGGATCAGGTTGTTGTAGCTACTATTATGCGTGCCGGCGTGCCGTTTCATAATGGGGTGTTGAACTATTTTGATGATGCTTCGTCTGCCTTTGTCTCGGCGTATCGTAAGACACATAAGAGTAATGTCTTTGAGATAAAGTTGGAGTATGTGTCGTGCGGTTCTATTGAGGACAAGGTGCTTATTATTGCTGATCCGATGTTGGCGACTGGATCGTCTATCGTGTTGGCATATAGGGCATTATGCGAAAAGGGTGGCATGCCTAAACATACACATATTGTTGCAGCTATAGCGAGTGAGCAGGGTGTTGAGTATGTGAGGAAGAATCTACCTAATGATGATATAACTATCTGGACAGCTGCATTAGATGAGGAGCTAACCTCAAAGAGTTATATTGTTCCCGGTATTGGAGATGCCGGAGATTTAGCATATGGTGATAAGTTGTAGTGGATGGCAAAGATAAGATTAACAAAGGAGTTTAACTTTGAGGCTGCCCATGCGTTGCGTGGTTATGATGGTGCGTGTCGTAATATCCATGGACACTCATATAGGTTTTTTGTCACTGTAATTGGTGAGCCGAACAGAGATGCTAACGACCCTAAACATGGAATGGTTATTGACTTTGGCGAGTTGAAGAGGATTGTCAATGAGCAGATTATCGATCGGTTGGATCATGCACTGGTGATGTTGCGTAGCGAGGAGTCAGAGAGGTGTGCTGAGGCTCTATGTGACTATAGCGGTTGTGAGGGTGTGATATTATGTGACTATCAGCCTACGTGTGAGAATATGTTGAGTGATTTTGCTGAGCGTATATCATCACAACTACCCAAGGAGGTTAAACTCTACTCGTTGAAACTGCATGAGACGCGAACATCGTTTGCGGAGTGGTTTGCGAGCGATAATGAATAATTGGCACTCAATGTAATGTAGAGATCCTCTATAGGCTGTCATGCTGAGCGAAAGCGAAGTATCTCATAAGGTCTTTCGTGTATATTGCGAGATACTTCGCTTTCGCTCAGCATGACAGGGGCGACATTGAGGGTCTGAATAGAATAATGAATAGATAGATGAAAAGACTCTTTCTGATCGATGCTTATGCATTGATCTTTAAATACTACTACGCCTTTTTAGGGCGAGAGATGCGCAATTCGGAGGGTTTTAACACCTCCGTTGTCTTTGGTTTTGCAAAGTTTGTTCGTGAGCTGCTTAGCCGTGAGAAGCCAGACTTGATCGGTGTGGCTTTTGACCCTGCTGGGGGTAGCTTTAGACGAGAGTTATACCCTGAGTATAAGGCGAATAGAGGTGCTACGCCCGAGGATATTATTCTCTCAGTACCCTATGTCAAGCGCTTTGTCGAGGCGATGTGTATACCTGTGCTTGAGGTCGTGAACTATGAGGCTGATGATGTGATCGGAACACTTGCTCGCAAGGGTGAGGAGGCTGGTTATCAGGTCTTTATGGTTACACCGGATAAGGACTATGGACAATTGGTGACTGATAATTGTGTGCTGTATAAACAGAAGGGAAAGGATATTGAGATCGTTGATAGAGAGGCGATTAGGGCTAAGTATGGGATTGACAATCCGCTGTTAGTGCGCGATATTTTAGCTATTGGTGGTGATGCATCGGACAATATCCCCGGGGTTGATGGAATAGGTGATAAGGGGGCAATGAGGTTGGTTCAGCAGTGGGGTGATGTGGAGTCGATAATCGAGAATATCCCAAATATAAAGGGTAAACAGAGTGAGAAACTAGCAAATTCGCGTGAGAAGTTGATCCTTTCAAAGGAGTTGACTACCATCTGTGTCGATGTCCCGATTGAGTTTAATGAGTCTCAATTGACAATGTGTCAGCCCAATACGGAGCTGTTGCGTGAGTTATATAAAGAGATGAATTTCAGAGCCTTTCTTTCGGAGTTGAGCGCACCTCCAGCAAAGCCTAAGAGGGCGGCAGCGTTAGAGGGTCAGGGTGATCTCTTTGCTGCCTTTGAGGGTGTAGAGCAAATTGTGGAGGAGGCAGAGCCAGAGGTTGAGTCGATTGTGACCACGAAGCACTGTTATACATTGATCGAGAGTGTCGATCAACTACGTGAATTGGTCGCTCTCTTGCGTGGTGTGGAGGAGTTTTGTTTTGATACAGAGACTACTGGACTCGATATTTTTGGTAGTGACATCGTCGGAATATCGTTCGCATGTAAGGTGGGTGAGGCGTGGTATCTACCCGTTGGTAGTTTTGATAGAGGGGAGATTGTTGATATTTTGCAACCTCTCTTTGGCGATGAAAAGATTGCAAAGATTGGTCATAATCTAAAGTTTGATATTTTAGTTCTACGACAGATAGGTATTGAGGTTAAGGGGCGATTGATCGATACGATGATTATCCACTATCTTATCGATCCAGAGTCGCGTCACGCGATGAATCTGTTGGCACTGAGGTATTTAAATTATCAGCCTATAGAGATTGAGTCGTTGATCGGTAAAGGTTCTAAGCAGCTGTCGATGGCAAGTGTGGCTGTGTCGAAGATATGTGACTATGCTGCTGAGGATGCTGATATAACATTGAGGCTAAAGGAGGTGTTGTCTCCTATATTGGCTGAACAACAGCTCGTTGATCTCTACAATAGCATCGAAGAGCCGATGATAAGGGTGTTGGTTGATATTGAGTGTGAGGGGGTTACGGTTGATTCAGAGGCGTTGGGTCGCTATGGAAAGGTCCTTAATGAGGAGCTGTTGTTGTTGGAGAGAACTATTCGCGAGGAGGCTGAAGAGCCAGAGCTAAATGTTAACTCATCGGTGCAGCTGGGCGAGGTTCTCTTTGCTAAGATGAAGATTGCCGATAAGCCTAAGATGACCAAGACAAAGAGGTACTGCACAGATGAGGAGTATCTACAGAGTTTTGCTGGTCGCTATTCGATTATCGATAATATATTGAAGTATAGAGGGGTAAAGAAGTTGTTGTCGACTTATGTCGAGACGTTGCCACAGTTGATAAACAAGCGAAGTGGGCGTATACATAGCTCATATAATCAGGCTGTTACAGCTACGGGTAGGTTGTCATCATCAAACCCTAATTTGCAAAATATCCCAATCAGAGATGATCTAGCTCGTCCAATCCGTATGGCATTTGTTGCATCGGATGATGAGCATCTTATCCTCTCAGCCGACTATTCGCAGATTGAGCTGAGGGTGATGGCTCATATCTCGGGGGATAGCTCAATGATTGAGGCGTTTAAGAGTGGTGCAGATATTCATGCAGCTACTGCGGCTAGGCTATTTGGGAAGGAGATAGATGAGGTGACGAGCGATGAGCGCCGCAAGGCTAAGACCGCTAACTTTGGTATTATATATGGTATATCGCCATTTGGGTTGAGCCAGAGGTTGGATATTCCGCGTTATGAGGCGAAGGAGATTATCGATGGATATTTTGAGTCTTATCCAGCTGTAAAGAGCTATATGGATAGGGTAGTGGAGCAGGCTCGCGGTAGTGAGTATGTTGAGACTCTCTTTGGTCGCAGACGTTATCTGCGTGATATTAACTCTCGCAGTGCCGTTACACGATCTTTTGCTGAGCGAAATGCTATCAATGCTCCGATTCAGGGAACGGCAGCTGACATAATGAAGTTGGCGATGATTGGTATATGGCGTGAGTTTATGGCACAGGGTATCGAGTCGCGTATGATTATGCAGGTTCATGATGAGGTTGTTGTAGATCTTGTTAAGGGCGAGGAGCAGCGTGTGCGCGATATTGTCACTACACAGATGGAGAGGGCTGCTGAGTTGCTGGTACCTTTAGATGTCGATTGCGGAGTTGGTAATAACTGGTTAGATGCACATTAGAATTATGAAAGTAAAGAGTATATATCTATCGTTGATCTCTATCTTACTGCTCTCAATAGGGTGGTTAGGGTTAACAGGTTTGACATTGGTTGTGGCGCTTGTGCCGTTGCTTATTATCAGTAGCCGTGCAGAGAGGAGCCGGCGCGGTTGGTGGGGTATCTTTGGATGGTCTCTATTTACCTTTGTTGGGTGGAATCTTTCGACCATCTGGTGGATCGGTTATGCTACCCCAGTGGGTCCCTTTGCAGCCACTCTAGCCTCAACTTTTTTGTCGATGGTGGCGTTTATGACCTACCATACGGTGGCTAAGTATGCACCTCGATCGTTGTCATATACAATACTGGTAACATTATGGGTCGCACTCGAATACCTATATACAATAGGTGATTTCTCTTGGCCTTGGCTGCTGTTGGGGAATGGCTTGTCCAATGATATATGGGCTGTACAGTGGTATGAGTATACCGGAATCTTTGGTGGATCGCTATGGATTATGGTCTCAAATATTTTGGTTTTTGAGTTTGTTCGTAGGGGTGAGTATAGCCTTAGGGCGGCAATCAAACCGCTTGCAAAGATTGTACTGCCGCTATTAATCTCTTTGATTATATTTATAAGCTATAGTGTTGATGAGCATAGAGAGAGGATGGAGATCTCCGTTATCCAGCCAAATGTAGATGCATATGAGAAGTTCGATGGAGATAGTGATGCTCAGGAGCGTAATATAATCGATCTGCTTGGGCAGGTGCCAGTGAGTTCCGCTGTAGCTCTGTTGCCTGAGACGGCACTCCCTCGAAACTATATGAAGGATAGATTTACTAGCGCACCCTATATTCGTAGTTTGATAGATACGTTGAGAGGTAATCTTCCCAATACAACAATTATCTCTGGTATAAACTCATATGTGTTCTATCGCGATGGTTATCAGAGTGCTACAGCTCGAAAGCTGCATGTCTCGAAGGGATATGTCGACTACTTTAACAGCGCAATAGCTATAGATAGCTCAGAGGGTATTCAGTTGAGAGATAAAGCAAAGCTGGTGATTGGGGTTGAGAATACACCTACATGGGTCTTTGATCTCTTTAAGTTTTTTGTTATCGATATTGGTGGTGTTGTTGGGCAGATAGGTAGAGGCGATAGTGCTGAGGCATTTAAAATAGATGACACGCGGGTTGGTGTTGCAATATGTTATGAGGCTCTATATGGTAATTTCTACTCCGACTTTGTTCGTAATGGTGCGGAGGTGATGACCATTATCTCGAATGATGGTTGGTGGGAGGATACCCCCGGTCATCGTCATCTATATAGCTTCTCATCGCTGCGTGCTATAGAGACACGCCGTGCTATTGCCCGTAGTGCAAATACAGGAACATCTGGATTTATTGATGAGCGTGGTGTGAGTATTGAGAGCATGGGTTGGGAGCAGCGAGGAGTGATTACCAATTCGCTGCCACTCAACAATTATATGACACTATATGTCCGTTACGGTGATCTTATTGCGCGCCTATGCTCGCTGCTCTCGATTTTGTCATTACTCTATTATATCGCACTACGCGCTAAGCAACGACATAATTTAGTGTAGTTAAACGATTAAAAATTTGGCATAACTAAATTTTTTATTTATCTTTGCCTCAATCTATAATTACCGATTTAAAGTGTAAATATGAAAAAAGAGTGGAGCGACGTACGCGAATTTCATGATAAGTTTGGACATCCATGTCCACAGAACCCAGCAAAGATAACATCTCAGCGTGCGCTTAGCCGTGCTAAATGGATGAATGAGGAGGTTGCTGAGTTTTTGGTTGCTGAGGATATTTATGAGCAGGCGGATGCAATGATCGATCTTATCTATTTTGCGTTGGGTACGATGGTGGAGATGGGTCTTGAGCCTCAAGAGCTATTCGAGATTGTTCAACATGCAAATATGTCGAAACTCTTTCCCGATGGAAAACCACACTACAACCCCAAAGATGGTAAGGTGCTTAAGCCCGAGGGTTGGGAGGATCCAGCACCGAAGATTCGTGCTTACATAGACTCTGTAATTGCAGCTAAACAATAATTAATCACTCAACCATTTCCTAATTAGATGAAGGTCGCAATTGCACAACTCAACTACACTGTTGGCGATATAGAGAATAATAGAGCTAAGATAGTCACTTCACTTGAGAGAGCGAAGTGTGATGGTGCCGATTTGGTAATCTTTGCAGAGCAGAGCATTAGTGGTATCCCCGCTTATGATCTATTGAGAAAGAACACCTTTTTAGAGCTTTGCGAAGATGCTCTTATGGATATAGCTTCGCACTGCGACTCTATATCTGCAATCGTCGGACTACCCCTTCTTACACAGAGCGGAACTATCTCAGCCGCTGCACTAATCGAAAATGGTCGCGTACAACGTTATATAGGAAAGAGAAATATTACTGCTCGACGCGAGATGGGCTACTTGACCCCAGCGCTAGGGTATGAATATGTCACTATAGCTGGAAATAAGTGTGCAATTGTTGTTGGAGATGACATCTCTCGTCTGCGCGATTTTGATAGCTCAGTAGAGACAATTATCTCAATCAATGCGCGTAAATATGGACGCGGAGTGTTGGTGTCGCGAATGGAGCGTACTCGCAATATCGCCTTTATGGAGGGTAAGAATATCGTTTTGGTCAACCAAGTTGGAGGCGGTGCAGATATTGTATACGATGGAACATCGTGCGTTATTAATAACCGCGGAGAGATGGCTATGGTGATGAAGAGTTTTGATGAGGATTTTCAGCTTTTCGATCTTGAACGAGATATAGATAATAATGTTAATAGCGATGTCTTGACCAATATCGACCGTACGAAGGTTCTCTTTGATGCTGCGTGTATGGGTCTGCGTGACTTCTTCGCTAAGAGTGGTTATGAGAAGGCGTGTCTCGGATTATCGGGAGGAATAGACTCATCGGTGGTTGCTTCGATCGCTGTAGCTACATTGGGACGCGAGAATGTTATGGGTATGATAATGCCTCTCTCTGTTGAGAGTAGTGTAGAGGATGCTGTGCAGTTGGCTAATAACCTCGGTATTGAGTATCAGATTATACCCATTAATGAGTGCTACGATACTATCGTTAACTCGCTCACTCCAATCATCGGAGGCACAGAGTTTGATGCTACGGAGGAGAATATCTTATCACGAATACGTACGGTGCTGCTGATGGCTTTGCAGAATAAACGAGGTTACTTGCTGCTTAACTCATCTAATAAGAGTGAGAATGCATTGGGTCTGTGTACTCTTTATGGCGATACTGCTGGAGCAATAAGTGTTACGGGAGATCTCTATAAGGGTGAGATATATTCAATTGCAAGGTATATAAATAAGGAGATGGGTGAGGTTATTCCATCTGGTATATTGGAACGAGTTCCATCGGCTGATCTACGTCCTGATCGTAGAGATGCACATAACCTGCCAACATATGAGATTGTTGACTCTATCGTATTTAGAATGATCGAGATGGGTGAACACCGTGAGGAGATTATAAATGCGGGTTATGATATTGAGCATGTTGAGTTGATCCATAAGATGATTATGCAGAGTGAGAAGAAGAGATTCCAATATCCACCTGTGTTGCGTCTGTCGAACTGCTCATTTGGACATGAGAGGCGTATGCCACTCACCAATAAATATGGTGATTGATGAGTAGCTGTGGCTCAATCTCTCAGGTGGGGGTGGTTATAAAGGCTGCTGCCGGTAGGTATGAGGTAGCTATTGAGCCGATAGCAGCTTGTAAGGGGTGTAATGCTCGTGGAGCGTGTGGCGTGGATGGTGAGTCTAAGGTTGTAAACGTCGTTGATATGTCGGTTCGAGATATTCATGTTGGCGATATAGTTGAAGTTAGTGTGAGAAGAGATACCGCTTTTTATGCAACTTTTTTTGCTTATATTCTGCCACTACTCTTATTTATTGGGTCAATTGTTTTTGGAGTCTATGTGGTTGGTGATGAGGGTATAGCTGCATTGGTTGGTTTTTGTGTTGTTGCGATTTACTATGCTGCACTCTACAGCTCTCGTAAGAGGGTGGAGAGTAGGGTGAGTTTTGAAATAAAAAAGAAGAAATAGGTTTTACATTATGGTTACTATCTTGTATTCGGTTTTGATGCTTATGGCGTTGGGACTGATTGCCGCGCTGATTCTCAATTTGGTGATGAAGCTCTTCCATGTCGATGAGGATCCTCGAATTGATGTTGTAGAGTCACTGCTGCCCGGTGCAAATTGTGGTGGTTGTGGATTTGCTGGATGTAGGGGATTTGCAGCTGCATTGGTTGAGAATGAGGATATTTCTCATCTCTACTGTCCTGTCGGGGGTGCCGATTCGATGAACCCCGCTGCTGAGTATCTGGGCAAGACTCCTGCTGTCAAGGAGCCGATGGTTGCAACGGTGAAGTGTTCGGGTTGTATACAGAGTCGTCCAAAGCTAAATAACTATATCGGAACAGGTAGCTGTTCTATCGAGGCGTCGCTCTATACAGGTGAGAGTGGCTGCCCGAATGGTTGTTTGGGTTATGGTGATTGTGCTGCGGCGTGTCAGTTTGGAGCTATCTATGTAGATCAAAAGAGTGGTATTGCTGTGGTCGATCCTGAGAAGTGTACGGCTTGTGGAATGTGTGTTGCAGCGTGTCCAAAGCAGATTATTGAGTTGCGATTGAGACGACCAAAGAATAAAGCCGTCTTTGTTGCATGTTCAACTACACAAAAGGGTGCTGCTGTTCGCAAGGCTTGTAAAGAGGGGTGTATCGCATGTAAGAAGTGTGCTAAGGTCTGTCCATTCGATGCAATATCGTTTGAAAAGGGGATCGCATATATCGATGCTGCGAAGTGTAAACTCTGTCGCAAGTGTGTGAATGAGTGTCCTACCGGGGCGATTAAGTTGGTTAATCTAGAGCCTTTGAAGGTTAAGGTCGCAGAACCCGCAAAGGCGGCAGCGCCAAAGACAGAACCTGCAAAGGCGGTAGAGCCAAAGACAGAACCCGCAAATGTAGAATCATCTAAAAGTACAATCTAAGATATGAAGAGGTTTACACACGGCGGTGTGCATCCGCCAGAGAATAAACTTACGCAGGGTGTTGGAGTAAGTGTGATGGAGTTGCCGACTAAGGTTGTTATTCCGTTGGTTCAACATATTGGAGCGCCCGCTAAGTGTCTCGTTAAGAAGGGCGATATGGTCGTCGTTGGTCAGTTGATAGGTGAAGCAACCGGTTTTGTCTCGGCAAATATACATGCCTCAATTGCTGGTAAGGTAACTAGTGTCGAAGCTGTGAAGAATGGTCAAGGTGTGGCTATCCCATCGGTGACTATTGTAAGAGGAGCAGAGGATGAGGATGTATGGAGCGAGGAGATAATCCGAGATACAACACTTATCGAGAGCTGTGAGCTAGAGCCGAAGGAGATATTCGAGAGGATCAAGATGGCTGGAATAGTTGGTATGGGAGGAGCTCAATTCCCAACACATGTTAAGCTCTCTATTCCCGATGGAAAGAGTGCCGATACATTGGTTGTTAATGGTGCTGAGTGTGAACCCTATTTAACTTCGGATCACCAATCGATGCTTAGTCGAGGTGAGGAGTTATTGACAGGTGTGAAGATACTTATGCGTCTGTTGGGTGTTAAGAAGGCGCGTATAGGTGTTGAGAATAATAAACGCAATGCAATTAAGTCATTGCGTAAGCTCAATGATAAAAGGACAGGAATAAAGGTTGAGTCACTAAAGGTGATGTATCCTCAAGGTGGCGAGAAACAGCTGATTGAGGCGGTGACGGGTCGTCAAGTACCTCCCCCTCCGGCACTACCTATCGATGTTGGTGTGGTGGTTGTTAATGTTGCTACGGTTTTGGCGATATATGATGCTGTGCAGAGGCGTAAACCACTCTTTGAGAGGGTCGTTACTGTAAGTGGAAAGAGTGTGGCTGAGGGGCGTAATCTGTTGGCTCGTATGGGAACATCGACCGAGGAGATGATTGCAGCTGTAGGTGGATTGCCAGAGGATACTGGAAAGGTGATTGGTGGAGGTCCAATGATGGGTCGAGTGATCGTGAATCTTGATGCTCCGATAACTAAGGGAACATCTGGAATTACAATAATCTCTGAGGAGGAGAGCCTTAGACCAGCTGAGTATCCATGTTTTAAGTGTGGAAAGTGTGTCGAGGCGTGTCCAATGGCTCTAGAGCCATATCTGTTGAAGAAGTTGGGTGAGAGAAGACTCCTTGACCAATTAGAGCAGAATCATATTGTAGATTGTATCGAGTGTGGATGTTGTCAGTTCACATGCCCTGCAAAGGTGCCTCTGCTCGACCATGTGAGGTTGGCTAAGCAGCGAACAATGGCGATGATCCGTTCAAGAAAATCATAATTCATAATAGAGGATAAATAATTATGGCTAATAAACTATATGCAGCTCATGCACCACATGTCAATGGTGATTTGCATAGCAATCGAATGATGCGCGATGTGATCTTTGCATTGTTACCTGCTCTGTTGATCTCAGTGTTCTATTTCGGTGCTGATGCGCTCTATGTCATTGGTGTGGCAGTTGCTTCGTCGCTCTTCTTTGAGTATGTCATTCGTAAGTTTGTGATGAAAGATGGTGGCTTGAGGGGAGACCTCTCGTCGGTAGTCACAGGAATGTTACTCGCTTTCAATGTCCCCGCCTCTATCCCATTGTGGATTGTGGTTATCGGCTCTTTTGTCGCTATCGTAATAGCTAAGATGACCTTTGGCGGCTTGGGGTGTAACCCTTTTAATCCCGCTTTGGTTGGACGAGTGTTTCTATTGATTGCCTATCCAGTCCAGATGACTTCGTTCCCTGAGGTTATAGGTGGGGTCGATACCTTCTCGGGTGCTACGCCGTTGGCGGCAGTCAAGAGTGATGCTATGGGTGCGGTTACTAAGGTTGATTTTCAAGATATGTTATTTGGATCAATCCCCGGATCATTGGGTGAAGTGGCAGCGCTATTATTGTTGCTAGGTGGAGTCTATCTGCTTATGCGAAAGGTTATTACATGGCATATCCCTGTGGCTGTATTGGGTACTATGTTTGTTTTCGCTGCTCTCTATGGCTACTCGGATGGGTTTGATCTGTGTGGAGCGTTGCTCTTTGCATTGTTCCATATCTTAGCTGGAGGTGCAATGTTGGGTGCTATCTATATGGCTACAGACTACGCCTCATCACCGATGAATAAAAAGGCGATGTTGATCTATGGTGTTGGTATTGGCGTGATAACGATGTGCATTAGATTGTGGGGATCATACCCTGAGGGTATCTCATTCGCAATTTTGATTATGAATGCGGTTGTGCCGTTGATAAATAAGTATGTTAAACCACGCCGCTACGGTGTAAAATAATTTGGTGATGGCAATTCAGAGTACATTAAAAAATATGGTTTTATCCCTCGTTGGGATAACCTTTATCTGTTCAGTATGTGTGGCTGTGGTCAATCAGGTTACCGCTGAGCCTATTCGAGAGGCTAATGCTCGTGCTGTAGAGGCTGCTTTGCAGGCTGTCCTTCCGGAGTTTGATAAGCTGGATACGACACAGGTTGAAGATGGTGGTTTTATACTCGATCTATACACTGCATATAACTCAGATAGGGTTGTGGGTTATGCTGCTAAGAGTGGTTCAATGAGCGGTTATGCAGGTCTGATAGAGTTGATCGTGGGTATTGCACCTGATGGTGAGTTGCTCGGGGTTAAGGTGACAAAGCAGAGTGAGACTCCGGGTCTAGGGGCTAAGATTATGAATGATGATAATGCAATCATCGAGTCGATAAGGGGGCAGAACCTCAATGAGTTTGATCTTGTCTGTGGAGCTGATAATGGTCCTGTAGATGCGCTCACAGGCTCAACAATCACCACTCGTGCCTATTTGGAGGCGGTGGAGCATGGTTTTGAAGTACTCAAAAAAAATGTAATGAAAGATGAGTAAGATTAAATTAGTTACCGACGGAATAATTAAGAATAACCCCGTCTTTGTATTGATCTTGGGTATGTGTCCTGTTTTGGGTACAACCACCTCAGCGATCAATGGTCTGGGCATGGGATGTGCAACTATGGCTGTGTTGACAATGTCTAATATCGCCATCTCGCTCATTAAAGGTATTATACCTAGTAAGGTGCGTATACCAGCATTTATTGTTGTTATCGCCTCGTTTGTTACTATTGTTCAGATGTTGATGGAGGCATATTTGCCATCATTGTACGCCTCGTTGGGTCTGTTTATTCCTCTGATTGTTGTTAACTGTATTATTTTGGGTAGGGCAGAGTCATTTGCATCTAAGCATAACCCTTTTGAGTCAGCACTTGATGGAATAGGTATTGGCTTAGGTTTTACACTCTCGTTGACAACACTTGGTGCTACACGCGAGCTGCTTGGTAACGGCTCTATTTTTGACTTTTCATTGGGCTATGGTGACTATTCGCCATTGATTTTCATCCTTGCGCCGGGTGCATTCTTCGCATTGGGGTATTTGATGGTATTGTTTAACAAGGTATTTAAGAGGTAGTAGTTATGGAGTATTTTGCAATTGTAATTGGGGCGATCTTCGTAAATAACGTCGTCTTATCGCAGTTTTTGGGTATATGCCCATTTTTGGGTGTCTCATCAAAGGTTGAGACAGCTATGGGTATGGGTGGTGCCGTGACCTTTGTGATGGCTATCGCTTCGGTTGTGGCTTGGATGGTTCAACACTATATCCTTGTCCCATTGGATCTGGTATATATGCAGACAGTCACCTTTATCTTGGTTATCGCCTCTTTGGTTCAGATGGTTGAGATTATGTTGAAGAAGGTCTCTCCACCGCTCTATCAGGCTTTGGGAATCTTTCTTCCTCTTATCACTACCAACTGTGCTGTCCTTGGAGTAGCGCTATTGTTGATCCAGAAGGATTTTTCATTGATCGAGGGTCTTTTGTATGCTGTTGGCTCGGCAATAGGTTTTGCATTGTCTATGGTTATCTTTGCTGGTCTGCGCGAGCAGCTCGATCTGGAGAGTGTGCCTAAATCTTTTAAGGGTTTACCTATTGCTCTTATCACGGCTGGTATCTTGGCAATGGCATTTATGGGCTTCTCTGG
>JBCQTG010000051.1:0-14231 GCA_047178765.1 Rikenellaceae bacterium | reverse complement strand
GCAGCTCTTCGGAGGTGGCGAGACCCCCGATAGTTCAGTGATGAAGGGTGACCACTTGGTAGGAAAGTACTATGTGGAGTTCGATAAGCACTATAAGGCTGAGGTTCAGGCTATGGTTGCCGATGGAGCGAGCGAGGAGGATGCTAAGCGAAATGCGCCATTGATGGTTCAGGCGCAGGAGATGTTGCGCAAGTGGGAGACTGGCGATGAGGAGGTTCGTGAGCTTTGGAGTCAGATGAATGGCTGGGTCTATGAGGGCTTTGATGTGACCTACAGGGCGCTGGGGGTAGATTTTGATAAGATCTACTACGAGTCACAGACATATATTCTCGGTAAGAGCATCGTTGAAGAGGGGTTGGCTAAGGGGCTGTTCCACCGTAAGGAGGATGGCTCGGTGTGGATCAACTTGGAGTCGGATGGTCTCGATGAGAAGTTATTGTTGAGAGGCGATGGTACGTCGGTATATATGACTCAAGATCTGGGTACAGCTGTTAAGCGTGCCGAGGAGGAGAGTGTCGATGCGATGATCTATGTCGTTGGTAATGAGCAGAATTACCACTTCGAGGTTTTGAAGTTAGTCTTGAGCAAGCTAGGATATAAGTGGGCAGAGCAGCTGCATCACCTCTCGTATGGAATGGTTGAGCTGCCTAATGGCAGGATGAAGTCGCGTGAGGGTACGGTTGTTGATGCTGATGATCTGATTGCGGGAATGGTTGCCGATGCTAGGGCGATCTCTGATGAGGCTGGTAAGAATGAGGGGTTGAGCGAGGAGGAGATTGCAACGATCTCCAATACCGTTGGTCTAGGTGCATTGAAGTACTTCATCTTGAAGGTTGACCCACGCAAGACGATGTTGTTCGACCCCGCTGAGTCGATCGATTTTAATGGAAATACTGGTCCCTTTATCCAATATACGCATGCACGTATCTGTTCGATTTTGCGTAGAGCAGAGGCGGCAGAGATGGTTATCGAGGGTGAGATGGCTGAGGCTACCCCCGCTGAGATAGAGTTGATTAAGCAGATTGCAAACTACCCGATGGTGGTTAGTGCGGCGGCGGATAACTTCTCGCCAGCGATGGTTGCTGCCTATGCCTATGAGTTGGCGAAGAGCTACAACGGCTACTACCATGACAACCCAATCCTGAAGGAGGAGAATGTGGATGTTAGGAGGTTGAGATTGGCTCTGAGTGGTGTGGTTGCAAGGACAATTAACAGTTCAATGAGGCTGCTCGGAATAACCGTTCCTGAACGTATGTAGTTAAAAAATAGAGCATAAATAGATAAAGTAACAAAAAAAATATTATCTTTGCAATAGCAACGTAGGGGTAATAGAGTTCTACGCAATGGTAAATGGCTGATTTTAAGAGTATTAACATACGTAATAGGCGAGCTACATACGATTATGAGATTATCGATGAGTATGTTGCTGGTATAGTGTTATATGGTTCTGAGATCAAGTCTATCCGTATGGGTAAGGCTTCTCTTACTGAGAGCTACTGCTACTTCGACAATGGAGAGCTGTGGATCAAGGGGATGAATATCGCTGAGTATCACTGGGCGAGTATAAATAACCATGTACCAAAGCGAGATAGGAAGTTGCTACTTACACAGCGAGAGCTGGCAAAGTTGCAGCGCAGTGTGCAGGATAAGGGTCTGACAATAGTTGGACTGAAGATGTTCCTCAATGATAGAGGGCTAGCTAAGGTAGTCGTTGGGTTAGCGCGTGGACGCAGGGAGTATGATAAACGTGAGTATATCAAGGGCAACGATGCGAAGCGAGAGATGGACAAGGCGATGAAACAGCACAAATAGTTAGAGGTATGATATTATCAATTGAGAGCGGAACAGATATTTGTTCAGTAGGTTTATCTAGCAAGGGTGATACCTTCGCAATACGCGAGAGTGTAGTTGGGAGGGATCATGCGCGCGATATAGCTCTTTTTGTTGATGAGTTGCTGCGTGATAGTGGTGTCGATGTGTGTGAGCTGGAGGCTGTCGCAGTGAGCCATGGTCCCGGATCATATACAGGATTGAGAATCGGGGTGTCGTTTGCAAAGGGTCTCTGCTATGGGTTGGATATTCCGCTTATTGGAGTTGGCTCATTGGAGTCTTTGGCGGTGTTGGCACTCTCTCAACAGCCAGATATGGATGAGAGTACACTGCTCTGCCCTATGATCGATGCACGACGAATGGAGGTCTATATGCAGATGTTTGATAATGAGCTTCAACCATTGACCCAGCCCGAGGCGAGGGTGATAGATGCATCGAGCTTCGATAGCTACAAGGAGCATGGACAGAGGTTGCTGCTCTTTGGTGATGGCGCGGCAAAGTGTGCTGAGGTGAGTGGATGTGAGATGATAGATGTTAGGGCTAGCGCACGCGGTGTAGGGTGGTTAGCCTATGAGAAGCTACAGTGGGGAGATGTTGAGAGTGTCGCATACTTTGAACCCTTCTACCTTAAGGAGGCAAATATTACGGAGTCGAAGAGGAAATACTTCTAGTAGGGGTGGTTGTAGCCCTAAAATACGGGGTGGTTGTAGCCCTAAAATATAGTTACACAATCAACTAAAATTATAAACTAAATTTTTACAAATGAACACAGCATTTACATTTTGGGATTATGGTATCTTCGCCATCTACGCAATAGCGTTGATCGGTGTGGGATTCTGGGTATCTCGCGGAAAAAAGGGTCAGGAGAAGAGTGCAGAGGACTACTTCTTGGCTAGCAAGTCGTTGCCTTGGTGGGCAATCGGAGCTTCGCTGATCGCTGCCAACATCTCGGCAGAGCAGTTTATCGGAACGGCAGGATCGGGATTCGCTGGTGGAATGGCTATTGCGGCTTATGAGTTTATGGCGGCAATCACATTGGTGATCGTTGGTAAGTTCTTCTTGCCAATCTTTATCAAACAGGGAATCTATACTATCCCTGAGTTTGTGGAGAAACGATTCTCATCTAATTTAAAGACAATCTTGGCGGTATTCTGGATCTGTCTATTTGTATTCGTTAACCTCACAACAGTTCTCTTCCTCGGAGGAACAGCACTGGATACGGTTTTGGGTAGTGGTGATGGCTCGATGACTCTCTACTGTATGATCGGTTTGGCAGCTGTTGCAGCAGCTTACTCGCTCTATGGCGGTTTGTCGGCTGTTGCGTGGACAGATGTTATGCAGGTTGCGCTGTTGATTGTCGGAGGAATTATCACAACCTTGATCGCCCTCTACTATGTGACACCTGATCATAGTATTATCGGCGGTATGCAATACATTACTGAGCGAGCATCGACACACTTCGATATGATCCTTACTCCCGACAATCCACAGTATATGAATATGCCTGGTATCTATATGTTGGTTGGAGGAATCTGGGTTGCTAACCTCTACTATTGGGGATTCAACCAGTATATCATCCAGAGAACATTGGCTGCTAAGTCATTGGCGGAGTCTCAGAGAGGTATCATCTTCGCTGCATTCTTGAAGATGTTGATTCCATTTATCGTTGTTGTTCCAGGAATCATCGCTTATGTGATGTATCAGGATCAGCTGTTTGGAGCTGTTGAGACCTTTGAGATCGCTGGTGGTGGATTGAGCAACGACTCTGCTTACCCATGGTTGATCAAGACTTTCGTACCTACAGGATTGAAGGGATTGGTTGTGGCAGCGTTGGCAGCAGCTATCGTATCATCGTTGGCTAGTATGTTGAACTCAACATCTACAATCTTCACAATGGATATCTACAAGCCATATATGAACCCAAATGCATCTCAGACGACATTGGTTAATATCGGTCGTTTGACTGCTGGTATCGCATTGGTTATCGCATTGATCCTTGCTCCTATGTTGGGAGGAATCGATCAGGTATTCCAGTATATCCAGGAGTACACAGGATTGGTTAGCCCTGGTATCTTGGGAGTATTCTTGATGGGATTGTTCTGGAAGAAGGCTAATAACAAGGGTGCTATCTGGGGAGTATTGGCGTCAATTCCAATCGCTCTGTTCTTTAAGTTCTGCCCTGGAATCGTAATGCCATTTATCGACCAGATGTTCTACACCACTATCTTGACAGTAGTTGTGATCTTTATGGTCTCTCTATCTACAAACAAGGGTGTTGATGACTCTAAGGCTATCAAGTTGACTCACGATATGTTTGCTACTGATAAGATCTTCAATATCGGAGCCTATGTAATCTGTATTTTGTTGGCTGTGATCTACGCTATCTTCTGGTAGTTTTATATAGAGGGGGGTATAGAACTCCCCTAGAGAAATAGTTGTTGATGCCTAGTGGAGTATAGCTCTGCTAGGTATCTTTTTTTGTGGGTGATAATTTCGGTTAATAGAGATTTTCATTTCTCGAATATTTGTATTATCTTTGGGGTAATAACAAAATGATAAGATTATGAAGAGGATAACTGTTGGTATTGATATAGGCGGGATTAACTCCGCTTTTGGTGTTGTGGGCGGTGATGGTAAGATCATTGCTGAGGGCGGAATCTCTACGAAGGATTACCCACACTATGGCGACTATCCAGCCTATGTTGAGGCATTGGCAAAGGGTGTGAAGCAGCTTCTCGGCTCGCTCGATTTCGAGTATGAGTTGATAGGTATAGGTATTGGTGCGCCCAACTCTTCATACTATAATGGCGCTATTGAGCAGCCTGCGAACCTCTGGAAATACCCCTCAGGGGAGCCGGTGGATAGTGATGATAGGGTCTTTAACCTCACTAAGGATCTTGGGGCTTACTTCCCCGAATGTGATAAGATTAAGATGACCAACGATGCTAATGCTGCGACAATGGGCGAGATGTTGTTTGGTGCCGCTAAGGGGATGAAGGATTTTGCCGTTATTACACTCGGTACAGGTCTCGGCTCGGGCTTTGTTGCAGGGGGTGAGATGATCTATGGTCGTGCGGGCTTTGCTGGGGAGTTTGGACATGCTAATGTCATTCGTGGTGGCAGGGAGTGTGGATGTGGTAATCGTGGCTGTTTGGAGTGCTACGCCTCGGCTACCGGAATTAAGAGGACCGCTTTTGAGCTTATGGCTTCGATGAGGGTCCCCTCGCCTCTGCGTGAGATCCCCTTTAGCAAGTTGGAGAGTCTGGATATTGCCCTTGCCGCTCGTGATGGAGATGAGCTGGCGCTAGAGGCGTTTAGATTCACCGGAGAGGTGTTGGGTCGTGCATTGGCTGATCTAATTACAATCTTTACACCCGAGGCGATCATTATCTTTGGTGGTTTGGCTAAGTCGGGTGAGTTGATCTTTGAACCTACACGTCACTATATGGATCTCAATACGATAGCTAACTTTAGGGGGCAGACGAAGCTGCTACCTAGTGGAATTCAGGGGGGTAATGTGGCGATTATTGGGGCTGCTGCGCTGGTGATGAATGAGGATTGAGCTTCTCATAGCCCGCAGAATGGGTCGTAGCAGCGATGCTAACTCGCGTAGACAGGGTGGGGTGATGGTTACTATCGCCACCACCGCTGTTGCTCTTAGTGTCGCGGTGATGGTGGTTACCTTGTCGATTATTTTTGGTTTTCGTGCGCAGATATATGATCGATTTACCACCCTTTCGGGCGATATGATTGTTGCCCCGGTGTCGGGTGTTAACCCCTCGTCTGTCACCCCTATTATCCGTGGTGACCATGTCGAGGAGATTATTGGGCGCATCTTTAGCGAGAGTGGTGTTGTGGTTAAGAGCATTACGCCATATGTCTCTCGTGCCGCTGTTTTGCGAAGTGCGGAGGGTGTTGAGGGGGTGGTGCTTAAGGGTGTTGATCCGAATTACGATATGTCGGTTATGAGAGAGGGGCTGGTGGATGGTCAACTCCAGGAGGATGGTCTAGCCTTAGATGGGCGTAGCGCGGTTATCTCTAGCGAGTTGTCCGATCAGTTAAAGCTGAGTGTGGGGGATAGGTTGGAGCTGTTGATTGTGGGCGAGGAGGGTGATCCTCGACGTGATCTATACCGCATATCGGCAATATATAATGGTGGCATGGGGGAGATGGAGCGTGTGATGGTTATGGTGGATATAACCAATGTCCAGAGTCTAAATGGATGGAGTAGCGACCAGCTATCGGGGTATGAGGTGAAGATCGATTGGGGTGCAAGTAGAGGGGGTAAAGAGGTGTTGGAGCAGCTGGCTACCGCAATTAATAGCGAGATAGTCACAACCGATGATGATCGGTTTGATGGGGTGGCGATCTACTCTACGCGACAGCTATACCCCTCGATATTTGAGTGGCTTTCGGCACTAGATATGAATGCTGTGGTGGTGATTATTATTATGACTATTGTCGCTATATTTAATATTATCACGGTGATGTTGATTATGGTCCTTGAGGGTAGCAGTGTGATAGGGGTGTTGAAGAGTATGGGGATGAATAACCGCTCTTTGGCGCAGATCTTCGCTATACGCTCGGTGGCGATCACTTTGCGGGGGTTGGCGATAGGTAATGGGGTTGCACTGTTATTGCTGCTCATTCAGCGATATTTTAATGTTATATCGCTCGATGAGGGGAGTTATATCTTGCGTAGCGTGCCTGTTGATCTCTCGATGGGGTGGCTGCTGCTGCTTAACTGTGGAGTGGTGGCGGTTATAGCACTCTCGATAGCTCTACCCACGCGAATAGTTAGTAGAATTGAGCCTAGTAAGGCGATTAAATTTCAATAGATGAAACCATACAATAGAGAGCAGACGACCAAGAGTGAGGAGGTTCGCGAGATGTTTAATAATATTGCACCCGCCTACGATCGACTCAACCACATCTTGTCGTTGCAGATAGATAGACGTTGGAGATATAATGTTGTGCGTAGGGTGGCAAAGGTGCTGCGTAGCGTTGAGAAGCCGAGGATTCTTGATGTCGCTACGGGGACGGGTGATCTCGCTTTGGCTATGGCTCGACGTATCACCACGGCAGATGTTGTTGGTGTTGATCCGTCAGAGGGTATGTTGGCTGTCGCTCGTGAGAAGATTGAGCGTGCGGGGTTGAGTGATAGGGTTAGCGTAGATGTTCAATCGGCGGAGGAGTTGCGCTTTGATGAAGAGCAGTTCGATGTGGTTACAGCTGCCTTTGGCGTTCGTAATTTTGGCGATCTGGCTGGGGGTGTGGCGGAAATGGTTAGGGTGACTCGATGTGGCGGAATGGTGATTATATTGGAGTTCTCTACCCCTAAGAATAGACTCTTTAGATCGATATATAACATCTACTCACGAAGCGTTCTGCCGCGAATAGGTGCGCTGATCTCTCGTGACCGCAAGGCGTATGACTATCTACCCGCCTCGGTGGAGGAGTTTGCCTCGGTGGAGGAGTTTCTAGAGCTTATGCGTAGCACGGGGTTGAGCGATTGCCGTGCTGTGTCGCAGAGTGGTTCGATCGCTCAAATATATATAGGGAGAAAATGATGATGTTTAAGAGATATATTCTACTTCTGGTGTTGATCGTTATGACCACATCATGCGGATTGGCGAAGTTTGGCGATGTGGCACGCAATGTCAGCCTAGAGCAGATCACATCTATTCAGCTTAAGGGTTTTACAGGGATAGAGATCAAGGCGGATGTGGCGAATGACTCCTCTTCAATAGTCGCTATGGAGAGTGGTGTCATTGAACTCTTCGAGGGTGATAAGGTTGTTGCCACTATAGTTCAGGTTGGTCGAGCGAGCATAGATGCAAAGAGCAGGGGAGAGGTGGTGACGATCTGGAAATTAGAGGGGTTGGATGCAATGGCTATGGTGCGCCTCGCTGCGCGAATATCACGCTCGGAGTATGATGATATGACTATCGGCTACTCGGCTGAGCTGATGGCGGATAAGAGGAGCAAAAAAGTATCGGGCAAAAGGGTTGATATTGCTAAAATTTTATCTACCTTTGCACTATGACAATAAAGAAAATCATCTCTCTGTGGCTCTCTGTGGCTATGGTTGCGCTCTCAACTATGGGTGTTGCTCAGGATCAGATTGATCTTGATGATAGCCTAATTGATAGTGTGTTGATCGATAGTATGTTGCTGGCTGAACTGCTTGATTATGAGGCTGAGAGTGTAGGGTGTGGGGGGCTAGTCGCCTATCAGGAGAAGCTCACTGCACGTCCCGATAGTTTGGAGTATCTCTTTTTTGAGCCGGGTCGCGTGACGCTGAATATCGACCGTTCGGCATCCTCGGCGCTTGAACGTGTGGAGAGTGGTGATGCAAATAGGGAGATGATAGGCTATAGAGTTGGTATCTTCTTTAGCAACAGAGCAAATGGACGTGCCGAGGCGAATGATGTCGTGGAGAGGTGCAAAGAGCAGTTTGAGGATATTAAGACCACGCTCATCTATGATAACCCCTACTTTAAGGTGCATGCCGGTTATGCCACCTCAAATGAGGAGGCGGTGATGATGCTCAATAGACTGCAGAAGATCTTTCCTAAGGCGTATATCATTCGCGAGAAGATGACGCCGGCGGATCTGATTGTTGAGAATGTAATATATTAAAATCCCCATATGATTATGAAAGAACAGGTAGATAGAGCAGTTGAGCTCTTGAGAGGTGGTGGAATAATTCTATACCCGACCGATACGGTGTGGGGTGTGGGGTGCGATGCCACTAACGCTGAGGCGGTGGCAAAGATCTATGCTCTCAAACGCTCGGAGAATAAGATGGGGATGATTGTGCTTTGTAACTCCCTAGATATGGTTGTCCGCTATATCAAGCGCCCACTATCGGTGGCGATGGATCTCATGGAGGTTTCCGACTCCCCCTTGACGGTTATCATGCCGGGAGGGGCTGGTGTGGCGGCAAATCTTATCCCCGAGGGGGGGGCGTTGGCGATGAGGGTTGCTAATCATGACTTTTGTCTTGCGCTCACTCGCCGTCTTGGTCGTCCGGTGGTCTCGACATCTGCAAATATTAGTGGTGAGTCTACACCTGAGAGATTCGATCAGATTAGTCGCGAGATTATCGATGGCGTAGATATGGTTATTGATCCACGTTTCGAGGGTAAGCCTACCCGCAAACCCTCGTCGATCATTCTCTTCAATGAGGATGAGTCGTTTAAAATCATTAGATAGTGATCTGTAGTATAGCCCAACAATAAAAAATTTGAACAGATTCTAAATAAGTTCAAATCTTAATTGGGTTATTTCATTTATTCTCATTACCTTTGTGGCGCGTAATGTGTTATTCTGTGGCTATGAGAGTATTATTCTTGATATTAGTTCCCCTTTTAGCACCTTTTTTACTAGCTGCTCAGCCCTTGTCGTCGAGCCTAGTTGAGGAGGTGGGGAGTTCTATTGTTAAGGGTTATGATGGCTCGGTGGTCACTAATGTCAGCCTTGAAGAGCAGATGATTAAGGTTCGTTTTCTCCATAAGGGGATCTATAAGGAGGCGATCTTTAGCCCCCATGGAGTGTGGCAACGCACACTCTATAACGCTACTCTTCCCGATCTCACCGATGAGGCAAAGGGGCTGCTCGCTGAGGAGGAGTACTCCGACTATGATATTAGCCAGATCGAGGTGATTGAACAGCCTCAGATAAAGATGTATAGAGTAGAGATGGTGAACTATATCGATAGCCATCCTATAAGTGTTATTGTTACCGATAGTGGTATTCTTTTGTAGTGATTATTATATTAAAAATAGGAAAAAAATGGTTAAATTAGATCTTTCAAAGAGTGGTATTGAGCTATCAAGCCAGATTAAAGAGCAAGCAGAGGCGGCTAACGTACTGTTGGAGAGTAGAGAGGGTAAGGGCAGCGACTTCCTCGGATGGGTGAACCTACCTGCATCGATCGATGCTGAGCAGCTATCGGCAATCAACGAGGCTGCGTTGAAGCTAAAGGGCAAGGCAGAGGTGATTATCGCTATCGGTATCGGTGGTTCATACCTCGGAGCAAAGGCTGTTTTGGAGGCTATGAGTGACTCATTCGAGTTGTTGAAAAAGGAGAGAGAGAATCCAATCGTCCTCTTCGCTGGTCAGAATATCTCTGAGGATTATGTTACTGAGCTTTTGAACGCTACTAAGAGCTACTCTATCGCTGCGGTGGTGATCTCAAAGTCGGGTACAACAACAGAGCCAGCTATCGCATTCCGCGTTATCAAGGCAGAGATCGAGGCTCGCTATGGCAAGGCTGAGGCGTCGGAGCGTATCGTTGCGGTGACTGATGCTGCACGCGGAGCGCTAAAGACCTTGGCTACTACTGAGGGTTATGCAACATTTGTTATCCCAGATGATGTGGGTGGTCGTTTCTCTGTTCTAACCCCTGTAGGTTTGATTCCATTGGCTGCTGGTGGCGTGAATATCAATGAGTTGGTTCGTGGTGCGCAGGATATGCAGAGGGCTACTAACGCCTCAGTACCATTCGATGAGAACCCATCGGCGATCTACGCTGCTGTGCGTAATGAGCTTTATAAGAGCGGAAAGAAGATTGAGATCTTGGCATCTTACGAGCCTAAGTTGCTCTATGTCTCTGAGTGGTGGAAGCAGCTCTTTGGCGAGAGCGAGGGCAAGGATGGCGTGGGAATCTGCCCAGCAAGTGTCACCTTGACTGCCGATCTACACTCTATGGGTCAGTATATTCAGGAGGGTGAGCGTATCTTGTTCGAGAGTGTTATCTCTGTTGAGAAGCCACAGAACATACTTACAATCGAGAAGGATGGAGCTGATCTTGATGGTCTTAACTTCTTGGCTGGAAAGCGCTTCTCTGAGGTTAACCTTATGGCTGAGCTAGGTGTAACTATCGCCCATGTTGATGGAGGAGTGCCAAATATCCGTATTATGATCCCTGAGATCTCGGAGTACTATATCGGAGCGTTGCTCTACTTCTTCGAGCGTGCATGTGGAATCAGTGGCTACCTTTTGGGGGTTAACCCATTTGACCAGCCCGGTGTTGAGGCGTACAAGAAGAATATGTTTGCTCTACTAGAGAAGCCCGGCTACGAGGCGGAGACTGCGGCTATCAAGGCTAGATTGTAGTAGCATACAGGTGTCGTCCTAGGCACTTTGGAGACTTAGAGGCTCATGCTTTTAGTTCAAATTTATTTGGCTAAACGCATGAGCCTCTAAATTTAAAAATATCAAAAGCAAGGTAATATCAGAAAAATAGACAACAAATGCGTCTATTTAGATTATTTTCACTATCTTTATGCACTAAAACGACATGCTTTATTTAGGTCAAAACCTAATAAAATAAAATTTACGTGGATTTAAAATAAGAAGTTACGCTTATATGTTTAACGAGAGATTAATTGAGGATATTGTATTTAACAACAGATCAATCGAGGTTTCGCAGGAGCAGTATGCGCTTGTGGATAGATCATATAATTTCCTTGCCGAGTATCAAAAGGGCAAAATTATCTATGGCATAAACACTGGCTTTGGTCCGATGGCTCAATATCGCATTGATGATGCAGAGTTGAACGACCTCCAATATAACATTATCCGCTCACATAGCTGTGGCGCGGGAAACCCCATCCCAAAGGAGTCGGTTAGGGCTGCTCTGCTATCTCGTCTACAGACATTCTTAGCGGGTAAATCTGCCGTACATAGAGATACGGTTGATGTCATTGTGGCATTTCTGAATAATGATATTACCCCAATCATCCCCGAACATGGAAGTGTTGGTGCAAGTGGAGATCTGGTACAGTTGTCACACTTAGCCCTAGCACTTATCGGAGAGGGTGAGGTGCTTTATAAGGGTGAGGTGATGGTGGCATCTCAGGCGATGGAGATCTGCTCGATCAAGCCGCTGAAGATGTATATCCGCGAGGGGTTGGCTATCACCAATGGCACAGGGGTGATGACTGGCGTTGCGCTGGTTAACCTCAGCTACGCCCGTAAGCTGCTCAGGTGGTCGCTGCTAGGCTCGGTGATGATGAATGAGATTGCAGCTTCATATGATGACTTTATGTCGGAGGTTCTCAATGGACTCAAACTTCATGAGGGGCAGATTGAGGTCGCGGCAATGATGCGAGAGGTTGCTGCATCGAGCAGGCTATTGCGCAGTCGAGAGGTTGAGCTTTACGGCTCTTCGGAGGAGAGTAGTGAGAGGAGGGTGTTTAAACATAAGGTACAGCCATACTACTCGCTACGATGTATACCTCAGATATTGGGACCCATATTAGAGACGGTAAATAATGTCAGCAAGGTGCTGCTTGAGGAGTTTGAGTCGGTAGATGATAATCCAATTGTAGATCCCGAGAGTGAGTGTGTCTATCACGGTGGTAATTTCCATGGTGACTACGTCTCGTTTGAGATGGATAAGTTGAAGATCGCCATCACCAAGATGACGATGCTTGTAGAGCGTCAGCTCAACTACCTCTTTCACGACCGTATAAATGGTATTCTCCCCCCATTTGTTAATCTGGGCAAGTTGGGTCTAAACTATGGACTCCAAGCGGCTCAATTTACTGCAACATCGACAACGGCAGAGTGCCAGATGTTGTCGAACCCGATGTATGTACACTCAATCCCAAACAACAATGATAATCAAGATATTGTGAGTATGGGAACGAACTCAGCGATGACGGCACAGCGTGTTCTTGAGAATAGCTTTCAGGTTATGTCGATACATATGATGGCTTTGGTTCAGGCGGTAGATTGTCTAGAGATCAAGGAGGGGCTATCGGAGCAGACGAGGTGGTTGTATGATGAGATCCGCGCTATTGTGCCACCCTTTGCGGATGATACAACTAAGTTCCAAGAGATTAAGGATATTGTAGCCTATCTTAAGAGATGAGGATAGGGTTATAAACAAATTAAATGTATTGAAGAGGGGGTTAGGCGGTTTGTTAGTTGCTCCCATAATTTCGTTTTAAAGATATGAAGTACGCATTAGTAACAGGAGGTAGTCGAGGAATCGGTCGAGCTATATCTATTAAGTTAGCTCAGATGGGTTACTACATCATTATCAACTACAACTCAAATGAGGCTGAGGCTGCTCGGACTCTAGAGATGGTTAGAGAGTGTGGCTCAGACGGTGAGACGATCGCCTTCGATGTTGCCTCTGCCGATCAGACAACAAAGGCTATCACAGAGTGGCAGGAGGCTCATAAGGGTGAGTATATCGAGGTGTTGGTAAATAATGCCGGTATACGCTCTGATTCACTAATGATGTGGATGGAGAGGAGTAGCTGGAACAGGGTGTTGGATATTAGCCTTGATGGCTTCTTTAACGTTACTCAGCCGCTGCTTAAATCGATGCTTGTTGGGCGTTTTGGGCGTATAATAAATATCGTTTCGCTCTCGGGTTTAAAGGGTATGGCTGGGCAGGTTAACTACTCAGCGTCGAAGGGTGGAGTGATAGCTGCAACAAAGGCTCTCGCTCAAGAGGTGGCAAAGAAGGGTGTTACGGTAAATGCCGTTGCTCCGGGTTATATCATCTCAGATATGACCTCCGACCTCGATGAGAAGGAGTTGAAAAAATATATCCCGGCGGGACGCTTCGGCAAAGCTGAGGAGGTTGCCGATCTTGTTGGGTTTCTAGCCTCGACATCGTCATCATACATAACTGGAGAGGTAATATCGATTAATGGAGGGTTATATAGTTAAGGGGAGATCTAATTTCTCCCAAAATTACTTTTAAGCTACTAACCACCCCTTTTCGATTTTACAAAAATCGGTGGTAGAGCCACTACAACCCACTTTTGCAAAACCAAAAATGGGTAATTATTAACTAAAAATTAAAAATCGGGAGAAATTATATCTCCCCTTAATAGTTATGAAGGGAAATAGAGTCGTAATAACAGGAATGGGTATCTACTCTTGTATTGGCAAAAATAAAAAAGAGGTAACCGAGTCTCTATATAATGGTGTATCGGGTATTGGGCTTGATCTTGATCGTAAGGAGCTGGGCTATCGTTCATCGCTTACGGGTATTGTTGAGACCCCCAATCTAAAGGGTCTCCTCGATCGTAAGAAGAGGGTAACCCTCGCTGAGCAGGGTGCATATGCCTATGTCGCTACATTGGAGGCTATGGCTCAAGCATCGATAGATGAGGAGTTCTTAGCGCAGAGAGAGGTGGGTGTGCTATATGGTAATGATAGTAGCGCTATCCACACAATTGAGGGTGTCGACACCGTGAGGGCGAAGAAGAATACCGCTCTTGTTGGCTCGGGAAATATCTTCCAAGCGATGAACTCAACGGTCTCGATGAACCTATCGGTTATATTCAACCTCAGGGGGGTCAACTTCACCATCTCGGGTGCATGTGCTAGTGGGTCACACGCAATAGGTATGGCGTATCTATTGATAA
>JBCQTG010000050.1:0-14272 GCA_047178765.1 Rikenellaceae bacterium | reverse complement strand
GTAGATATTCTTCCCCAATGACCCCAATCCATACTATCTTAGTCGTAAAGGAGAGCCATTAAAGGTGGTGTGCCATATACGTGATGAGGCACATCGATTTGCTATCACACACCATAGACAGCAACGCAGTAGCACCATGCTCACTAGTGAACTAGATCAAATCAAAGGATTGGGTGCAAAGAGTGTCACTACCCTGTTAAAGAGATTTGGTAGTGTCGCCGGAGTGTGCGCAGCTACCGATGAACAACTCGATGAGGCTGTTGGTAGGTCGCGTAGATCTGCTATCCGTAATTACTTTGGTTGATTTGAGATCTGGTGGGGACTTGGGGGCTGCCCTGCGCGGGCGGCGGCGGGGTGCTCCCCGCTGAGCTGTCGAGATGCTCTGCATCTCTTCTTTTGTTGCACTTTTGGGTGCAAACATCTTTCAGATGTTTGCACCCAAAAGTGAATGAGCAGCTATAGCAAAGATATTGTCGTCGAAGATGCATATTATGGAGGATATTCACTCTTATAGACAATGTTTGCGACAGACCTTTCGCTTTGGACCCAAACACCTTTAGGTGTTTGTAAGTTTAGCAGCTCATAGTTTTAGCCAAATTTATTTGAGCTAAAACTATGAGCTGCTAAACTTAAAATAAAGTCCAAAGCGCAACGAAAGAAGAGATGCAAAGCATCTCGCTAGCCCATCGGGTGGCAACCCGACCGCCGGAGGCAGCACATGGTGCTTGCTAGCAGAAGAAGCCTGTTCGTAACCTCTCTTCAGCGCCTAAATTACTTCGCTTTAAGCATCTTTTTAACCTCGTTGTAGACCGTTAGACCATTGTAGCCAAACTTATCATCGAGGACTCCTGCTGGCGCAGACCATCCGAAGTGGTCGAGACCGTGAACAACTCCACTATCACCAACGATACCCTGTAGCGTCACGGGCAGACCAGAGGTCATTCCATAGCGTGGTAACTTTGCTGGTAGGACATTGCTTTGATATGATTTAGGTTGGTCACGGAAGAGACCCTCGCTAGGTAGGCTAACAACTCTCACTCCGATACCATCATCACCAAGTAGTTTAGCACCATCAATAAGTGTTGACACCTCAGATCCCGAAGCTATAAGTACAGCCTTTGCATCAACGCTATCGTATACAACATAGCCACCCTTCTCCAGCTGCTGTGCCTCTTTGCGGCGCATGCCGCCTAGTGCAGGTATATCTTTGATATTTTGACGTGAAAGGATCAATCCCACTGGGCGCTTCTCCCCCATTGCATGGCTCCATGCTGCAACAATCTCGTCGCTATCTGCTGGGCGCAAGACAACCATTGAGCGCTCGCCATGGTGGTTGTGTAGATGCTCCAGTAGACGGATCTGTACCTCCTGCTCAATAGGCTGGTGTGTAGGTCCATCCTCACCAACTCTAAATGAGTCGTGTGTCCAGATATAGATCACATGTAGGCGCATAAGTGCCGAGAGGCGAACAGCGGGCTTCATGTAGTCTGAAAAGACGAAGAATGTTCCACAAGCGGGGATAACACCACCATGTAGAGCCATTCCATTCATCACACATGCCATGGTGAACTCAGATACTCCTGCCTGAAAGAACTTACCACTAAAGTCACCCTTAGTGAATGCTTTGGTCTTATTGAGATAGCCATCAGTCTTATCTGAGTTGCTCAAATCGGCTGAGGCAACAATCATATTGTCTACCTTGTCGGCAAAGTGGCTCAATACAGCTGCTGATGAGGCGCGTGTAGCGATATTTGGTTTGATCTCTATCGACTCGTAGTTGATCTCTGGTGCATCTCCGCTGAGGAATGTATCTAGCTTAACCGATAGCTCTGGGTTTGCTGCTCTCCAATCTGCCTCCATCTTATTTAGCTCCTCCATCATTGTCAACAACTCACTGCGTCGTTGTGCGTAGATCTCTTTGCTCTCCTCAAAGATGGTGAATGGGTTGTCTGCATCTCCTCCGAGGTTGGTGATTGTAGCTGCAATATCTGCTCCGGCAGCACTCAATGGCTGTCCATGTGTTGAGACCATATCCTCAAAACTCTCGCCATCGGCTTTGCGAGCGCCCTTACCCATGATTGTCTTTCCGATGATGAGCGTTGGTCGCTCACTCTCGTTATTGGCTGTGGTGAGGGCTGCACGTAGCTCATCGACATTGTGTCCGTCAACTGTGATTACGCTCCATCCCCACGCTCTATACTTCATCTCTACATCCTCAGTATCAACCTCCTCAACCTTTGTTGATAGCTGGATGTTGTTTGAGTCGTAGTACATTATGAAATTACTCAATCCGAGGTGACCCGCAATACGTCCTACACCCTGAGATACCTCCTCTTGAATCGCTCCATCAGAGATATAAGCGTAGGTTTTGTGAGCCATCCACTCTCCAAAGCGCGCGCACATAAACCTCTCTACGATTGCTGCACCTAGTGCCATTGCATGACCTTGACCCAATGGTCCAGAGGTGTTCTCGACCCCTCGCATAACATCTACCTCTGGGTGACCCGGAGTAGCGCTCTTCCACTGTCTGAGGTTCATCAAATCATCCATCGAATAGTTGCCTGCTAGAGACAGCACCGAGTAGAGCATTGGGGACATGTGTCCCGGATCGAGGAACATACGATCTCTATATGCCCAGTTCATATTTGATGGGTCATAACGTAAGAACTCAGTGTAGAGTAGGTTGATATAGTCTGCTCCGCCCATAGCGCCACCGGGGTGTCCAGACTTTGACCTCTCAACCATTGCAGCTGACAATATCCTGATATTATCTGCCGCTATATTCAATTTTGAGTTATCCATAATCTTAGTTTTATAGTTATTATCTATATTAGTTGTTTGATAAACGCTCTTTAGCGTAGTCATAAGTGACTACATACTCGCTCACTCCCATTACCGGAATCTCGTACATTAGCTCAACCATTATGGTTTCGCAGATTGAACGAAGTCCTCTGGCTCCCAACTTATACTCAATTGCTTTGTCTACAATAAGCTCTAACGCCTCTGGCTCAAAGCTCAACTTCACTCCATCCATAGCAAAGAGCTGCTCATACTGCTTTGTAATGGCATTCTTTGGCTCAGTAAGAATTGATCGCAACGCCTCGCGCGAAAGCTCCTGCATCGATGTCAATACCGGTAGACGACCTATCAACTCAGGAATCAATCCAAAACTCTTCAGATCTTGAGGTGTGAGATACTTCATTAGGTTCTTCCTATCTATCTTATCCCTATCCTGCTGACCATAGCCCACTGCGCGTGTATTCAACCTCTGTGCTATTCTTCGTTCAACACCATCAAATGCCCCTCCGCAGATAAACAGTATGTTTTTGGTCTCGACCTGTATATACTTCTGGTCGGGGTGTTTACGTCCACCTTGAGGTGGTACATTAACCACTGTACCCTCCAAAATCTTTAGCAACGCCTGCTGCACACCCTCACCCGATACATCGCGTGTAATACTTGGGTTGTCGCTTTTGCGTGCAATCTTATCTATCTCATCAATAAAGACAATACCCCTCTGTGCCAGATCAACATTGTAGTCGGCAACCTGCAACAGACGAGTGAGTATACCCTCAACATCCTCACCTACATATCCCGCCTCGGTGAGTGCTGTAGCATCAACGATGGCAAAGGGTACATTGAGCATTCGTGCTATGGTTCGAGCCATCAGCGTCTTACCTGTACCCGTAGGTCCAACTAAGACGATATTACTCTTATCTATCTCTACATCGGTGATACTCTTCTCCGTTGCTGCTCCTCTCTTTACACTCTTGCCACTGTGTAGTGAGTCGAGGTAGTTAAGCCTCTTATAGTGGTTATAAACAGCTACACACATCGCCCTCTTCGCACTATCCTGCCCTATAACATAAAGATCAAGCTGCTCCTTCATCTGTGAGGGGCGCAAAACCTCCTCTAGATTTATCGCCTCTACCTTGCCATTAACCCTTTTAGCTATAGGCACTTCGCGACGCAGCATACCACCCTCTGCCAAAATGGAGTAGCCATTTTCAACACAGTTGCTACAGATGCTAATACCCTCAGCACCTGTAAACATCAATGCTACCTCATCGGCTGTAGCTCCACAGAACAGGCATCTCTCCTGCTTACTTCCTTTCGTTTTTGCCATATATTATCTTCTGCTCTGAACAATGTCGATTAGACCATATTCAAGTGCCTCTTGTGATGAGAGCCAATAGTCTCTATCGGCATCTCTCTCTAACTGCTCAACAGCTACCCCTGAGTGCTGAGAGATGATCGAGTAGAGTTCATTTCGAGTCTTTACGATCTCACGTGCTGTGATCTCAATATCGCTCGCTTGACCCTGTGCGCCACCAAGTGGTTGGTGGATCATTACCCTTGAGTGGGGTAGTGCGCTACGTTTGCCCGCTGCCCCCGCACACAATAACACGGCACCCATAGAGGCTGCTAAGCCTGTACAGATAGTGGCAACATCTGGTTTGACCAACTGCATGGTGTCATAGATACCCAATCCGGCACTAACTGATCCTCCGGGAGAGTTGATGTAGATCTGAATATCTAGCTCAGGGTCATTAGACTCTAAAAATAGTAGCTGAGCCTGAATAATATTTGCAGCATCATCATATATAGGTGCGCCAAGGAAGATGATTCTATCCATCATCAACCTCGAAAAGACATCCATCGTCGCTACATTAAGTCGTCTCTCCTCGGTGATCGTTGGTGAGACATACCCTGCATAGATAGATTCGTAATCATGCAGACGTAACGAACTGATTCCGCAGTGTCCCGTAGCAAATTTTTTAAACTCAGACATGTTAATATTTTTCAATGTATATTAAGAGGATGACTAACAAGTCTATAGAGATATTTTCAACTTATTAGTCACCCCCTTAATCCATTTAGTTAAGTTTCTCTAGCTGGTTGCCGAACTCCTCAAGTGAGATCTCCTCGCTCTTAATAGTGATCTTGCTCTTAATAGAGTTGACTACACTGCGCTCAAATAGCTGCTCGTAGATCTTCTGTCCCTGCTCCTTTGTGCTAAGCATCTGCTTTGCGTAGTTCTCCAACATATCATCTGGTGCAGTACCCATTCCATACTGAGCCAACTGAGCCTGTGCAATTGCCTTCGCCTCAGCCAAAGCATCCTCTGGAGTAACGGTGATCTGCTCAGCCTCGATGATTCTCTTCTGGATGAAGTTCCACTTATACATATCCATAAATGGTGCGAAGTCACGCTCGATCTCCTCCATTGAGAAGCGACCCTCGTTGATAGCCAACAACCATCTCTTTAGGAACGCCTCAGGCATCTGTAGGTTAGCCTTCTCGCGAGCATAGTTTGACAACTGTGCTGCAAAGAGGTTATCGCTCTCCTTTGCCAACTCAACTGCAATCTGCTTGTCAACATAGGCATCCAACTCAGCCTCCGATGTTACATCACCTGCAGGGAATGCCATCTTGAAGAACTCCTCATTAAGCTCAGGATCAGCAAACTTACGTATGCCGGTGATCTCCAACTCAAACTCAGGGTTGATGCTCTCCAACTCCTCTTGGCTAACGCTAAGGATAGATGCTCTCTGCTCTGGCTTTTTGTATAGCTCATTCACATTAACACTCATCTTATCACCCTTCGCCTTGCCAATAAATGGTGCGCGCTCCTCCTCACTCATCGAGATTAGTCCAACATATGCATCCTCTAGGCGTAGATCGCCATTATCCAAGGTTACTGTTAGTGCCTCATCGCTCTCAATTGTATCTACATCTACCAAACGACCAAACTTACGTAGGTAGTTTGAACGGTAGTCATTGTGCATCTGCTCCTCTATCTTGATAGTGTAGTAGTTCACAACATCGTCAACAGAGAAATTATTCTCAAATGCTGGAGCCTCTCCAATCTCAAACGCAAATTCAAATTCTGTGCCATTATCGAAATCGAAGTCACCCTGCTCATCTGAAGGTAGTATATCTCCTAAGTAGTCGATGTTATTCTCCTTAAGATACTCAAAGACTGCCTGTGAAGCTATTTGATATGACTGCTCTGCCAAAACACCCTTGCCATACATCTTCTTCACAACACCCATTGGCACCATTCCGGGACGGAATCCGGGTACATTTGCTTTGCGCTTGTACTCGCGCAAGCTCTTCTCTACAGCATCCTTGTAATCTGCCTCAGACACAACCACTTTGATTAGCGAAACACCCTGTTCGCGACCCTCTTTTACAATATTCATATTATAATGTTCTAAAAATTTTCACTCCTTAGCGCACAAAGATAGTGATAAATTTTCAGATTTTACAATTCAAATGATAAAAAAATCTATCGACAGAGTTTTAACACCTGCTCAATCTGCTCATAGGTTACATTCTGTCTCTCACCCAATTTCGTTCCTCGCTCGCGGAATCGGCGGATAATCTCCTCGATAACATCGTCGCCAACACCATTCTCTGATAGCCTTGTTTTGAGACCCAATGAGCGGAAGAAGCTCTCGGTCGCCGCTATCGTTGCATCGATACGCTCCTGCTCACCGCCATCGACAACTCCCCAAACACGCTCGCCAAACTGCAATAGCTTCTCTCTTTTCTGCTCGCGCATAACGCTTAACATCGCTGGGTGTATAATAGTTAGTGTGTGACCGTGAGTCAATCCAGTGAGTGCCGTTAACTCATGTCCAACCATATGTGTCGCCCAATCTTGTGGTACTCCTAACGCTACAAATCCGTTAAGCGCCATCGTTGCACATAGCATGAAGTTAGACATCTGATCGTAATCACTTGGGTTAGCCAACACTTTAGGGGCAATCTCAACAACTGTCTGGAGGATTCCCTCGCTCCAACGATCCATCAATGGTGACATCTGGTAGTTGGTCATATACTGCTCCATGACATGCACAAAGGTGTCTGCCAATCCGCAAGCAATCTGGTGCTTAGGTAGCGTGAATGTCGCCTCTGGGTCGAGAACAGAGAACTCTGGATAGTATGAGTAGAATGGATACTTCTCCCCCGTTGCATCGTTCGAGATCACCGCCCCTTTATTCATCTCCGACCCTGTTGCTGGAAGAGTCAAGACCGATCCGAAGGGTACGTGTGTATTGAATGGCGCCTTGCCGATCACTACATCCCATGGCTCTAGGGTTGGGTTTGCTATGCTCACTGAGATCAACTTTGTTCCGTCAATCACCGAACCACCACCGACCGCAAGGATAAAATCAACCTTCTCGCTAATACCCAAAGTGATCGCCTTGCGAAGAGTCTCAACACGAGGGTTTGGCTCGATGCCCCAAAACTCAACCACGTCAAAATCAGTCAATGCCGCCTTAACTTGATCGTATATTCCGTTTGATTTTATGCTGCCACCCCCCATTGTCATAAGGATCTTTGCTCCTGCTGGAATTTGGCTACGCAATGAGGCGATCTCGCCCCTTCCGAAGATTAGCTTCGTTGGATTCTGGAATGTGAAATTGTTCATAATCTTTTAAATTTATTTTATGCGAATATAACTCATATTTTTTACAATGCAAAAACCTGCGCAAAAAAAGAGTAAAAAGTTGTGAGGTTTAAAAATATTCACTATATTTGCTCACGAATTATAATATAAATTCAGAAAAACAAAAAATGTACGTAATCGTAGAGATTGCAGGTCAGCAATTTAAAGCTGAAAAAGGTCGTAAACTGTATGTTCACCGCTTAAAAGGCGAAGAGAATTCGTCTATTAGTTTCGACAAAGTCCTGCTAACAGAGAATGGCGGTCAGGTTAAGGTAGGTGCACCTGTTGTAGAAGGCGCCTCAGTAAAGTGCAAGATTCTTCGTCACTTGAAGGATGATAAGGTTATCGTCTTTAAGAAGAAGAGAAGAACTGGCTATCAGAAGCAGAACGGTCATCGTCAGTGCCTTACACAGGTGTTGATTGAGGATATTGTGATGTAGTTGTTTAACGCTTAAATTAATTAGTAAAGATGGCACACAAAAAAGGAGTCGGAAGTTCAAAGAACGGACGTGAGTCAGAGAGCAAGCGATTAGGCGTAAAGCTATTCGGTGGTCAGTTCGCAAAGGCTGGTAACATTATCGTACGCCAGCGTGGAACACTTCACAATCCGGGTGAGAACGTAGGTATGGGTAAGGATCACACTCTATTTGCGCTTGTTAACGGAACGGTAGCGTTTTGTAAGAAGTCGGGTGGTAAGTCATTTGTAAATGTAGTTCCATTTGCAGAGTAGCACAATCGAAAGATCTTTAAATGGGGTGGCTGATTAACAGCCACCCCATTTCTTTGGGTATTTATGAACAGGTATTAAAATGGTTGGCAACTCTAAGTACAACAGTCTTTTATATACGCTTCATTGAGAGTCTGAGTAGTAATTAACTTAGCCATAGCTACCCACTCACCTTTGGGTGCAAACATCTGAAAGATGTTTGCAAAATTTTAGAGAGCAGATCTCTTTTAGCCAAGTTTACTTGAGCTAAAAGAGATCTGCTCTCTAAAATCATATAACAAAGTTATATGCCCAAAGGTGCAAAGAGAGAAGAGATGCAAAGCATCTCGCTAGCCCCGCGGTTGGCAAACCGCCGCCGCCCGCGTAGGGCAGCCCCAGCCTATTTCCCAAGTCATCACCAGAGAGGGACTCTAGTCGACGAACTCAGCGCATTTAACCTTAAGTGATGGGGTATCATCGGTGAAGATCACTGGGCGAGCATCTGGCTGCATTGTTTTAACCATAAAGTTCTCCACGGTGAGATTTTTTATATGGCGGGCATATACTCCTGCTGCGGGTAGCACCCCACCAAAGAGTTTGTACTCGGGCCACCAACCCTTCATGATCTCGGGTGTTAGCTCTGGGATGTCGCGGCGTTTAGCCTCCTCCTTTGTTCCTCCTCCGCCGGTGATAAATGTGACGTTGCGGATGGCTACATTCTCGATGTAGTGACCCTCAAGGGCTGATAGAACAAAGAGAGAGTTGGTGTCGCACATAGAGTTGTCGACCATGATGTTGTTAAACATAAATCCACCCATCGACTGTAGAGGTGCAAGCTCCTCGGGGGTGTCATCACCTGCGCGCTGCTGGCAGAAGGTCATAAATATAGGGCGAGGTACAGAGGTCATAACCAAGTTGCTAAAGACCATATTGTGCATCTTTCCACCCTCGTTCTGCTGGATCTTAAGACCTGAGTCTTGAATGTCGCGGAATGTGCAGTTTGAGATCGCTACATTTGAGATTGTCGACTGTGAGAGTAGACCGATACGTACTCCAGCCCATTTAGATGTAAATGTGCAGTTTGAAACAACAACATTCTGGCATGGCTTATCGGGGTTTGATGTCTGTAGGCAGATGCAGTCGTCCGATGTATCGAAGTTACTGTTGGTGACCCTAACATCCTGACACCCATCGAAGTCAAGACCATCACCATTGCCATTCACGCGGCTATGGATAGAGATGTTTGAGACGGCAATATCATTGCAGTAGAGCCATGCTGAACACCACGCTGCGGGGTTGATAAGGTATAATCCATCGAGGCGGATCTTTGAGCAGTTGAGAAAACGCAGCATCATTGGGCGCTGCTTCTTGAAGTTGCGGTTGTATCCGTTACCATCGATGGTTCCGCTACCCTCAAAGCTGAAGTTGTGGGCGTCGCTGGCGAAGATAAAGCAGCGATCCATATGTGGCTCATTCTTATACATGTTTTTGTGTGTATCGCTGGGGTAGGTGTTGTAATCCCCATTGGCACGCAGTGTGGCTCCACTCTCTATGCGTAGAGTGACGTTTGATTTCATGTAGAGCGTGCGAGACATAAATACTCCGCCTGATAGCCTCACTACGCCACCACCATTTGTTGAGCAGTCATCAATAGCCCCCTGAATGATCTCTGTATTGTCAAACTCACCATCGGCAATGCCACCCATCGAGGCAATCTCATATATCTTAGCATTAGCACCTTGAATAGCAAATGCGAGGATTGTTAGAAGTGTTAGTACTCTCTTTTTCATAGTTTTTATTAGATAGGTTAATATATTTCGGAAATTTTGTGTAAATTTGCAGTAGCGAGTGGTTATTTCGTATTGTGATCTCGGACGGATTCGAACCATCATCGTAAGAACCGGAATCTTATATTCTATCCATTGAACTACGAGACCTTGGTGTGTGGTTTTGGATTACAAAGATGGTTAAAATTTATTAGTTAAACAAATTAAAAGGGGAAAAATATGTTTTCAGGAATTGTAGAGTCAATGGCTAAGGTTGTTGAGATTAGGCAGGAGCAGGAGAATAAACACTTCACTCTTAGCTCCTCTATCACCTCAGAGCTTAAGATCGACCAGAGTATTGCGCATAATGGTGTCTGTCTAACGGTGGTGGCTATTGAGGAGGATCGTTATACCGTTACAGCTATGTTGGAGACGCTACAGAAGAGTAACCTTGGATTGTGGCAGGTGGGCGATGAGGTGAATATCGAGCGCTCTATGCGTCCTGACGCACTGCTTGATGGGCATATTGTTCAGGGACATGTTGATATTACAGCTAGGTGCATCGCTAAGGAGGATGCTCAGGGGAGTTGGAACTTCACCTTTGAGTATGACCCTGAGCAGGCATCGAACTGCACAGTGGAGAAGGGTTCGGTGACGGTGAATGGTGTGAGCTTGACTGTGTGTGACTCTCGTGAGGCGACATTCCGTGTCTCTATAATCCCCTATACCTATGAGTATACTAACTTCCATAATATCGAGGTGGGTAGTGTGGTGAATATTGAGTTTGATATTATCGGAAAGTATATTGCTCGTCTGTTGGAGAGTTATAAGAGGTAATCACGTATAAAACTAACAACTAAAATAGATGTTTGATTTACTATATATCGATTGGCACTTTGACCCGGTGGCATTCTCAATCTTTGGTCTAGAGGTGCGCTACTATGGTTTGATGTGGGCATTGACGATCTTTGTCGGAACTAAGATCTTTGACTACTTCTGTCGCCACGAGGGGCTAGATCAGAGGGTCTCGGAGTCTATATTTATCTATGGTACCTTTGCTACCATTATTGGCTCTCGTGTGGGACATTGTCTCTTTTATGAGCCGGAGTACTACCTTAGCAATCCGTTGGAGATTATTACCGGTATTCGAGATGGTGGTATGGCTAGCCATGGTGCGGCTATTGGTTTGTTGATTGGATTGTGGCTCTTCTCGCGCAAGAATCGACTCCCTTTTGTCTGGTCGTTGGATCGAATAATGGTTGTTGTGGGGCTTGGTGGGGCATTAGTGCGATTTGGAAACCTCTTTAACTCTGAGATCTTCGGTTGCGTAACTGATCTGCCTTGGGGATTCCGATTCCATGACTCTGCACTTTGGGTTAGAGAGATTAGCCCTCTGCCGGTACACCCTACGCAGCTCTATGAGGCTATCTTCTATCTCATTACATTTGTGGTGTTGATAGTTATGTATGCTAAGTTTGATATGGCTCGTCGCCGTCCGGGGGTGATGTTTGGTGTAGCTATGCAGGGGGTATTCCTTACGCGATTCTTTGTGGAGTTTATCAAACTTAGACAGGTCGATTTTGAGCATGGGATGTCGCTTGATATGGGGCAGTGGTTGTCTATACCATTCGTTGTTCTAGGATTGGTGATGATCTTTAGAGGATTAAAAAAATCGGTGTAGATAGATGGATGATAAGGATTTGAAGCTGGTGACCGAGATAGGTAAGGTCATTATGAATATAATTGAGGTTGAGGGCGGGGTTACACTCCCCTCAATCGGTGTTATTAGGGCTGTCGAGGGGTCGTATGAGTTGGTTGATGGTGGTGAGGAGTACCCATCGTTAGTTGATGCTCTTGAGGGTATGAGTGGTGTGAGTCGGCGACAGGCGGAGGCTCTCTATGGCTGTTGGCTCGATGTTGTTGAGATGGAGAGCGGTGCTTATTCGATAGATATGATCGGTGTCGTTCGAGATGGTGAGTTGATTGTGGAGCATAAGCTCTTCTCTAGATTAAATGATGAGGAGCGAAAGAGAGAGGTGCGTAGTATTAGTGCGGTGATGGAGGAGATTGCTAAGGCAGAGGCTGAGGAGAGCGATCTGCAGAGTGATGATAAGGTGGTGAAAGAGGTGAAGGAGAAGTCGAGAGTTGCTAGTGGCGATCAAAAGGGGGCTGAGGTGGCTGTTGCTCCAAAGAGGAGGGGTGTGTTGTTGTTTTCTATCGCTGCTCTATTGCTTGTGGGTGTAGCGGTGTATTCATATATGGTGACCAATAGCGGCAAGAGTATAGAGCCTAAGCCCGTTGTTGTGACGGAGCAGGTTGAGATAAAGGTTGATACTGAACCTAAAACAGAGGTGGTTCAACCCGTACCTGTGGTTGAGGCTAAACCAGAGGTGGTGATTGAAACTGAAACTGAAACAGAAGAGCGTGTTGTTAGAGAGCTATATCTAGAGAGGGGTGAGGAGCCTCGACTACGAACATATAGAGGTCGGACCGTCTCGGATGATGAGGCGTTGGCTGTCCTAGAGCAGACTATTCAGCGGAGTGTGGAGGTGGCTGCAAAGAGGTATCAGGTTGTGTTGGGGGCGTATGCCTATGGGTCAAATGTGGGACGATTGATTGTGGACTTTGAACAGTTCAATAGGGAGAGTCCTGTTCCGGTATATGTTGCTGTCTATGGCAAGAGTAGGGTCGTTTCGCTATTTGGATCAGATAGCAAGCAGGAGTGTGAGAGGTATATATCTGAGATCGGAAGTAAGTTAACTGCCAACCTGTGGATCTGCAAGATAAAGTAGGACGAGAGGGGAGGCTCGTTTGCGCGGTACGCTGGGTGGTTGATCTCTTTTATGTGGGTATCATTCGGCGTATTGTGCCTATTGATCTGTGGCGCTGGGCAGTCTGTGGAGTGGGTAACTATATCCTTCTTGACTCAATCCTATATTATATTATATACCACTATGTGGTAGCTTTGCGATATGTCGATTTTGGGGTTGTCGTTATCTCACCTCATGTCCTGTCGCTAATTATTCTCTTCCCTATAACCTTCTCTACGGGCTTCTGGTTAGGGCGAAATGTCGCTTTTGGTGCTACGCATCAGGTTGTGTCGCAGCAGTTGTGGCGATATGCGTTGTCGATAGTGGGTTCGTTCCTAATCAACTATTGTGTCATGAAGTTTTTGGTGGAGTACTGCGGAGTGTGGGCTACACCATCAAAGATCGTTGGATCGGTGATAACAAGCCTATATAGCTTCTTGGCGGCTCGATATTTTACTTTTCGGAGAGGGGTAAAAAATGTGTAAATAGGGGGATAAATTAATATCATTATAATTTCCTATTGTATACTCAGAAATTAATACTAACTTTGTTCTCTATATGAATAGAAGAGGATCAATTGATAGGTTGCTCACGATGATGAGTGAGCTGAGAGAGAGGTGTCCATGGGATAGGGAGCAGACCTTCGGGTCGTTGCGTGCCAACACCATTGAAGAGACATATGAACTGGCTGAGGCGATTGATCTCGATGATATGGAGGCTCTGCGTGAGGAGCTGGGTGATCTGCTGCTGCATGTTGTCTTTTACTCTAAGCTAGGCGAGGAGAGGGGCGCCTTTGAGTTTAGTGATGTTGTGGAGCAGCTCTGTGATAAGTTGGAGTATCGACACCCTCATATCTATGGTGATGTGTTGGCGGAGAGTTCAGCTGAGGTGAAGCGAAATTGGGAGATGCTCAAACTGCGCAAAAAGGCTAAGCGTAAGGGTGTGTTGGGGGGAGTCCCTTCGGCTATGCCCTCAATGAGTAAGGCGTTGAGGCTAGGTGCTAAGGCTGCGGGAGTTGGTTTCGATTGGGAGAGAAGAGAGGATGTGTGGGCAAAGGTCGACGAGGAGATGGCTGAGGTGATGGCTGAGGTGGAGAGCGGAGATCAGCAGGCGTTGAGTGAGGAGATGGGTGATCTCTTTTTTGCACTTATCAATGCTGCTCGACTCTATAACGTTGATGCCGAGGCGGCATTGGAGAGTACCAATCGTAAGTTTATCAAGCGATTCAACTATATGGAGGAGCAGGCTGATAGTCAAGGTGTGGCGTTAGGTGAGCTAACACTGGAGCAGATGGAGGCGATGTGGCAGGAGGCGAAGGGTTAATAGTTAAAAAATAGAAAGATGGCAATAGTTAGAGACGTTAGAGGTAAGAGTCCTGTGGTTGGTGAGGGTACATTCCTCGCTGAGACGGCGGTATTGATCGGCGATGTGACCATAGGAGAGAACTCATCGATATGGTATGGAACGGTACTAAGGGGTGATGTAAACTCGATTACCATTGGCGATAGAACAAATATTCAGGATGGAACGG
>JBCQTG010000049.1:0-14589 GCA_047178765.1 Rikenellaceae bacterium | reverse complement strand
CTTCTGCTCCTCATCGATAATTAGAAGCCCCAGATCTTTAAACGATATACTTTTGTTGAGTATCTTATGTGTGCCGATCAATATATCTACCCTACCCTCCGATAGATCGTGGAGGATCTGATTCACCTCTTTGGTCGACTTAGTACGATTAAGGTATTCGACCCTCACCGGTAGCCCCTTAAGTCGAGAGTTGAATGATCGGTAGTGTTGCATAGCGAGGATAGTTGTCGGCACCAATACCGCACACTGCTTACCATCTGTCGCCGCCTTAAATGCTGCACGGATAGCCACCTCAGTCTTTCCAAAGCCCACATCTCCACACACTAATCTATCCATCGGACGCTCCGACTCCATATCTCTCTTCACCGCCTCTGTCGCTGCACTCTGGTCGGGTGTATCTTCATACATAAACGACGCCTCTAGCTCCTGCTGCATATAGCCATCGGGAGAGAAGGCAAACCCCTCACTAGCCTTTCGCTTAGCATAGAGGGTTATCAACTCTCGTGATATATCCTTTAGTGCCTTCTTTGCTGCATTTTTAACCTTTACCCACGCTCCAGAGCCAAGTTTATTACTCTTTACACTCTCCCCCTCACCGCTCTTATATCTCGATATTCGATGCAATGAGTGTACATTGACAAACAGCACATCATTATCTTTATAGATAAGTTTTATCGCCTCATGTAGTCGCCCACCCTCATTTATCTTAACCAATCCGGCAAAACGTCCTACGCCATGGTCATAATGGACAACATAATCTCCAACCCTCAACTGATTAAGCTCCGCAATGGTCATCTGCTCATCACGTTTAATCTCCCCCTTAATCTTATATCTCTGATAGCGGTCAAAGATCTGGTGATCGGTATATAGACAGAGTTTAAGATCGTGGTCAATTAGCCCCTCATGCAGAGTTATATTGAGCGCATTAAATCTCAAATTCTTATAATCAAGTTGATGGAATATCGACTCCAGACGCTCTATCTGAGCCTTGTTTCGTGAGAGGATAAAGCATCGATAGCCACGCTGCTCCATAGCGATTATATCGGCTGCCAACACCTCAAAATTCTTATTGAAGGATGGTTGCGGTGCCTCATTAAACTCCAATACCTCGCTAATATTACGCTCCGAGAGGTTATCCCTAATTAGCACTACCCTATTGCCCTCCATATGGGAGAGAAGCTGCTTACGACTAGTAACGTAGCTATCTATTGTCGATGGCTCCTCTAGATCACTCACCAACTTACGCCTAAGCTCATTGACCTTTTTGAGCGCGTAATCAGCATCATCAAACCATATTGTAGCCTCTTCACCCGCAAACTCAATCAGTGATATACTACTCTCCACACCCCGCTCTATCTTATTGAGGTTTGGGATAATCTCTATCATCTCTAGTTTAGCTGTCGAGAGCTGAGTAGATATGGAGAATTGACGGATAGAGTCGACCTCACTACCAAACATATCTATACGATAGGGTTCACTCTGTGAATAGGAGAAAATATCTATAATTCCACCCCTAATCGAATACTGCCCCGGTTCATATACAAAATCAACGCGAGTAAAGAGTGACTCCTCTAGCAGCTCAACGATAGTGGCAGAGGAGATCCTCTCTCCAACCTTGATCGTAAGCATCTGCCGCTGCATAGCATCATTATCAACCACCCTCTCAGCGATCGACTCCGGATAGGTACACACGACACACAGCTCGCTCTTTACAGAGTTGCGCGAGTGTCGAATAGCATTGAGTGTTGCGGTACGTTGAACCACCCCATTGGCATCCTCATTACCATAGAGGATTGAGCGTTTGTAGGAGCTAGGAAGAAAGTGTACACTCTCCTCGCCCGCCAACTCATAGAGGTCATTGAGCAGATAAGCTGCCGAATCACGATCCTCAGCGACAAAGATATGTACCCCTCGAAGAGTATCAAATGTTGCGGAGGCGTAGAGTGGCAAGGCACTCTTAACCAAGCCTCGCAGGTGAATTGTCTTGCTTGACTTTAAAGATGTTAGAAGGTTGCGAACAGCCTTAGAGTCTACAAATAGACTCTTCAACTCTTCGCTACCTCCAACGATAGTTTTTCTATTTTTTGAGTAGGGACTCTCCATTTTTGTTGTAATAGAGTACATCTACAATTCCTATACTCTGATCCTGCGTCACCTTGATCGTACACCCATATCTCCAGCTCCAACGTCGCTTAAGCGAGATGAACCCTTTATTGAGGAATGCTGCAACGTAGGGATTAACATGCAGATTGATATACTTCGCCTTACGGTCGATGGTTAGGAACGAGATCTGATTCTCAATATCCTTCTCCAACAACACCGATGGCTGAATCTTTCCCGTACCATGACAAGTAGGACACTGATCCTGAACATCCTCAATAACCACAGGACGCACCCTCTGACGAGTGATCTGTATAAGTCCGAATTTGGTAATCGGCAACACATTATGCTTAGCCTTATCTGTCGACATCAACTTAACCATCTCCTCATATAGCAGCTGTCTGTTGGTCGCTTTATGTAGATCAATAAAGTCAATTATCACGATTCCGCCCAGATCACGCAGTCGCAACTGCCTTGCGATCTCCGTTGCGGCAGCCAGATTGACATCCATCGCTGTCTGCTCCTGATTATCCTCCGCCTTAGTTCTATTTCCCGAGTTGACATCAATAACGTGCATAGCCTCAGTATGCTCAATGATTAGGTATGCACCACGTCGCAGCGAGACATACTTAGCAAAGAGCGATTTTATCTGTTTCGAGATGTCGAAGTTATCGAAAATAGGCACGCTACCATTATATAGCTTAACTATCTTCTCTCTATTGGGGTCGATAGTCTTGACATAGCTCTTAAGCGAGGTGTACATCGCCTCATCATCAACCACGATCTGAGAGAAACAGATATTGAGCGAGTCGCGAATAATTGTATTTGCACGGCTCATCTCGCTCATCAATAGTGCAGGGGCTTCGCTTTGACGTAGTTTGCGAGTTGTCTCGCGCCACCTCTCAAGTAGAGACTCTATATCCTGCTTTATATCCTCATCCTTAGCATTAACCGCGGCGGTACGAATAATTACACCAAAGTTCTCTGGCAACGTCTCCGAGGCGATCACTTTGAGTCGTCGCTTATCCTCAACCTTACGTATCTTCTGCGACAAAAATATCTTCGATGTGAAGGGTACCAACACAACATTACGTCCCGCCAACGATATGTCGGCAGTTAATCGTGGACCCTTAGTTGATATAGCCTCTTTGGCTATCTGCACCATCACTGTTTGACCCACCTCAAGGAGTGAGCCTATCTTACCATTCTTCTCTACCGCTGGCTCCAACTTTAGGTTTTCAACGCGGTAAGCCCTCTTTCCCGGCTTATGGCTAGAGACAAGTTTTTCGAGCGAGCGAAAATGTGTTCCTAGGTCAAGATAGTGAATGAAAGCATCCTTCTCATGACCTACATTTACAAAGGCTGCATTTAGACCGGGCATTATTTTTCTCACCTTACCCAGATATATATCACCTACAGCGTATCCCACATGGCTCTGCTCTTTGCCTAGCTCCACCAGCACCTTATCCTCACACTGAGCTATTGTTATCTCAGAGGGTGTTACATTTATTATTAGTTCTCGATTCATTATTGATCGATACAATTATTTGGTAGAGAGACTCTAAATTCTCTCTACATACGTGTTATTCTCCTCCGCGCTTGATGCCATAGGCACTTATCGCACGGTGGTGAAGCAAATTAATTTTCAAGGGTGACTAACTTACGTCGGTCACCCTTATTATCACCATTATTTATGCCGTATTTATAAAAATCGGCTTGGTTAATGGCTATTTTTTCTTTTTGTGACGATTCTTACGTAGACGTTTTTTACGCTTGTGGGTCGCCATCTTATGTCTTTTCCTTTTCTTTCCGCTTGGCATAGCTGTAATTTTTTTATGTTAAACTTTTATTCTATATTCTCACTCCTCGTTGCCCACCTAATGCTATTTAAGCATTGCAGTGAAAGACTTAGAGGGTTTAAATGCTGGGATATTATGCTCAGGAATAGTGATCGATGTCTCCTTAGAGATATTACGAGCAACCTTCTGCGCACGTTTTTTGATAATGAAACTTCCAAAACCACGTAGATAGACAGGGTTATTGGCTGCAACAGAGTCACGAACGCCCTCCATAAATGCCTCTACGATGTTCATTACCTGCGTCTTTTCAACGCCAGTTTTCTTTGCGATTTCGTTTACAATATCTGCTTTTGTCATAGCTTTATATATATTTTATTAATCCTATTCTTAAATTATTACCTAGCCCCAAAACTGCTCGGGACTGCAAAGATAGATTTTATTTGGTTAATATACAACAAAATAGAGAAAAAAATTTAATCAACTCCCCCTCTTTTAATTTTTTTTTGTTTTTGAGATCTTTTTTGATATATTTGTTGATTATTTACAAAGTTTTTATTATGACACATAGAGTTTATTTTGGTGATTATCTGCTAGTTATTGGTGGAGTGATTGGTGATGGAGTAGCCATTGGGCGTGAGGATTTGACTATCGACAGAGTAGTGGCGATGTTCAATCTCTCTCCCACACTATATATAGAAGAGAATTGCTTTGGCGATTTTGCATCACAATTCAAACTCGTTGATGCCGCGGGCGGCGTTGTTAAGCGTGATGGTCAGGCGTTGCTAATCTTTCGCAATGGACGATGGGATCTACCTAAAGGGCATTGGGAGCAGGGGGAGACGATGGAGCAGTGTGCCATTCGCGAGGTCGAGGAGGAGACTGGTGTAGAGTCAATAACTATCGAGCATCATTTGGTAACCACACTGCACTTCTATAATATGCGCGGAGTATGGGAGTTGAAGAGTACCCACTGGTATGCCATGAGTAGCGACTGCCACAGTGATCTAACACCTCAAAACGAGGAGGGTATCGAGATTGCAGAGTGGGTCGAGCTGCCTCTTCTGAGACAGCGTGTCGAGGGTAGCTTCCCAACCGTGCGTTGTGTCATCGATGAGTTTATGACATTAGCATAGAGCGACTATCTATTATTACCTAGACGAAGAGGAATAAAAGTTACAGCAAGGTCATTGAACTTTTTAAGCTGGTTACGCTTCAGATCTACGTTAATAGGCTCATTATCGCGTTTAAAATCGAAAATCTTTCGTGGGCGTAATTTTGCACCTACCTGCCTACATACATACTCTGTAGCAAGAGCCTGTTGCATCCTCTCAAATCGCTGGCGTTCATACATTGGCTCAAGGGTAGGGTCGCCATACTTATTATTAGCGTAATTGAATATCGAAGCTGCAAAGAGCATCTCCGCTGAGGGATTTGGCACGATATGACCATTATAGATCCACGCAATTAATAGATGCTCAGGGATAGCGTTAGTCTTTAGATCTGGAGAGCGATCGATTAGTTGAATACTCTCCTCGTAGAGTTTTTCGTAACGTTGCATATTGATTTAGGTTTATGTTTCACGAATGTTAAACCCATCTCAAACAGAGTGACACGAACCTAACATTATCCGTGACCGAGGCACTGGTATACCCAAACAAACAGACAAGCAAGCCCGTGCCACAGCACGAGCGTTGCACTTAAGTCTCTTGTTTGTTTTGTATTGAAAATTACCAGTTTTCGGACACAAGATCTTACGCGAACGCAATTAATATTTTAAACTTCATAGAGTTTCTAGCTACAAAGATATAAAAAAAATCATAACAACGAATTTTAGATTGACAAAAATGTTACTACTATTAGAAAAATAGGGAGAGGCTATATTTGAGCCTCCCCCATTAAGTTTGCAGCACCTATAAGCCGAGTCCTGTACCTAAATAAATTTAGGTCCCTATCATTTATCTACTGATGCGATCACTCGCACCCTCTAGCAAGCTACCCCCCGACAACGGACGAGAAACCCTTAAATGTCGGTATACATGCTCTTGCAACCTGTGAGACGTACGGACCAAGGAGTGTCACCACCCTCGCGGTAGGCTCTTACCCCACCTTTTCACCCTTACCATATTGCTATGGCGGTTATTCTCTGTTACGTTTCCTATCCCCTCACGAAGATCAAGCCGTTAACTTGCACAGCTCTCTGCGTTGCTCGGACTTTCCTCTCCCGAATATTTCGTCGGCAGCGATAGAGCGGTACTGCGCTGCAAAGATAGTATAATTTAATGACTATTCATAATTTATTCGCTGAAGATATTAAATCGACGTAGATAGGGGTTCTTACGCTCCTGAATAATAAACTCCAGCAGCAGAAGCACCAATGCCGCTATCAACAGGTAGTTAAACAACTCTCCATACTCAGCAAACTGCAGTGTCTTAAGATCCTTCTGCTCCATTGCATTGATACTACGTACAATCTCCTCCAACCCAATCGATTGGTTTGTAGCACGAACATATGCCCCATCGGTGGTCTTGGCGATCAGTTGCAACATCTCCTCATTCAACTTCGTCACAACCATATTCCCTTCACTATCCTTCATATACTCACCATCGATGGTGATTGGCGCCCCCTCAGGTGTTCCGATACCAACAGTGAAGATCCTTATACCCAACTCCTTTGCCCTCTCAGCCGCAGCCATAGCTCTATTATCGTGAGCCTCACCATCCGTGATAAGAATCATCAACTTACTGGTATTCTCACTCCCTGAGAATGAGAGTAGACCCAACTCCAGCGCCTTACCAATATCTGTACCCTGAACAGATACGGTATTGGGTGATAATCGTCTAGCGAAAGCCTGAGCCATACGATAATCAGAGGTGATTGGAAGTTCGATCTTCGCCTCTCCAGCAAAGGCGATCAAACCAACACGCTCCTGTGAGCGCAACCCATTAAACAACTGCTCGATAGCGTACTGAGTCAACGACAATCTATTAGGCGCAAAATCTTCCGCCAACATAGAGTTTGAGACATCGACAACTAGCATCATCTCTACACCCTTGCTCTTAACCTCGCGCAGTTTAGCACCCACCTGTGGACGTGCAGCGGCTACGATAAGCAGCGTCAATGCAACCAAAAATAGCCCTACCTTAACTCGAACACTATTAATTGAGTAGTTAGGTATTAATATCGCCATAGCCTCCTTACTTCCAAATCGAGACAACCTCTTCCGCCTCTGATACATCGCCAGCATAAAGATCAGCAGAAGTAGTGGAATAGCTACCAATAGCCAAAAAAGCTCTATATTTGCAAATCTAAACATCTTATGGTAATCTTTTGAGTATTAGATACTTTGTAATAAATTCAAGGATCAGAAACGCTATCGCTGCTAACACCCACTCAAGAAACAACTCAGTGTAGATTGTCCTTTTCTCCACCTGAACTTCGCTCTTCTCAAGTTGGTTGATCTGCTCATATATCTGCACCAACTTCTCGTTGTTAGTTGCTCTGAAGTACTCACCTCCAGTAAGCTCAGCGATCTCGCGCAGTGCCTTTTCATCTATCTCAACCTTGGCGTTGACATAACCTACGACCCTTCCATATGGGTCTATTCGTGGGTAGGGAGCCTCACCCTGACTACCCACACCAATGGTATAGACCTTTACACCCATATCCTTAGCTATCTTAGCGGCTGTAGAGGGTGAGATCTCACCGCGGTTATTCACTCCATCGGTAAGCAGGATAACCACTTTGCTCTTTGCACCACTCTCACGCATACGGTTCAGCGCTGTAGCCAATCCATTTCCTATCGCTGTTCCATCCTCTATGATACCGCTCTGAAGAGGTGCAATCATTGTCTGCAACGCCCCCTGATCGGTGGTCAATGGAGAGAGGGTGAAGGACTCGCCCGCAAAGGCAACCAAACCAATTCTATCTCCGTAACGATCCTGTATAAAGTCTGCCGCAACCTGCTTAGCTGCCGAGATACGATCAGGTTCAAAATCACGAGCCAACATCGACCCTGAGATGTCGAGTGCAAGCACAATATCTATACCCTCCGTAGAGCTGCTATGGTTGTGTTCAACGCTCTGTGGGCGTGCTAGTGCAACCACAATCATAGAGAAAGCGGCTACTCTAAAGATGAATGGCAGGTGTCTGATATAGTATCGATAGGTACGACCAACCCCCTTAAACACATCGGTTGAGGAGATGGTGAGTGTTGCTCCGCCGCGCCGTGTCTTATATATATAGTATATCAACATCGGCACTATCAACAGTAGCAATAGTAGTGTGTATGGTGATGCAAACTGCATTTTACTAATTATTAAATTTTATTTCCCTCTGTCATGCTGAGCGAAGCGAAGTATCTCGCAAGTTCGTTCGCACATATTGAGAGATACTTCGCTCTGCTCAGCATGACACTCTTTTGAGACATTTTCTACCTATTGTTAATCAGCCCCTCATTACCAATTTTTAGCCCCCGGAATCAAGACACCCTTAGCACGCTCCTTAAGATCCTCTTGGGTCTTATCCTCCTGTGCTTGTATTGCATCTAACATCTGGTTCTGCTGCTGCTCAGAGAACTCACTTTCGCTGGGTTGCTCATCCTGCTGCTGATCCTGTTGGTCTTGGTTCTGCTCCTGATCTTGCTGATCCTCATTCTGATCTTGATCCTGCTGGTCATCGCTCTGGTCTTGATCCTGTTGATCCTCATTCTGGTCTTGGTTCTGATCTTGATCCTGTTGATCTTGATTTTGATCCTGATCCTGCTGATCCTCATTCTGGTCTTGATCCTGATCTTGGTCCTGCTGCTGCTGATCCAAAATCGCTTTGGTATAGGCGTAGTTATACTTCGCCTCAACATCTGTTGGATCGCGGAGTATAGATTGCTTATAGCTCTCTAGCGCCTCCTCATACTTCTGCTGCTGAAACTGACTATTCCCCAGATTGTAGTAGGCATGAGCAAGGATCTCATTGCTCTGAAGAGTGTCGGCAACGATGGCATTGAGTAACTTATCAGCCTCCTCATACTGCTCGCTCTTAATCAAAGCACTGCCCATATTGAAGATAGGCTCGATACTTCCGGGGGCAGCTACAATAGCCTTACCATAGTGTTCGATAGCCTCCTCATAGCTCTCCTTCTCATACTTATTATTTCCTCGTCGAACCTCTCTACGCTCGGGCATCTCCTGAGCTGAAACCACAGTGAGGTTGATGAGCATTAATATCGATATTATATACTTCATAATCTACTCCTCGCTAGTTGTTTTAGTTTCACCCTGCTGCTCTTGCTTACTCTCTTGCTGGCTCTCTTGCTGCTGCTCTTCAACCTCCTCCTGCTCCATTGTCTCCTCAACAAATGCCTTAGCACTCGCAAGATAGCTCTCGTTGGTCGATGACTCATACTCAGCCTTAGCGAACTTCACCAGATCGGCATCCTGTAACATCTGTCGTAGCTCCATCTCGCAACGGCGTGGAATCTCTAACTCCCTGATTGCATCAATAATCTCATCGGTGGTCATCGAGACCGCCTGAACACCATATCGACCATCGATATAATTACGCATAATATCGGTTAGTCGAGAGTAGAAACCCTTTAGATCACCCTCCTGATACAACCTCTCCTCGCGCAACCTATCCAGCTCGCTAAAGGCGATAACATGAGGTGGCAACGGTGGGGTTGGTTTGAATAGACCTAGCACACTATGACCATAGTAAGCCATGATCCTAAGCACGGCATAGGCAATTATAACCAACAGAATCAAACCTAGGATAGACCAGATCAAATAACTCTTAATCTCACCCATCTTAAATGGCATCGTCATAAGCGGCTTGACATCATAGATAGGGTGTGAGGTGGAGTCGATCAAGAATGTGCCGACAGTTAACCTCAGAGAGTCACGGCTATAGAGCGTGTCGACAATATTCTTATCGGCATAAAGGACCGCGACCCGACCTAAGTTATACATTCCCGCCTCAAACGAGGTTAGCTTATAGCGCTTACGTAGACGCAATTTACGACCATCCTTTGCTAGGGTATCGATTGTTGGCTCCCCAATCTGCTCCAGTAGTTTAGGCATCTTCTTGCCATCCTTATCTACCGGGTCGCTAGTGAAATCCATCTCTGGAAAGCCTATCATCTGCATCATATCCTGCTCAACATCGATAATGAGCGAGGTGCGATCACCAATACCTATACTATCGGGATCGAAATAGACACTCACCCGAGGCTCACGACTAAGCAACTGAGCCGAGAGGTTAGCGATGGTGAGTAGTGAAAATATAGTGGCTAAAAGTACTCTTATCATCTCTTTTTAAAGAGTTTAATCAGTTCGACAACATAATCACCCTCTGTCGAGACCTCGGCAGAGTCTATCTTATTGTGATTGAAGATGTTTGTTATCTGCTCGCGGTGAGCCATCCAACGTATAGCATACCCCTCTCTTACCCCTCTAGATGAGGTGTCGATCAGACGTTTTGCCCCCGTCTCGCTATCTACAAACTCCACCAATCCAACATCGGGCAGTTCACACTCGCGAGGATCTTCAACCCTCACAGCAACCATATCGTGGCGCGAACGGGCGATCTTAAATGCATTGTTCAGCCCCTTGCGGTCACCCTCATCAGTGATAAAATCTGACATTACAAAGCAGGTGCAACGCTTCTTATTCACATTGGTGAAGAACTCCACAGCCGAGGTGATGTTTGTTCCTGTTGATGTAGGGTTGAAACCAACTAACTCACGGATAATCATCATGATATGCTGCTTACCCTTCTTGGGAGGGATATATCTCTCTACCCTATCAGAGAAGAGTATACACCCCACCTTGTCTGAGTTCTGTACAGCAGAGAATGCCAAAACCGCAGCAATCTCATTGAGGATATTCTTCTTCAATGCACTACCCGACCCAAACATTCTCGAACCACTCACATCAACCATCAACATCACCGTCAACTCTCTCGACTCCTCATATACCTTAATATATGGTGATCGAGCGCGAGCAGTAACATTCCAGTCAATATCGCGTACATCATCACCCGGACGATACTCACGTACCTCCGAGAAGGTGATACCCCTACCCCTAAAGGCAGAGTGATACTTACCCGCAAAGATCTGATTACTTAGCCCACGGCTCTTAATCTCAATCTTGCGGACTCTGCGTAGAATATCGTTTTCGTTCTGCTCCATTATGGTACATCGACAGCATTTAGAATATCAGTTATAATATGCTCCTGAGTGATATTCTCAGCCTCAGCCTCATATGTAAGACCGATACGGTGGCGTAGAACATCGTGGCACACAGCCCTCACATCCTCGGGGATAACATATCCTCTGCGACGAATAAAGGCGTAAGCGCGAGCAGCCTTAGCTAGTGAGATTGATGCACGGGGCGAACCTCCGCATGAGATTAACGAGCTTAAACGCTCCAAACCATACTCTGCTGGTTCGCGAGTGGCAAAGACAATATCAACGATATACTTCTCGATCTTCTCATCCATGTAGACCTGCTCAACAACCTGTCGCGCATTGATAATATCCTCAGGTGTGATAATCTTATCGATCTTTGGCATTGATGAGCCAGTGATATTCATCCTTACAATCGCACACTCCTCCTGTTTTTTAGGGTATGAGATCTTCGCCTTAATCATAAAACGGTCTACCTGTGCCTCGGGGAGTGGGTATGTACCCTCCTGCTCCAGCGGATTCTGTGTTGCAAGCACTAGGAACGGTGATGGTAGCTTATGTGTCTCATCACCCAGAGTCACCTGACGCTCCTGCATCGCCTCTAAAAGTGCCGACTGAACCTTTGATGGGGCGCGGTTGATCTCATCCGCTAGTACGAAGTTCGCAAATATAGGACCCTTCTTAACTGTAAACTCCTCATTGCGCTGTGAGTAGATCAATGTTCCGACCAGATCGGCTGGTAGCAGATCGGGGGTAAACTGAATACGCGAAAAATCAGCATCAATAGCCTTAGCTAATGTTGTGATTGCTAGGGTCTTTGCCAATCCCGGAACACCCTCCAAAAGTACGTGTCCCTCTGAAAGTAGTGCGATTAGTAGTGTGTCAATAAGATTACTCTGTCCAACGATCACCTTACCCATTTCGCTGCGTAGGCTCTCCACAAAGTGGCTCTCTCTCTCAATTCTTTCATTGAGTTCTTTGATATTAACTATCTCTCCCATTTTTATGTTATGTAAATATTTATGTATCTTGGTTGCAAATTAACGACCAAATATACAAAAAAATTGTAAAAATGTTTATTATTTGCAACCTTTTTTATAACTTTGCTTTGTTTAAAAAATTTAAAAACAATGAGTGAAGATAGTAGTAAGTGGAGTGCATACACCCCACAGTTATTAAAGTCGTTGCGAGGTTACAATCGCGAGACCTTTATGCGTGATCTGATGGCGGGAGTCATCGTTGGTATTGTGGCATTACCTATGTCTATAGCCTTTGGTATCGCCTCGGGTGTTACCCCTGAGGTGGGTCTGGTGACAGCTATCATAGGTGGTTTTATCGTTGCTGCTTTGGGTGGTAGCACTGTTCAGGCGTCTGGTCCTACAGGAGCATTCATCGTTGTTGTCTATGGTATTATCGCTCAGTTCGGGTTGCAGGGGTTGATGCTCGCAACTCTGCTCGCTGGTATCATGTTGGTCCTTATGGGGCTTTTGCGATTGGGAACAATAATTAAATTTATCCCCTATCCGATTATTGTCGGCTTCACTAGCGGTATTGCATTAACTATCTTCTCAACACAGATGAGCGATCTATTTGGTCTATCAATCAGCTCATTACCAGCAGATTTTATAGGTAAGTGGGTGGTCTATGGCTCAAACATCGGCTCTGTTAACTATATGGCGATGGCTTATGGAATACTTACCATCGCAATAATTATCTTCACCCCAAAGATTACACGCAAAGTACCCGGCTCACTTATCGCAGTGGTTGGAGTTACTCTGTTAGCCTATGTTGTAGAGGAGTTTATTCCGGGGCTTCCAAGTATTGAGACTATTGGCGATAGGTTTACTATCAATGCCGCTATACCTGCACCACAGTGGTTAGACATCGACTTCTCGATGATTCAGAGGGTGCTTCCCGCAGCCTTTACAATCGCTCTGCTAGGTGCTATTGAGTCGTTACTATCGGCTACTGTTGCAGATGGTGTGACGGGAGATCGACACAACTCAAATACCGAGCTGATGGCTCAGGGTGCTGCAAATATTGTTGTTCCGTTCTTTGGAGGAATCCCAGTCACAGGTGCTATTGCACGTACGATGACATGTATTAATAATGGTGGTCGCACACCTGTTGCAGCGATTATTCATGCTGTGACACTGCTGTTGATCCTACTCTTCTTAGGTGATCTTACTCAACACATTCCGATGGCATGTTTGGCTGGAGTATTGGTTATGGTAGCCTACAATATGAGTGAGTGGAGAACATTTAGAGCATTAATGAGGGGAAGTAGAAGTGATATAGCGGTGCTTTTGGCAACATTCCTATTGACCGTGATCTTCGACCTTACAGTGGCAATAATGATTGGTCTATTGCTGGCGATGTTACTCTTTATGCGTCGTATGGCTGAGGTTACCGAGGTCTCAGTAGTACGATCATCACTCAGCCTTGAGGAGGAGGGAGAGAACGACAAGGAGACATTGGAGATCCCCGATGGTGTAGATGTCTATCAGATTGATGGTCCATTCTTCTTTGGTATAGCCAATAAGCTAGATGCTGTGATGGAGTGGATTGGAGACGAGCCTAAGGTGAGGATTATCCGCATGCGTCGCATCCCATTTATGGACTCTACGGGGTTACATAACCTTGAGACCCTAATCAAGATCTCACAGGAGGGTGGTATTAAAGTGATACTCTCTGGTGTCAACGCAAAGGTTAATCGCTCTCTTGTCCGCTCTAAGATCAACACTCTACTAGGTGACGAAAATATATGCCCCGATATTTATACAGCATTGGAGCTATCAAAGAGATACCTATAGAGTAAATGACAATAGAGCAACTAAATAATCAAGGTCGGGAACTGACCGATTCAGGAAGATATAGAGAGGCGCTAGATCTTCATCTTCAAGCTCTCGCTATGTTACCTAAAGGCGAGGAGCGTGGGTCGGAGTATTATGAGACAAACAGATATATTGGAGAGAACTATTGCGTAGTGGGCGAGTATGCCCTAGCTGAATCGCACTACTTCGACTCGTGCCGGAGCGGTCAAGATGGGATCTATTCACACGATGATAACTACCACTACTTCATCTTTATGGGTGATTTGTCGATGAGCCGCTCACAGAGCATAAAGGCATTAGAGTACTACACCACTGCGCGTGAAATAAGGTTAAAGTATAATAATTGTTCATCGCTAGAGGTTGCAGAGATAGATATTATCATAGGTGAGTATTATCACTCTATAGGTGATCTGGATAGGGCAATTAGGTGGTTTGACTCTGCATCCAATACATACGACAATCTAGTTGAATATGATAGTATTGAGAATGTTCGCTACTACACAGTTCTAGGGGCGGTATTACGGGACATGGGGCTTGAAGAACGCTCTTTAGAGACTCTAGAGAGCGCCTACAGAATATGCCAGAGATTAGGGAGTAAGTGTGATATTGAGTGTGCAGCTGTGCTAGAGAATATGGCGTTAACACTCAGTGATGAGCAGATAGATAGAGTAGATGAGG
>JBCQTG010000048.1:0-14597 GCA_047178765.1 Rikenellaceae bacterium | reverse complement strand
GTTGACGAAGTTCATATCCGCCACTAACCGAATGAGAGAGGCTATTTCCAAGCTCTCCAAAACCTACAAACCAACCTTTGGCGGTGATAGGTTCATCACCGATGCCGAGCTAACAAAACGGCTTAAAATCAGCGACCGCACCACCCAAGATTGGCGCAGTAAGGGCAAGATTGACTACCTCCAATTTGAGGCGAATGGCAAGGTTCTCTACCGAGAGTCCGACATTCAGAAGTTCCTCGAAAAGCACTACCAGAAGGCGTGGAGGGATGACTAGATACGATTACGGAGGCTAGTAACAGCCTCCGTTGTTGTTTCTAATATATAAGTATCGTCACAATACCTGCGATTATCAGAATGTAGAACACCGCATATAATGTGAACGCAAGGGCAACTGTGAACACAAGCTGAAATAGAGTTCGCCCAAAGATGGCCGCCACAATCCACCAAACAAACCCACCACCAAATACACTTGACCCAACAAAGGCAACCACTGCCCAAAATACAATTTTAATCCAATACTTCATAGTTATCAATTTTATATGCAGATTTTAGAGGTGAGGGAGTTTCGTTTCCATTACTCGTTATATCCGACATTTTTTTATTTGCATCTCTTGTCGGCTCGGTCGTTATCGTTTCGTGTGCATCAAACGTAGGCTTTTGAATGTGCAAGGTTTTATCATTAGATAAACAGCGTAGCTGCCCGACCTTGCTCATTCACCAGAAAGCCGAAGTACCTTTGCACTCGTAACGATAATGATTGAGCTGACATCAGTAGCCAATAGTTGAGGGTGTAGGCATTAAAAAAGCCGTGAGTTTTGGCTCACGACTCTCTTGCTAATTGCAAATTTGATTATTTGGTAGGGCTATATAGATGGGTTGAACATTACAACCTCGTGTGATGTGCCGAATAATATACTTGCGGAACAGATCAGCCTCGTAGCTCTCGACCTGCATAGCAATGGCGATAACGACCTCCAATCCGAAATACTCAGGCACGATCCGATTACCACGAACAACACCGCCACTGCAATCAATCAGTGGACGACCATTCAAAAGCCGTTTGATCGCACCTCGGACAGTCGGAACCATTATGCCCAATAGGCGAGCAATCTCAAATTCTGACATCTGTACATTGTTTGGAACATTCACAGCACCATTTTCGCAAATTGTTACAATCTCTCTCTTCATAATCTTAGCAATTTGAAATTGCAGGAATGAAATTCTTCTCAACGTTCGCTACGTCCCTCATAATCGAGCTGTCGAGTACTTTTGCATATAGCTGAGTCATCTTAGTTGTAGAGTGACCGAGTATCTTTGCGACATTCTCCATCGAGACATTATTGGCTAGCATAACGACGGTTGCACAGGTGTATCGGGCTACGTGGATATTGACCGCAAAAGCAATAATAAGCAGAACTATGCAAGACAATGGCTAAAGTGTTGTGAATTAAGCGATTTGCGCTGTTTTGCGAAATTGCTGAAATGCAAAGCAGTGCAGATCATAGTGAGATTTCCGTTACCAAATGGTTACTGCTGTTGTTACCTAATTTGTGATAGGTAACCAGAATGAGTGATATTTGTTGTGTGTGTGATTTTATTTCGCTGATTTGCAGCATTTTACTTATCAATGAACTCTTATATTTTACATTACTTTGCCACCCCGAAAAGGGTGAATAAAAAAACAAAAATATAAGCGTATGGAACAAGAAAAATTTAAGGTTCTCCTCTACCTCAAAAAGGGGGCAATCGACAAATTGGGTAATAGCCCGATTATGGGACGTATCACAGTTGGTCGCTCGATGGCACAGTTTAGTTGCAAGCTATCGTGTAATGCTAAGCTTTGGAATACTCGTGAAAGCCGACTCAATGGCAAATCAAAAGTGGCTATTGCGACAAATGCCAAGATTGAGAGTCTGTTATTGTCGATCAAAGAGGCGTACAAATCATTACTTAGTCGCAACAAAGAGTTTCAAGCTGAAGATGTCAAGAATCTATTCCAAGGCGGAGTAGAGAATCAGATGATGCTAATTCAACTTATCGACCAGATGACTGCCGATGTTGTAGCTCGTGTAGGGATTGATCGAGCCAAGACCACTCCACTATCTTATCACGGAGTGCGTAGGAATTTAGCTGAGTTTATCAAGCTAAAGTTTAAGACTACTGACATCGCGTTTGGTCAACTCAACGAGCAGTTCATTCGAGACTTTTACGATTATACAGCTATCGAGAAGGATTACTCCGTAGACACTGTTCGTCACTATCTTGCATTAATTAAGAAAGCTTGCAAAATTGCCTTTCGTGAGGGGTATTCCGAGAAGCTACACTTTGCGAACTATCCTCTACCCAAGCAGAAGTTCACACCTCCACGTTCGTTGAGTCGCCAGGAGTTTGAGCAGATACGTGATTTGGAGATTCCTGCAATCAAGGAGCGTCATCGACTCGTCCGTGATATGTTCATCTTCTCGTGCTATGTTGGTACTCCGTTCATCGACACCGTTGCAATTACCAAGAAGAATCTATCAACGGATGATAATGGCGATCTTTGGCTGATATACAATCGTGGCAAAAACAAGGCTCTGAGTCGGGTGAAATTACTGCCCGAAGCTATACAGCTTATCGGGAAGTATCACGATGATAATAGGGACAAAATATTTCCAACAATCAAATACGACCAAGTGCGATATATAATGCACACTTTTAGGGCATTGATAGGTAAGCAAGACTTCCTCTCGTATCATCAAGCGAGGCATACATTCAGCAGCCTAATTACCTTAGAACAAGGTGTTTCCATTGAGACGGTGAGCAAAATGTTGGGGCATAGCGACATTCGCACGACACAAGTGTACGCTCGTGTGACCCCAAAGAAACTATTTGAAGATATGGATAGATATATCGAGGCAACAAAGGATATAAAACTAACACTATAAGAAGATGGCAAGAAGTACATTTAAAATTCTATTCTACATAGATAAGAACACCATAAAAGCCGATGGCACAACAGCTATAAAGTGCCGATTGAGCGTTGATGGCAAACGCAGCGTGCTAAGCACAGGACTATTCTGTAAGCCCGATGATTGGAATCCAAAGAGGGAAAGCAGAGAGTTGGTGCAACTTCGAGAGAGTATCGAGAAGATGTATGATATGCTACTTTCGACTACTGGTGTCGTGAGTGCCGAGCTACTCAAAAATAGCATCAACGGAGTAAACTCTGCTCCTAAATACTTGCTCTTAGCAGGTGAGGTGGAGCGTGAGAGGTTGCGATTAAGGTCTATAGAGATAAATTCGCTATCCACATATCGGCAATCAAAGGTGTCGCACAATAATCTGCGAGAGTTCCTCAAAACGATGGGGCGTGATGATATTCTTTTCTCTGAATTAACGCACGAGTTTGGCGAGTCATATAAACTCTTTCTCAAACGTGACCATAACCGTAATTCGGGGTATATCAACCACTGCTTAACGTGGCTCAATAGGTTGGTTTATATCGCAGTGGATAAAGATGTTCTGAGATGCAACCCAATGGAGGATGTCGCTTATGAGAAGAAAGAGAGACCCAAAGTTCCGCACCTCACACGTGAGGAGTTGCAGCGCATAATGGATACGCCATCGCAGTTTGAGAAACAGGAGCTTGTGCGTAGAGCCTTTATATTTAGTTGCTTTGCAGGTGGGTTGGCTTATGTCGATGTGTTTGGATTGTACCCGCACCATATCAAAGAGACCTCGGAGGGTAGAAGGTATATCAGAATCAATAGATCCAAGACTTCTATCGAGGCATTTATACCGCTACATCCGATTACAGAGCAGATTCTCTTGATGTACAATACTACTGATCCAAAGCGACCTATATTTCCGCTACCTAATCGAGATACTATTTGGTATGACCTGCAAGAGATAGCATTTATGGCAGGTATTCCGAGGGGGATTTCTTATCATCAAAGTAGGCACAGCTTCGGCACATTGATGCTCAACGAGGGGATTCCGATTGAGAGCGTGAGTAAGATGATGGGGCATACGAATATTTCAAGCACGCAGGTCTATGCCAAGATTACGGACGAGAAGATCTCTAATGAGATGGATATGTTGATGGAGCGCAGGAAACAAGATAGTTTGAACAATTAAAATTTTATGATGATGAAAAGAGATATTATAACAATTAGTGAGGGTGGTGTGGTTACTATACCTAATGGTGTGGTTCGAATGAATGTTAATGAGATTGCCTTGTTGTTTGAGGTGATGTTGCCGACTGTTCGAGGGAAGATCAGGGCTTTGCATAACTCTCGCGCTCTGTTGGATTGCGATATGAATGGCGGAGTCGTGATGGGTAATCGTGTTATCCCAGAGTATTTTGGGTTGGAGGTTGTGATTGCTGTTGCGTTCCAACTTGATGGCTACAAAGCGGAGGTGTTTCGCAAATGGATACTACGAAAAATGGCACAACCAACCAAATCACATCAACCGATATACATCAATATCGATAAGATACAAGGCAATATTCTAAACTAATCGAGCCGATCATCTTCGTCGCAGAGGCAAAGGTAGCTTAGGCGTGCCGAGATATTCAAGCCCAAGCCTGCGGTTGCCCTTGCGGTCAAGGCTTGTCCATTTCGCCCCACCTAAGCTGAGAAAAGCCACTGCGACGAAGACGACCGACACGATGATAAAGCATAAAATTAGCAACGCCCCAAGTAGAATAATTCAAGTGAATTTTCTACTTGGGCATTTTTTTGCGACAGACTCACTCTACTCCGAACAGCATAATCTGTCAAGCTATTTCAAAATCAATTGGTTAACTGATTTGCTGATTTATCAGTTAACCGATAAATCAGTTGATCAATCAATCAGTTAATCAGCTCTATGATTAGTCAATTATGTGGTTAATTAGTTCGTCAAATGACTTACAGAGTGGTTGATTCATTGGCTTATTGACATAGTGATTCATTAACACAGTGATTTCAGAAAAAAAGCGTATGCGTGGCACAGAGTGGCGTAGGGATGGCAGTGTTTGGCTCTTTTCGAGTGACGGTTTGACCGAGAGTATCCCATACCTTTGCACCCAAGTAGCGGAAATGATCCATATTATTACAACTATCGCAATGTTGCGAACTGATATAGCAGAGCTTCTCTCGGAGAACTCCGAGATTGACACCTGTTGTATGTCTTAAATTTCAATCCGTCGAACGACGGATTTTTATATTCGAACGAATATAGCGAGGTGTCCTTTGAGATGCTCAAAGGTCGGAGAGATGCTCAGTTGAGCACCCCTCCAAGCCTCGCCCTCAAGTGGGGAGGAAAAGCCTCCGAAGTCGGTTTTTCGGAGGATTCAATACCTTGCGGTAGATGTCGTAATATGGAATAGCTTACGCTATGAAACCAGTTAAATTTTAGATTGACCTGAGACCAAAAGAGAGAAAATCAGGGGCAAACTCCAAATTCCACAGATTAACCGTGCGCTTCGACGACTTCAAGTACGATCGAATGCCCGAGAAATCATATTGTAAACCTAATTTAAAAATGAGCATCAAATAGTCATATGGCTTAATTCAAGATGAGATCCGAGATAATATTTATGATACACGCTTGTAATTAGAGAAATTTTATGTAAGTTTGTTATAAGATCAAAAACTACAACCTTAGATATGAATAGATTCATTTACAGAGTACTTTTGTCCATATTCACTCTTATTTTTACATCTATTAACCATGGATTCTCTGACGAGTGTGACACCAAGTTAAAAGATGAGATAAAGAGTCTCAAATCTCTGCTTGAGCGTCGAGAGGAGTTTCAGATAAAAAAAGAGAACCGAATAGAGACAATTAAGCAGATGTTGGGTGAAACTCCACCAAATAGCCCAAAGGCTATGGTGCTTAATGAAAAGATTGCGGATGAATACCTATCCTATCAATTTGACTCAGCATGTTACTACATCAATAAAAACATCTCCATCGCAAAGAGCTTAAAAGACACAAAGAGTGTGGATGAAGGATATATCGAACTAGCTCGACTATACTCCTCTTCGGGTTCATACCATGAGGCATCTGTGTTGTTTGAGAAGTTGGATACCACAAGTTTCGATCGCCAATTGTGGCAAAACTACTACATTGCTCGTCGCAAATACTTCGAAGAACTCAGTAGATACTCTATCGACAGCTCCATCAGAGTCCAAGCACAAGGCAGCAAGAGTTACTACGAGAACTCACTAATTGAAAACTTCCCTGAGCAGTCGGAACTCCTAGATGAGGTGATGATAACAAAATGGGTCGATGAGGGGAACTACGAGCAGGGGTATAACTATGGTTTAGAGTCGCTAAAACACTACGATAAGAGCGATCATGCCTACGCAAAGATCTCATTTCTTATCGGTGTAGCCAGTGAGTGTATGGGGCGCAAAAACGAGAAGAGATATTGGTATGCCAAGGCTGCCTCGGTAGATGCAACTCTAGCAATTATGGACCATGGGGCATTGAGTGGGTTGGTAGATTACTTTATTGAGGTTGATAACGATATCGATCTCACAATGCGTTATATGCGATATATTGTTAACGATGCCATATTCTACAACTCTAAACTCAGACCGTTGCAGGTCTCGCGGGCATTGGTAGAGACTGAACAAGCCTATAATATCCAGAAGGAGAAGTCGACCAGACTATATAAGATCATAACATTGATAGTATCCCTATTTGTTGTGATTTTGATTGTGGTAATTCTATATATCAGTCGTCAACGTAGGCGGTTAGCTGCCTCTCAGTTGAAATTAAAGGCGGCATACGCTGATCTGAGCAGCTTGAACGCAGATCTGAGCAGTGGTAATTTGAAGCTGTTGGAACTCAATAGCCGTATTGCCGAGGCGAATAGGGTTAAGGAGGAGTATATAAGTAACTTCTTTATGATCTGTTCGCAATATATTGAGCAGCTAGATGAATATCGCCGATATGTTCGCAAGATGCTCAACACTAATAAGGTCGACACACTACGCAGGGAGTGTGATAGTGTGAAGCACATTGAGCGGGAGCGACAAAAGTTTTATGAACTCTTCGACTCTACCTTTATGCGTCTTTTTCCCAGCTTTATCGAGGAGCTTAATATGATGTTGGAGAGTGATGCACAGTTTCATATTAGCCAAAAGGAGGGTCTCAATCGCGAGCTGCGAGTCTTTGCCCTTATCCGCTTAGGTTTCAACGACTCTGCAACAATCGCGGCACTGCTGAACTGCTCGATGAGTACAATATATAACTACCGTTCAAAGATCAAAAACAGCACTGTTATCACCAAAGAACTCTTCGATGAGAGGATCAAATCTATGGGAGAATTGAGCCAAGAGGGGTAATCTGAGAGAAATATCAAGTTTATAGAGCCTACTAAAATAGGCTCTATGTTTTTATATATATCTTTGGTTTTCAGGGTTTTGATATTTTGCGGGATTTACTATTTACTTACATCGCTTTGGATTGGTGGTTTTATAGATGTAATTTTGTTTTAACCGCTGAGCTGAGGCTTTATGTTACTCACACCGCCACACAGCGAGTCTAGAATATTAACTTATACTAACTAATTATGACTAACACCTCTACAAAATGCAGAAGGTTCAGTCCATTAAGTTATCTGATCTTACTCTGCACATTGATGCTTTGTAATACGGTAGCTTTTGGACAGACTATTAAAATTGGTGGAAATGTAAAAGACAAACAGAATCTACCACTTATCGGAACAGCCGTTATTGAGAAGGGAACAGACAACGGAACGGTTGTAGACTATGATGGAAACTACTTGTTGAGTGTATCATCTAGCTCAGCAACTCTTGTATTTCAATATATAGGGTATATTACTCAAGAGCAAGAGATTTCGAGCAGATCAACAATCGATGTTGTTATGGTTGAAGATGCACTCTCGCTAGGCGAGGTTGTGGTTGTGGGCTATGGATCGGTGAAGAGGGGTGACCTAACAACGGCTGTCTCAACGGTATCGACTGAGGATCTCGACACTCGACCTATCACCTCAGCTTCGGGAGCTTTGCAGGGTAAGGCGGCTGGAGTTCAAGTTATTCAAACTAATGGCGCACCAGGGCAGGGGATGGTTGTTCGTATTCGTGGAGCATCCTCTATCTCTTCGAGCAATGACCCTCTATATGTTGTTGATGGAGTGCCAGTAGGTGAGGGTAGCAATGCTATTGCCTTCCTTTCGCCCAATGAGATTGAGTCGATGTCGGTACTTAAAGATGCCTCTTCGGCAGCTATCTATGGATCGCGAGCAGCCAATGGAGTGGTGCTTATCACCACCAAAAATGGTGCTAAGTCTCAAGGTCCAAGTGTCTCGTTCTCTAGTTATGTAGGCATCTCAAATGTCGCTAAGACATACGATGTGTTAAATACAGAGCAGTATATCGAGTTGATGAACGAGAGTGGCGCGGTCTCGGGACTACCTTCAGACCTTAGCGATACTACCGATTGGTTCGATGAAACCTACTCAACGGGAATCAACCAGAACTACCAATTTTCAGTCTCTAATGCAAATGATAAATCCTCATACTATCTAGGTGGAGGATATACCGATGAGCAGGGGGTAATAACCTCAACAGAGTCAAAGCGATATAATGTCAAGGCTAATTTCGATACTAAGCTATATAAATGGTTGAGTGCGAGTGCCTCAGTGACCTACTCAAACAACAATTCGTTTGGAGATATCATCACTGGTCAAGGTGCAAACCGTGCAGGAGTTGTTATCTCGGCTATCACCACACCAACCTATGCACCAATTTGGGATAGCGAGAATCCAGATCAATACTACAATAACTTCTATGGAGCTGAGCTAACCTCTCCGTTGGAGAATATAGCACGTACGGATTATAACCAATATACAACCGATAGGTTGATCCTCACGGGAGGTGTAACCCTGAACTTCACGAAGGATCTTAGCTTTAAGTCTACGGTTACGATGGATCGCAGCTGGTACCACGCCTCAACATTCCTCGATCCAATTCGCACCACCTATGGTCGGACACTTCATGGCGAGGCATCAGATACTCGATCAGATGATATGCGTATGGTCTACGACAATATCCTCACCTACAACAAGTCGTTTGGAGATCATAACTTCGAGATATTGGGAGGAACATCGGCTACCACCTCGAAGTGGGAGCAGCTGATGGGTTACCGAAGCTACTTCTCAGATAGTAACGACAATGCTATTACAAACCTTAGCGGAGGAAATAATGGCGGTACTCTAGGGCAGTACTACGATGAGTCAGAGTGGTCGATAATGTCATACCTAGCTCGTCTAAGCTATAACTACAAGAGCAAATATCTCTTCACAGCCAATGTGCGTGCCGATGGATCGTCGAAATTAGCACCCGACCACCGTTGGGGAACCTTCCCATCTTTCTCTGCTGCATGGCGTATCTCGGGAGAGAAGTTTATGAGCGGCATTGATTGGATCTCTGATCTAAAGTTGCGTGCAGGTTGGGGTATGACAGGTAACCAATCGGGATTGGAGGAATATGGATACCTTCAGCAATATTATACCAACTACTACGACTGGACAGATGATGACTATGCTCAGGCAGTGCCTACCGTAGGATCAACTAGCAACATCAAAAACGAGGAGTTGACCTGGGAGACTACTACTCAAACCAATGTGGGAGTAGACCTATCACTATTCAAGGGTCGATTGAGTTTTACGTTTGACTACTACTATAAATACACACGCGACATGTTGATGAGCGTAGACCTACCCGAGCCATATCCAAATATTATGCGCAACGAGGGAGAGATGTCGAACCGTGGATTAGAGATCACCATCTCTTCGGTGAATATCACAAAGAAAGATTTTGTCTGGACAACCGACTTTAATATCTCTCGCAATGTCAACAAGTTGGAGTCATTGGAGTTGCAGCAGGTATATTACTATGGAATGACATCTGATGTAACCAACGACTACGCTATTCGTATGGAGCCAGGTCAGTCGCTGTCGATGTTCTGGGGATATATCTCAGATGGTGTAGATCCAGAGACAGGAGACTTGATCTATCGAGATCTCAATGGCGATGGAGAGATCACCCCTGATGATAAGAGCTATATTGGTGATGCCAACCCTGCATTCACCTTTGGAATCACCAACAACTTCTCGTGGAAGGGCTTTAACCTCAATGTTTTGGTTACGGGATCATATGGAAATGACATCTTCAACGCTTCGAGAATCGAGACTGAGGGAATGTATAACGGAAATAACCAGACCACAGCTGTATTGGATAGATGGCAGATCCCCGGGCAGATCACCGATATGCCTCGTGCGACAACCGATGCCTACAACCTCAAGAACTCAACTCGTTGGATAGAGGATGGTTCATATATCAAGATCAAGAGCATCACACTTGCCTACGACTTCACTGGTCCAAGGCTAAAGAAATTGAATATCTCAAGGGTACAGCCCTATATAACACTGAACAACTTCATCACCTTTACTAAATACTCGGGCTACGATCCTGAGGTTAGCCAGATGAGTGATGCTACTCAGATGGGTATAGATTGGGGAACATATCCAAATGTAAAGACCGCAATTGTCGGATTGAATGTTAATTTCTAAATGAGCGAAAGATATGAAAATGAATATAAAATATAGTATCGTACTGCTCGTGGCTCTCTGCGCCTGCGAGTTGGATAAATACCCAACGACGATCTATAACGAGAATAATGTCACTACATCTAGCGATAGTGACTCGGCGATCACTACACGAGAGGATATTTTGGGTCAGCTAGAGGCAATGTATAGCTATATGAGTGGCGATATGCAGAGCTATTGGTATCAGTTAATTACCATGAGCGATGTCCGTAGCGACAACGCCTATGGAGGAAATATGAGTGAGGCAAAGTTGGTTGCTGTGGAGTCAAACAGGATCGATAGCGACAATGAGTTTGCCTATACACTTTGGGACTACTCGATGAATGCAATCGATAAGGCGAATCAGATAATCTGCTATATCGATACGGTGAAGGCAAATGACTCATCGTTGACAACTACGGAGTATAACGAGTGGTTGTCGGAGGCACTAGTGTGGAGAGCCTATATCTGGATCAATATGATCTATCTCTTTGGGGATATCCCAATGGTTACGGAGATTCCACCCGCAATCACCTCGGCTAATATCGAGGAGGTATATCATCTCTACTTCCCCGAAAGAGTATCTCCTGATCTTGTTGGAGCGCAGATTATTGCGGATGTCGAGAACTTCGCATGTGACAATGCCCCCGATGTTGAGGGCGATAAATTTAAGATCACAAAGGGTTTTGCACACGGTGTGATGGCGCGATTCTACGCAATGCCACACTTCCGCAATTGGAGTAAGGTTATTGAGCATTGCGAGGCTGTTGAGGCTCTGGGTTACACCCTAACAACCAACTACGTTGATATGTGGAGCTATGGCGAGACTATGGCGAATCAGGATACCACCGAGTCGATCTTCGAGGTCTCATGGTCGAGTCAAACTTCGGGTTCATGGATGTGGATGATGTTCTACCGCAACGCCTTTAACCCTAGCGACAGCTTCAGTTGGGCTAAGTGGTGTACACCTTCGAGACTCCTTACCAGTGCCTACGATAAAGAGGGAGATGCAAAACGAAAAGCCGCTTCGGTGGTCTACGACGAGACAACATGGTCGTTCCACTATCCATCTAGCAGCTACGCCTTTATGCACAAGCTCCCTACCAATGTCACTCCGATCTATATTATGCGACTTGCCGATATTAAATTGCTCCATGCCGAGGCTTTGGCAAATAGCGGTTCAGCTTCGAATGCAATCGAGATTGTAAATGATATTCGTTCTCGTGCAGGCATTGCAACTCTTGATACTGGCATGGATGCCACCGCAGCACGCGAAGCGGTTCTGCATGAGCGTCGTTTGGAGCTAGCTTTCGAGGGGCATCGATGGTTCGATCTTCTCAGGTATGATGATGATTACTCAACCCTTATTTCGGTTTGTGATGCAGTAAATGCAGCGGATAGCTACTATCAGTCACGCAAGGCAATGACCAAACTAACGGCACTAATGCCTATTCCGACAACCGTACTTGATAGCAATACTAACATAGAACAAAACTTAGGTTACTAAAAACTATAGCCATGAAAAATATATTTAATAAGACAATATACACTCTGCTTGTTACACTGCTTGCAGCTCCTATGGTGATCTGTGCAAAGGAGAGTGACCCCAGCTCTACGCCAACGATAGTCTCGGGAGATGTGATGGTCTACACGACTACCGCTTCGGGTGGAACACTATTTCAAAATAGTGCTGTTGACTACTCTACGGTAAGCATGTCTCCCTATCGAATAGACCTCATTGATGATGGAGCGTATGACGATGATGAGATCATTGGATTTGGACCTGCGATAACGGGTTCTACATGTTACAACCTATTGAGAATGTCGAGTTCAGACCGTGCAACACTGCTCAACAAGTGTTTCGACCCAACAGAGGGATTGGGATTTAGCTTTGTTCGTGTTCATATTGGAGGTTCAGACTTTTCGATGGATGAGTACACCTGTTGGGATGATCCAGATGCAGATTTTGCAATTCCTCAGATTGAGAAGTCATCTATCTGGGTTATCCTAAATGAGATTCTCAATATCAACCCCGAGGTGCGAATTTTGGGATCGCCATGGTCTTGCCCCAAATGGATGAAGGTTGAGGTGGATGATCTCACAACCCCCTATGACTCATGGACTAGCGGTCGACTCAATCCAGAGTATTACGATGAATATGCAGACTATTTCATTAAATGGATAGAGGAGATGGAGGATAACGGCTTCCCAATCCACGCTATCACTCTGCAAAACGAACCTCTGAATCAGGGTAATTCTATGTCGCTATATATGCCGTGGGAGGATCAGCGAGATTTCCTAAAGGTGTTGGGACCAAAGTTTGCCGCTCAATGCCCCGACATAAAGATCCTTGCCTACGACCACAACTACGACTATGATGGTATTTCTGACCAGTATGATTATCCTGTGAAGCTCTATCAGTCTGAGGTGGCTGACTATATAGATGGTTCAGCTTGGCATAACTACGGTGGTGATGTCTCGACTCTCGATGGTATCTACAATGCCTTTCCGCAGAAGAGCATCTACTTCACCGAGGCTTCGATCGGAGAGTGGAACTACTCATTTAGCAGCTCTTTGATAACCGACTTTAGCGACATCTTCATCGGTACACTCTCGCGCCACGGAAGGGCAGTTCTACTATGGAATATGATGTTGGACGATCAGCGAGGACCATACCGCCCAGGTGGCTGCTCAACCTGCTACGGAGCTATAGAGATCAGCTCTAGCAACTACAAATCGTTGAAGTACAACACCCACTACTACAACCTTGCACACTGCTCAAAGGTGATTAAACCAGGTGCTGTACGTATCTCTACCGATGGATTCACAACAAGTGGATTGGAGTATCTAGCATTTAAAAACAGCGATGGCTCATACGCTGTGATAGCTGTAAATAGCAACTCCGAGAGCGTTGAGGTCTCGATACATCAGAGTGAGGATAAGGCATTTAGATATGTCATCCCATTAAAATCTATTGTCTCATTTAGCTGGAAATAAATATTATGAAAAATTATCTTTATATGATCGCTGCTGCAACACTACTTTTTGCAGCGTGCGCACCAACATCAACCGACCCTCAGAGTCAAAAAATTGAGCAGCTAATAGCTCAAATGACCATCGAGGAGAAGTTGGGACAGATGAATCTAATCTCCGACCCATATGTCTCTACAGGGGCAACAGTGGAGGTAGATCCCGCAACCAAAGATCTCGATGAGTTGGTGCGAACAGGAAAGGTGGGTAATTTCCTCAACCTAACAGGGGCGGCAGCGACACATCGACTACAGAAGATCGCCGTTGAGGAGTCTCGATTGGGGATACCTCTGCTCTTTGGGTTCGATGTTATCCATGGCTACAAGACGATGTTCCCTATTCCGTTGGCAGATGCTGCCAGCTTCGATATGGAGGCGGTAGAGTTGAGTGCTTACCACTCAACAATTGAGGCGGCAGCAAATGGAATTAACTGGACATATGCACCGATGGTCGATATATCTCGCGATCCTCGTTGGGGTCGTGTGATGGAGGGTGCAGGAGAGGATGTCTACCTCACCACTCAGGTGGGATTGGCTCGCATCAAGGGTATTCAGGGATCTTCGCTAGAGGATGAGAACACCATTGCAGCCTGTGCAAAGCACTTCGTGGGGTATGGAGCAGCTGAGGGTGGACGAGACTACGCAACAATAGAGCTATCTGAGAGGACTCTACGCAATGTCTACTTCCCTCCATTCAAAGCGGCTGCTGATGCAGGTGTAGCATCGTTTATGTCGGCATTCAACACTGTTCAAGGTGTTCCTGCATCTACAAACAAGTGGCTACTCACCGATGTGCTACGTGGCGAGTGGGGATATGATGGATTTATGGTCTCAGATTGGGATTCAGTGCAGGAGACCATAGCCCACGGAACAGCGTCAGATGATAAGCACGCAGCACTAAATGGAATCCGTGCAGGTGTAGATATGGATATGGCATCTGAGGTCTATATCAACCACGGAGCAGAGCTTTTGGCTGA
>JBCQTG010000047.1:0-14717 GCA_047178765.1 Rikenellaceae bacterium | reverse complement strand
CGTATGGAATGTATGCTGTAAACGGCATCCTTTTTAACCACGAATCAGAGCGTCGAGGTGAGACATTTGTGACGCGTAAAATTACCCTAGCGGCAGCTCGTATAGCTCAAGGATTTCAAGATAAGTTATACCTGGGAAACATGGATTCGTTGAGAGATTGGGGATATGCTAAAGATTATGTAGAGTGTATGTGGATGATTCTTCAACACCCAACGCCAGAAGATTTTGTGATTGCAACAGGCGAATATCACACAGTACGTGAATTTACAATTCTTGCGTTCAAGGAGGTTGGTATTGAGCTTCGTTGGGAAGGTAAGGGTGTAGATGAAAAAGGTATTGACATAGCAACAGGCAGAGAGTTAGTTGCAGTAGATCCTAAATTCTTCCGTCCAGCAGAGGTTGAACAACTGTTAGGAGATCCAACAAAAGCAAAAACACTTCTCGACTGGAATCCTCGACAAACATCTTTTCCTGAGCTCGTAAAGATTATGGTAGAGCATGATATGAAATTTGTTCGTAAATTGCACCTAAAATCTAATCTATAATGAATAAAGAGGCAAATATATATATTGCAGGACATCGAGGGATGGTTGGATCAGCTATTCTTCGTAATCTGCAATCTAAGGGATATACAAACTTTGTATTACGTACTCATAAAGAACTTGATTTAACTTCACAGCAACAGGTCAATGAGTTTTTTGAGAGAGAAAAACCTGAATATGTATTCCTAGCAGCTGCAAAGGTTGGTGGTATCGTTGCAAACAACAGCTATCCTGCCCAGTTCTTCTACGAGAACTCGATGATTCAGAATAATGTTCTCCACGCATCATATCTTAATGGAGTTAAGAAATTGATGTTCCTTGGTAGCTCGTGTATCTATCCAAAGATGGCACTGCAGCCCATGAGCGAGAATGCCTTGTTGACAGGTTTATTAGAGCCAACAAACGAGGGATACGCAATAGCGAAGATCTCCGGTATCAAGATGTGCGACTACTACCGCAAACAGTATGGGTGCGATTTTGTAAGTGTTATGCCAACAAATCTGTACGGTACGGGCGACAACTATCACCTCGAAAACTCACACGTTCTACCTGCCTTGTTGCGTAAATTCCACGAAGCAAAAGAGAGCGGAGCAAAGGTTACACTATGGGGTACAGGTTCACCATATAGAGAGTTCCTTCACGCTGATGATATGGCAGATGCTACGATTTTCTGTATGCTAAACTATTCAGATTACGGTCACGTAAACGTTGGCTCTCAGTCGGAACTGACCATCAAGGCATTGGCTGAAATGGTTGCCGAAGTGGTTGGTTTCGATGGTGAGATCGAATGGGATTTCACTAAACCTGATGGCACACCTCGCAAACTAATGGATTCTACTAAATTATATAATATGGGTTGGAGTCCATCTATCTCCTTGAGAAATGGTGTTGAGAGAACATATAAAGAGTTTAAAGCAACGCTATAAGATATGCCTATCAGGCGGTTCAGGTAAGCGCCTATGGCCCTTATCAAATGATGCACGATCTAAGCAGTTTTTGAAGTTGCTTTAAAAAGAAGATGGTGGGTTGGAGTCTATGATACAGCGTATTGCTCGTCAAATCAAAGCCTCTGGTATTGAAGCCCAATTGACTGTTGCAACGAGTGCATCTCAATATGATTCAATTATAAATCAGCTCGGTAAGAGTGTAGATATTGTCACTGAGCCTATGCGTCGTGACACATTCCCAGCAATTGCCCTTTCTGTAAGTTATCTGCTTAAAGAGAAAAGATGCAGCAAAGATGAGATTGTAATAGTGATGCCCAGCGACTCCTATGTGGAGGCTGGCTACTTTGAGACAATAATCAAAATGGCAAAAGCTGTAGAGGACAATGCAGCAGAAATGGCACTTATGGGTATCACTCCAACCGAACCATCAACTAAGTTTGGATATATTATACCAAACAAGAGTGAATGTAGCTAATAGAAAAAATATGAACGAAAAGAAAACATTAGCATTGATTGCTCCGAGCAATAGATCGACCTTTGTCCTATTTAAGGATTTAATTACAAAGATTATTAAACTGGATTATGTTGTGTATATTATAGCTCCAAAAAGTCCTGATGCTGGTGAACTTGAAAAGATTGGAGCTAAAACTATTGCATTTGAGAGTAATAATAAAAGTTCAAAGTTATTTGCTTCAGCAAAGTATATATACAGACTGTATATATTGCTTCGCAAACTCAAGCCAAGCGCAGTGTTTAGCTACACAACTCAACCTGCAGCATACGGCTCTATAGCTGCAAAATTATGTGGAGTAAAAGATATTTCTGTTTTAATTACTAACGCCGATTATTTACCATACTTTCAGAAAATGGGTCTTAGGGTAGCTAATAAAGTTGTGTTTAGATGTCTTATGGATCTTGATGCGTTTGATCATTTTTACCTTGTTAAAAGAGAGAAAACTGTTACGCTTGATCGATACGGAGCATATATGGAGAACTATATACCAACACCTCACCCAGATCAACTTACATTTGCTATGGCATCACCAATGCTTAATGACAAAGGAGTGATAGAATATGCCGAGGCAGCAAAACGAATTAAACAAGAGTACAATAATATTCGTTTCCTTTTCTTAGAAACAGCTAACCCTAATTCTACTAATAACATAGATAAAGAGTTATTTGCTGATAGATATATTGATACAGACATTGTAGATTATTATTCTGAAGTTAAAGATATGCAACGGTTTTATAGTCAATGTTCAGTTTATGTGCTACCATCATATCGAGAAGATGCACCGCTCACAACCATAGAGGCAATGGCTATGGGGCGAGCTATTATTACAACTGATGCTCCAAGTTGTAGAGAGACTATAAATTATGGTCGTAACGGCATTTTGATACAGCCTAAAAACATTGATGCACTTGTTAATGCAATGAAGCGATTCATTGATGACAATAGTTTAGTAAAGAGTATGGGGGATGATTCAATATCATTCTGCAAAGATAGATTTTGTGATTTTACCGTTAATGATAGAATTTTAGATGCTATAAATTTAGTAACGGAATAAAATAAGGAGAGTTCTAATTTCTTCCCATAAATATTGCTAGGACTATTATTGCCCCATAGAATCGCAGTAATCCAGTCGCTATACGACCCATTTACAAAACCTTACTTTCTCGTTGGATTTTGTAACTCTATCGTTCTCCGAGGTGAAGAATATGTCACAATTATTGCATCTGAATCTTTGCCGACCACTTCATCTGCCCAAACGCTGAACATCTTAACTGTCACACGCCCAACAGCGTGTTTTCTACTCTTTTGACCTTGTTTTCCATAAAAAATTACCTTAATTGAAACGTGCTTCAACCAAGGTAATAAATATCATTGAATATCAGCTGATTACAACAGTTTTACCAACCATTTTTGACATCAATGCCAAATCTAGCCGTCCTGCAACGCTCTAGCTAATATTAAAGTCACGAAGAGTATCGTTCAACGATGTCTTTTTATCTGTCGACTCCTTACGCTTTCCGATAATCAATGCACATGGCACACCATACTCACCAGCGGGGAACTTACGATTATATGTTCCGGGGATAACCACCGAACGTGGAGGAACATATCCCTTATACTCAACTGGCTCATCACCTGTAACATCAATAATATGTGTCGATCCAGTGATAACGGTGTTCGATCCCAACACCGACTCACGACAGATATGCGCACCCTCAACGACAATCACACGAGAGCCGATAAAGCAGTTATCCTCTATAATCACCGGAGCAGCCTGCACAGGCTCCAACACTCCACCGATTCCAACGCCACCGCTAAGGTGAACATTCTTACCAATCTGCGCACATGAACCCACCGTAGCCCAAGTATCAACCATAGTACCTGAATCGACATAAGCACCGATATTAACATACGATGGCATGAGGATAGCACCGGGGGCGATATATGCACCGTAGCGTGCAACTGCCTGAGGCACAATACGTACACCCAACTTCTCGTAGTCCGATTTAAGATCCATCTTATCATTCCACTCCAACTCACCAGCACGCATAGTACGCATCTTCTGAATAGGGAAGTATAGAATCACCGCCTTCTTAACCCACTCATTCACCTGCCACTTGCTGTTCTCAATATCTATTGGCTCAGCGGTACGCAACTCACCCTTGTCGACCAACTCAACCACCCTACGGATTGTATTCTTAACCACTTCATCAGCAAGCATTTCGCGATTCTCCCACGCCTGCTCAATAATACTCTTTAATTCGCTGTACATTGTATATTGCATTTAATTTTATGCAAAGATATAAATTTATAGAGAAATATTACCCTCTTTTGAGTTTCAATTACAAAATTAATATTACATTTGCCGTGAACTTCACGATGCAACACGGAGTTCATTGCTAAAGAGAGTGCTATTACTATATTTACCAAATATAAAAAATTAAAAGATAAAAAGACTATTTTTAACAATGTTCGTGATCTGCGCTATGACTGCTGTGGCTTCAGCGCAGGTAAAGATTGAGTCACCACACCCTGATTTTGATCTTAAAATCACTCGATGTGCCTATTCATCAGGCACAGTTGTAATTGATATGTTAGTTACGAATTTTGGAGCTGATGATGAGTTACGATTAAATTATGGCGATGTATTCGCATTTGATGATGAAGGAAACTCATATGATGGTAGCAACATGAAGATATTATGTGGCGTTCCAAACAAAGCGCTTGCGTCTGGGTGGAGCGCTCAAGATCAAAAAATTCCACAAGATATTCCTCTAAAATATAGAGTCCAACTAGAGGGTATATCTGCAAATGCATCAAAATTTTCGCTATTATCAATCGGGTTTTTCTCAAATAGCGCATTATCTCTAAAAAGCGAGAAACCAGTTAAGATCCGCAACCTAGAGTGGGCAAAATAGAATAAGCTACCATACCCTGCCCGAGATTATCACACGTAGCAAAGCGAAGTACCTCACATCATCTACAATAGAGCATGTGAGATACTTCGCTTTGCTCTGTATAACACCCTACGATGTAGTCAATGATTTTCATTTGTTTACTCTATTATCTGACACAAATAATTTGGATGTTAGAAAAATAACAGTTATATTTGCGTATTACTATTTGAGCAGAGCAAATTATACTAATATAAAATTAATAAAAAAATGTCAAAGGTTACAGTTGTAGGTGCAGGAGCAGTAGGTGCTACGTGCGCTAATGTATTGGCGATCCGCGAGGTTGCTAGCGAGGTTGTTTTGATCGACATCAAAGAGGGTCTTGCTGAGGGTAAGATGCTTGATATGATGCAGATGTCAGCAACAATGGATTTCAAGACTAAGATGGTTGGTGTTACTAACGACTACTCTAAGACTGCTGATTCAGATGTTGTTGTTATCACTTCAGGAATACCTCGTAAGCCGGGTATGACTCGCGAGGAGTTGATCGGAACAAACGCAAACATCGTTAAGTCTGTAGTTGAGAATGTTGTTAAGTTCTCTCCAAACGCAATTATCGTTGTTGTATCAAACCCTATGGACACTTTGACTTACCTCGCTGTTAAGTCTACAGGATTGCCTAAGAACCGTATTATCGGTATGGGTGGTGCTTTGGATTCATCACGTTTCCGCACATACTTGTCGTTGGCTACAGGATCTCCAATCTCAGATATTGAGGGTATGGTTATCGGCGGTCACGGTGATACAACGATGATCCCTCTAACAGCTAAGGCTGCTATCAAGGGTGTACCAGTATCTCAGTTCCTCGATGCAGAGGCTTTGGCTAAGGTCTCTAAGGATACAATGGTTGGAGGAGCTACCTTGACAGGTCTATTGGGAACATCGGCATGGTATGCACCCGGAGCCTCAGCATCATCAGTTGTTGAGGCTATCATCAACGATCAGAAGAGAATGATCCCATGTTCATGCCTATTGGATGGTGAGTATGGCGAGTCAGACATCTGCATCGGTGTACCAGCAATCATCGGCGCTAACGGAATCGAGAAGATCGTTGAGATCGAGTTGAACGACGAGGAGAAGGCTGCGTTTGAGGCTTCAGCTAAGGCTGTACGCGCTACAAACAATGTCCTCACAGAGATCGGCTTGTTGTAATCTACCTTCAACATCAAATCTTATAGCGGCGATCCAAATGGGTCGCCGCTATTGTTAAACCTAAAAAAAGACTCCTCCAATAGTTTGGGAAAGATTTATGTAAATTTTTAATTATGAAACTTCTCCTATATATTATACTGCTTTGCCTACCTCTAAAGAGCTATTCACATAGTAAAAATATTAACGATGTACTCATGCGCTTAGATGAGTCTATCGAGAACGAACAGCAATATATATCAATCAAAGAGCAGGCAATCAGCAAATTAAAATTTAGACTTAACAATAGCGTAACTAAAAAGAGTCGATTTATTGTGGCTAATGATCTTTTCGAGGAGTATAAGATCTACCAACACGACTCGGCATATCGCTATGCTATTATGTGCAGTGAGCTGGCTGTAGAGCGAGATGATATAGCTAAAGCGCAGTGTAATCTCCTACTATGCTACTCAAATGTCGGTCTCTTCAAAGAGGCTGCAGAGATCGTTGAGGGCTTTGTTACTGAGGGTCTCTCAGATGATGTGGTGGTAAACTTCTATATCGCAGCCTCTCAACTCTACAGAAGCATGAGGTCATATCCTGTAAGTTCAAGAGTTAGAGCTAGTCAATACTCTAGCGAGCAGCTCAAATATCGTGATCTAGCAATGGATCTACTGCCAGAGTCAACATTTGATTATCGCTTTCTAACCATCCAAAACGAGGTCTATCGTTATAAGAATTTTCAGGAGTCAATAGCATTAATCAAACAATCATTGGAGACCCCCAATCTAAGTCTACGCAACTCTTCAAAGTTATATTTTGCTCTGGGTAGTTGTTATGAGGGGTTAGGCGATAGGTATAATTCTATCTACTACATGGCTCTCTCGGCAATTGCAGATATTGAATCATCTACTCGCCAGACGCTCTCGGCAAAGATTCTCTCTAACTACATGTATGAGAGAGGTGATCTGAAACGGGCTAGTCGTTATATTCACAAGGCGTACAACGATGTCAATTTTTATAATGACCCTCTGCGAAAATTGGAGATCCAAGCTATTATGCCACAAATTGATGGTCAGAGATATGATATTATCAGTCAATCGCTCGCTCTTGTTATTAGTGTATTGGTGCTTTTTATTGCACTATTAGCAGGTGTCGTTGTAATGTTTATAAAGATAAAGAGGCGTAATATTAAGCTAAGACTAGCTAGGCAGGAGATAGGAGACAGGGCGCAGATGTTAGAGAGTATGAATGCGCAGCTAATTGAGAGTAATGAGCGACTTGACCACGCAAATAATATTAAATACATACATATTATCAAGTCGTTATATGATGATATTCCATTTGTTGAGAGGGTGGAGGCTATCAGTAAGATAATGAATCACCAAATACGAGCAAAGCACTATGTTGATCTATTGACAGAGCTTAACAGGATGGATACACGTCAAGAGCGAAATAGGATTTCGAGAGCATTCGACAGTGCATTTGTCAAGTTATATCCAACATTCATAGATGAATACAATTGTCTTTTTGCCCCTGAAGATCAAGTTATAATCGAAGAGAGTGAACCTATGCCTGCCGAGGTGAAGATCTTCGCACTTATACGGTTAGGTATAGATGACATCTCGCAAATATCAAAATACCTCAATCTCTCGATCAATACAATTTATGTCTATAAAACAAAGGCTAAGAGTCGCAGTTTAGTGGATAATGATGAGTTTGAGCAGCGTATTAAATCAATTGGAACACATATTTAGAGTCTTATTACTAGATATTATGGTCGGAGTATAGTGATGAGTCATTGCTCACTTTTATCAATATTTAATCTTAATTTTCACATATACGAAAAATTGTAAATAATTACAAATAAACCACTTGCAATTATTTTTTATTTTAATTTATATTTGTTGCTTGTTGTTGTTCTATAAGGGTCGTACCTTTGTAAACAAACCCACCTGAACCAACAAATCTGACAAACATAAATTAAAACATGAAGAGTATACAATTTATCACCGCACTACTTCTCTTTGCCACCAATGTAGCTGCACAGAGTCTAACCTCACCAAATGGCAATCTATCAGTAGAGTTTAAACTAACCTCAAATGGAGAGCCTACATACCAGCTAAAATATAGAGATAGCGAGGTCATTCGCCAATCAAAGCTGGGTCTAGACCTCAAAGACAAGGAGGATCTGCTTGATGGGTTCACCTTTATCAAGAAGGATCACAACACATTTGACCAGACGTGGAGTCCCGTCTGGGGAGAGGAGAGTGTGATACGCAACCACTATAATGAGATGACTGTTACTCTTCGACAGGAGACGTTGAAGAGAGATATGTCAATCTGCTTCAGAGTGTTCGATGAGGGGCTAGCCTTTAGATATATATTCCCCAGCTCTCCTGCCTTAAACCACTTCATTATAGAGGATGAACGAACAGAGTTTGCAATGACGGGCGATCACCATGCACTATGGATACAGGGCGATTATGATACTCAGGAGTATGACTACAATGAGAGCCGATTGAGTGAAGTGCGCAATATCACAGCAACATATGAAAAATACTCGAAGGCTCAATTTCCCTTCTCTGAGTGTGCAGTCCAGACATCTATCCAGATGAAGAGTGACGAGGGTATATATATCAACATACATGAGGCTGCACTCATTGATTACTCATGTATGCATCTTGAGTTGGATGATAAGAACTTTATATTCACATCAGCTCTGACACCAGATGCTATCGGCAATAAGGGGTATATACAGACCCCATTTGCATCACCATGGAGAACGATCCATGTGAGCGATGATGCACGAGATATTCTATCCTCACGAATGACGCTCAATCTCAATGAGCCATTGGCATATGATGATGTGTCGTGGATTAAGCCGGTAAAGTATATTGGTGTTTGGTGGGAGATGATCTCTAGCTATCGTAGCTGGAGCTACACCAAGGATTTCGTCACTGTAAAGTTGGGTGAGACCGATTACTCTACAGCTAAGCCACATGGTCGACACGCTGCGACAACAGAGAATGTAAAGCGCTATATAGATTTTGCAGCCGATCATGGATTCGATCAGGTGTTGGTCGAGGGGTGGAACGAAGGGTGGGAGGATTACGATAAATTCTCAAAGGAGTATGTATTTGATTTCGTCACCCCATACCCCGATTTCGATCTTCCTTATCTCACTAATTATGCAGAGCAGAGAGGTGTGCGCCTAATGATGCACCACGAAACAGCCTGCTCGGTGCGCAGCTACGAACGCCAAATGCATAAAGCATATCAATTTATGGTTGATAATGGCTATAATGCTGTCAAGAGCGGATATGTAAGCGATATTATCCCTCGTGGCGAGTACCATAGCGGACAGTGGATGGTTAACCACTATCTATATGCAGTGACCGAGGCGGCTAAATATAAGATCTGTGTCAATGCCCATGAGGCTGTACGTCCAACGGGGCTATGCCGTACATACCCCAATCTTATTGGCAACGAGTCGGCAAGGGGTACAGAGTTTGAATCCTTTAGAGGTCTACAACCAAACCACACAACGATACTCCCATTTACCCGTTTGATGGGTGGTCCGATGGATTATACACCGGGAATCTTCGACCTTGACTTTGAGTTTTTGGGCAAGAAGAATAAACCTCGCCATGTCAATACTACTCTAGCTAAGCAGTTGGCATACTACGTCACCATGTATAGCCCTCTACAGATGGCTGCTGATCTACCATCCAATTATGAGAGACATATGGATGCATTCCAATTTATAAAGGATGTAGCTCTCGATTGGGATGAGAGCAGGTATCTAGAGGCTGAGCCGGGGGATTATATCACTATAGCACGTCGCGAAAAGGGGAGCAGTAGCTGGTTCGTAGGTGGCGTGACTGATGAACAGCGCCGCACAGCTAAATTTACACTGGACTTTCTCGACCCATCAAAGAGATATGTAGCTACACTCTATGCCGATGGCGATGATGCCGACTACATTAGCAATCCCGTCTCATATAAGATCACAAAGAGTATAGTTACATCAAAGAGTAAATTTGAGGTTAAGCTAGCACGCAGTGGAGGCTTCGCAATGAGCATTATCGAGGCAACAGCAGCAGACAAAAAGAGATATAGATAATATATTAGAGGGCTGCCACCGCTATTATAGCGTAGAGCAGCCCTCGATGCTTATCATTCTACCACTAGTAGCGGTAGTGATCTGCCTTAAATGGACCAGACTTATTTACACCAATATACTCTGCTTGGCTATCTGTAAGCTCTGTAAGCTCAACACCCAAACTAGATAGATGTAGTCGAGCAACCTCCTCATCTAACTCTTTACTTAATCTATATACACCCACCTCCATCTCACTCTGCCATAGCTCTATCTGTGCAAGACATTGGTTTGTAAATGAATTACTCATAACAAATGATGGGTGTCCAGTGGCGCAACCGAGGTTAACCAAACGCCCCTCAGCAAGGATAAAAATAGAGTGACCATCATCAAAGGTATATCTATCAACCTGTGGCTTAATCGTCAATTTCTTCGCCTCTGAACTCTCCAATCTACCCATATCGATCTCATTATCGAAGTGACCAATATTACAAACTATAGCTTGGTCACGCATACTCTTCATATGTTCAAATGTGATAATATCCCTATTTCCGGTACATGTAACAAAGATATTTCCCTCACCAACCACACTCTCTAGCCTCTTAACCTCAAAGCCCTCCATTGTTGCCTGAAGAGCGCATATAGGATCGATCTCAGTTACAATAACCCTTGCACCGTAAGAGCGCATTGAGGCTGCACAACCTTTACCCACATCTCCGTAACCACACACAACAACCACCTTACCGGCAATCATCACATCTGTAGCACGCTTAATTCCATCAGCCAAAGACTCCCTACAACCATATAGGTTATCAAACTTAGACTTTGTACATGAGTCATTGACATTAATTGCTGGGATTAGAAGCTCACCATTTTGCGCCATCTGATAGAGACGGTGTACACCTGTTGTTGTCTCCTCACTAACTCCTCTCCACTCCTCTACGGAACGATGCCACTTTTGACCATCCTCAACAAGTAGTCTCTTGAGTGTATCTATAATTACCGACTCCTCATGTGACGATGGAGTATAGTCGAGTGTTGAACTATCTCTCTCCGCTGCAAACCCTTTGTGAATCAACAGAGTTGCATCACCTCCATCATCAACAATTAGTTGAGGACCTTTGCCATCGGGGAATGAGAGCGCCATTGCGGTACACCACCAATACTCCTCTAGACTCTCACCCTTCCACGCAAAGACAGGTACTCCTGTCGCGGCAATTGCAGCTGCTGCATGATCCTGAGTAGAGAAGATATTACATGAACACCAACGCACATCAGCACCCAACTCAACAAGCGTCTCGATAAGAACAGCTGTCTGAATAGTCATGTGTAGTGATCCCATGACACGAACCCCATTCAGTGGCTTCTGCTCTCCATATTTTGCTCTGAGAGCCATCAACCCGGGCATCTCATGCTCCGACACCTCAATCTCTTTACGTCCCCACTCTGCCAACGATATATCGGCAACTTTATAGGGAATTGTTTGATCTAAATACATATATTCTTTTGATTGTTTATCTACTATATAATCTATATCCTTAGCAATCTGACTCCTCAACTGATCTAATGAATCAAACTGCTGCTCCTCACGAAGTTTCTCAATGATCTCTATCTCTACCCTCTCACCATAGATTATCTCATCAAAATCGAGTATATGTGTCTCAGCACGGCACTCCGTATCACCAACAGTGGGGTTACTACCGATGTTTGTTACACCACAATACCATCTCTCACCAACTCTGATTCTACTATAATAGACACCTGTTTCAACCTCACAACTACTGCTAAGCGCTACATTTGCTGTGGGAAATCCAAGCTCCCGCCCAAGACGACGACCCTCGACAACCTCACCTATAATAACCATCTACAACTCGCGAGTTAATTTACGAACCAACGAGAAGCGTGAGAAAAACTCCTTCGCTACAACTCTAATAACCGTATATGATGGTATTGCGAGCAGCATACCAACCACTCCAGCGACATACCCCGAGAGTAGGATCACAATAAAAATCTCCAATGGATGCGCTTTTACTCGCTCAGAATAGAGAAGCGGCTGAAGCATAAAGTCATCCAACCCCTTGATCGTTAGGCACGTAATCACAATAACGGTAAGTGTATAGCCAATACCCATCGACTCAATCGGTGTGACAACGCCCAGAAAGAGACTAAAGCATATTCCGATAAATGGTCCTGCATAGGGGATAACATTGAGTACACCCATAACAAAACCCATAAAGATTGCATCGCTAACACTCATTCCAAAGCTCATCATCGCTATACTAATTAGGATGGCGATCATCGAACTCTCACCTAACAGACCTACAAAGTAGCGAGAGAGAAGGAGAGTGATAGAGTTGAATGCGCGCTGCGCTCTCTCAGCATGTCGAGATGGCACCAATGAGACAACCATCGACATAAACAGACTGTCATCCTTAATAAAGAAGAAGGTGATAAACGATACTGAGAAAAAAGCGATAACGAATGATGCAAAGAGACCAACTACAGATCCCACGGCATTATTAAGAAATGAAAACGAAGCATTATCCTTCGCATACTTAATCAGAGCATCACTAAGCGACAGGTCACTCTCAGGCAACGATAGCAGGTGCTGTACATGGTGCTGAAGTGTGAGTATCGGCTCCTCGATCGACTTTATCACAGCAGAAAAGTCAAGACCTGAGAGCTGATTAATCTTCCCAACGATAAGCGGTAACACCAGCGAGATAAGCAGTAATAGAGTGATCCAAATGGTAAATAGAGTAATCACAGCTGCTAGATTTCGAGGAATATTCCACCCCTTAATCTTAATGCCAACAAGATAGTTCATCAGGGGCTTTGTCATAATAGCCAACACAGCAGAGATAAGGATATAGACAACCACATCCATAAAAAACCACGCCAAAAAGAGCAAAATAGCAACTATCGATGCCCCAATAATACGATTAGTGATTAACCCACTACTAATAACTCTATTATCCATCTATTCTTATTTTTTAATTGGTAAACGCGCGATAGGAGTCTGTGAACCAACTACGCCATCACCTATCTCAACTAACACTTCACTATCCTTTGGTATAAGAACATCTACTCGCGAGCCAAACTTAATAAATCCCGCAATATTATTCTGATCCACATGGCGTCCAACCTTCATATATGACACAATACGTCGGGCAATAAGTCCAGCAATCTGCCTAAACAAAACCCTATCGCCACTATCGAGCCTCACCACTGTTGTTGTACGCTCATTCTCAGTTGATGATTTTGGATGCCATGCAACCAAAAAACGCCCCGGATGGTACTTGAAATACTCAACTACTCCACCGACAGGGATCCAGTTAACATGGACATTTGTCACCGACATAAAGATAGATATTTGCATCATCTCCTCTTTGATATATTCACCCTCGTGAACCACCTCGGTAACCACAACACGACCATCACATGGCGAAAAAACAAGTTCGGGATCGTGAATCTTCACTCGTCGTGGCTCGCGGAAAAAGGCTACCACGAAGAACCAGAAGAGAATGAAGATAGTAGTCCCAAACCACATCAGATGCCCCAACTCATATGAGTAGAGCATTTTATAGAAGATAAGCCATAGTGCAAAACACAACGCCCCTGTAACTCCTATAATCTTATATCCTTCTCTGTTAATTTTCATTGTGTCATCTATTTGAAGGGGTTAAAAACACCCTTTAATTATTTAACAACTGCAAAAGCAGCAGGTAGACAAATACAAATGGAGCAGAGAAGATCAAACCATCAAAACGGTCTAACCATCCTCCGTGACCGGGGAAGATCTGACCTGAATCCTTCACTCCACATGTACGTTTAAACATCGACTCAATTAGATCACCTGCTACACCCATCACCGAGGTGATAACACCAATACCAATCCACATGAGATAACTTGCATCCAACAGATAGGCTGCCAATGCCGACATAGCTACACCTCCGATAACACCTCCAAAGAAACCCTCCCAGCTCTTCTTAGGTGATATTCTCTCATTCAATCTATGCTTACCAAATGGCACACCTACAAGGTAGGCAAATGTATCATTACTCCATATAGTCAATATATAAAGAATCATCACTATAGGTCTCCACACCCCACCACTCAACATCAGAGGAACACCCATCAACATAGCCATCGGAACAGCAATATATAGCAGTGCCAACACCGTTGAACCAAGGTTGATAAATGGACGATCGCCACCCTTAAACAACTCAACGATAAACATCAATGGAATAATAAGCATAAGATACAGCATTATCGATATGTTATTAGCACTTCCATTGTAGAAGTAGTCATAGCCCAATGCAACAACAGCTAGAGCAGCAGAGAGTCCAATGACTACCTGAGGTGCATAACCCTTAGCCTTCGACATATTATAGAACTCACTCGTACCCCCGATAGCTATTACCAATAACAGTAGTGCAAAGGTATTATATGAGTAGAGTAGTGCGCCGATGACAACTATTGCCAATACCGCTCCACTAACAGCTCTGGTTAGCAGGTTTTTAAAGTTT
>JBCQTG010000046.1:0-14971 GCA_047178765.1 Rikenellaceae bacterium | reverse complement strand
CTCACCCACCTCCTCGATCAACTCAATAGAGAGGTTATCATCATTCTTTGCCGCCTCAATAATAGCATCTATATGTATCGGCTCGTGTCTATCATACTGCTCACGAAGGATGGTATTCACACCACTCTCAATCAGTTTAGTCATCTTATCCTCAATAGCTATTCCCGATAGCTCAGTCTCCAAGCACCCCTTCTTTCCACAGGCGCATATAATCTCATTATCAAAGAATGGGATGTGTCCAAACTCACCAGCAAAGCCACTCTTACCATAGTATAGCTTACCATCGACAACAATACCGATAGCTATACCCAAACCGATATGCAGGTAGATCACATTTCGCTCGCCACTCGCCTTGCTCTTGCTATACTCTGCATAGCAGCGCGCACGTGTATCATTCTCCAACAGCACCCTAATACCGATCTTCTCCTCAAGAATCTCGCGTAATGAACGCTCCGACGAGGTAAAATACTTATAACTCCTACCTGCATCGGGGTTGACACGCCCCGTGATACTCACACCCACACCCATAATCTTATCGCGATCAACGCCACAATCGAAGATAAACTGGTCGATATTACCGCATATCTGCTCCAAGCACTGCATCCTATCGATCAACTCAAAGGTGTTATCCTTACGCTCCATAATAACATTATTATGGAGATCAGTCACCACATAACACATATTGTCACGCCCAACATTGACACCGACGAAATAGATCGCCGAGCTAGCCAATCCAAAGAGATTTGGACGACGACCACCGGGGGTCTCCACCTTACCAAGATCAGTAACGATATTATCCTCAACCAACTCCTGAACCAACTTTGTTATCGTCGGCACACTCACATGCAACTCCTTAGTCAACTCCGATAGTGTAGACTCCCCATAGAGAGCCATCTGCGCAATAATATTTCGCTTAATGATATTATTTTTCTGAGTAACCCCACCTTTGGAGTCACTCGCTGTTTGATTAAAAAATTCCTTTAATGAGCTCATATGTTACTAATGATATTCTGTTTTTGCGGAGTTCACCACTTAAGTTTGCATGAACCCTACACAAAGTTAATAATTTTATTTAAATATACAAATAAAATAGATGATAAAATTATTAATTATTTCAAAAGTTTTAAAGAGTCAGGAGTAGTTTTTCTCGATTAAAAATCATCTCACCACGCGCTACTCTCTGATTCGCCCAAGAAACTCCTTTGGCGTAACACCATAGCGTGCTTTAAAACACTTACTAAAGTATGACGGAGTGGTAAATCCTACATCATAGAGGATCTCACTTATCTGTAGCTGGGTGGTATGCATCAACTCAACAGCACGCGAAAGTCTATAGTTACGAACAAACTCCACAATAGATAACCCCGTGATCGACTTAAGTTTACGATAGAGCTGCATGCGTGAATAGTCAAGCAGTGGCTCTATCTCCTCAATTGAGAAGTTAGGATTAGATAGATTCTGCTCGATAATCGACTCTAGCCTACTAATAAACTCCTTATCGGCTGCATTAATATCAATATCCGAGAGTTTACGATTACCCGACAGCTCTACATACTTATCCTTAAGCGTTCTACGCATATCCAACAACCGCTCGATCCTCACCTTAAGATGCTCAACATTGAAGGGCTTGGTGATATAGGAGTCGGCACCCGACTTAAGACCATCGATCCTATTATCAATATGGTCATTCACCGTAAGCATAATAACCGGTATATGGTTGGTCACCTCATTGGTTTTAAGCTGATGGGTCATCTCTAGACCATCCATCAAGGGCATCATCACATCTGAGATCACCAGATCAGGCAGATGTTGTGTAGCCACCTCCAAACCCTGCACACCATTCTCCGCCTCCAAAACCTTATAGTTAGGCGACAGAAACTCCTTGACAAATTGGCGTATCTCGCTGTTATCCTCAACTATAAGTATCTCTGAGTCGAAGAATCGCTTATCATGCTCGCCCGCCACAGCATTAGTGACGATAGCACTTGGATGTGACTCCTCATCAATATTAAGTGCTGTCGACTCCAGAGTCTGCAAGATCATCTCTTCACTGCGAAGCGTATCTACAACCTTGACAACACCCTCCTGCCGCGTTGGCATAACAACATAGAATGTACTGCCCTCACCTACTCGCGAACGCACATAGATCGCCCCTCCATGAAGTTCAACAAGAAGTTTTGTATATGATAACCCTACACCCACACCTGCATTGGTATCGGTCAAAGCGAGTTGACTATCGATCTGAAAGAAGCGTTTGAAGATATTCTCCATATCGACCTCCGATATACCCTCACCAGAATCTGAGACACTGATTGTTATATAGCTATGTGCAGGATCAATCGTCTCCTCACCCAATAGATGTGGCATACCCTCATATAGAGAGACCGCAACAGCCCCCTCAGCAGAGTTATACTTAAAGGCGTTCGACAATAAATTACTAACAATCTTATGCACCTTATCGGGATCAAAATCCATGCGCAACTCATCGCAATCGCTACTGTAGCTAAAGCTCATCCCCCGCTGAGCAGCATAACCATCAAAGGGTTCAACCATCTCGCGCAAGAAGATCGCCATATCGGCTGTCACTGGATTAAATGGCAGGTTACCACTCACCGCTCGCCTAAAGTCGAGAAGCTGAATAACCAACTGCAACATTCGAGTGATATTACGTGTAACCACATTGAAGTTACGCCCCTCAATGGAGTAACGACCACTACCCACAACACTATCAATAATCCCCTTGATGATAGTTAGTGGAGTCTTAATCTCATGAGATATATTGGTATAGAAGTCGATCTTCGCCTGATTAAGCTGCTCCAGACTCTCACGCTTAATACGCTCATTCTCCACCTCGCCCCTTATTCGCACCCTATAACGCTGGAACTTTGTCCAGAGGGTTATCAACCCTAATATTATCAATATATATATGGTTGTAGCCCACCACGTATGATACCAAAAGGGGCTAATAACAAACGAGTAGGTTACATCCTCACTACACTTAACACCATCACGCGAAACAGCACTAACAACAAATGTATAGTCACCAGCGGTCAAGTTTGAGTAGGATGCAAAACGCATATTAGCAGGTGTGTGTCGCCAATTCTCATCCACCCCCTTCAACATGTAGTAATACTGAATCTGCTCCGGTGCATCGAGCTGAATAGCTGCAAACTCAAAGGCAATATTGTTGCTCGTAGGTGGCAATGTAAGAGTATCACTATCACCCATAGAGACCTCCGCCTCATTGACACTAACCCTATTGATATGGAGAATAGGGGCAAAACTATTCTCCACTATCTCCTTAGGATCAAAGGTCGTTATACCCTGCATACCTCCATAGTAGACACACCCTGAACTATCACTCCATACAGACCACTTTCGGAAGTTTACACTCTGCACACCATCATTAATACCATAATTTTTAAAGCTCTGTATCGATGGATCAAAACTAGAGATACCATTGTCGGTACTAATCCACAACACCCCATCACCATCCTGCACAACTGCATAGGTGACATTATCCGATAGTCCATCACCCGCCGAATAGCGTCGAGGCTCATTATCCAACTCATCGAGGTGCATAGTCACCAATCCACTACCAAAGGTGGTAATCCACAACCTACGATCGCCATCCTCTAGAAATTGGAATGCACCATTACGGTTAAGATCCTCCAGATCATCACCTACTGCAATCTGCATCATACTCTCAACCCTATCACCACTTAGCTTAGCGCGATAGATCCCCGCACCTAGGATAGAGAACCAAAGTTGAGAGTCACTATCAACCATCACCGCCGAGACTCGCCCCTGAACAACATCAAGCGGGGAGCCATCAACCATCACCAACTCCTCAACACTACCTGCACGCCCCAACTTAGTATCTATATAGTGAACCTTCTGATCGCTAAAACTACCCAACCACAACCGACCATCAGCATCGATATAGTGTGATAGATTATCAGCCAAGAGTGTATCTTTATTAATAATATCTGACCTGCCGACGCTGCCTCTGCTATCAACCTCAAAACGGATGATCTTTCCGCCACAAGCAACCCACAGTGCATCCTCGTAATAGACAACCATCGTCACCCTACCACTCATCTTTATCGTCCCATGGTCACCACTATTTAGATTGAGATAGCAGATACCACTATTATGCTCCGCATACCAAAGGTTACCCCTATTATCACCCGTAACACTATTTACCGCCCTACGATGATTGAATGGATCAATAGTGTAGAACCTCTTCTGCAATAGATTTACCCGATAGAGACCTGAACTCCACGTACCGAGCCAAAGCACCCCACTCTCATCGATAATTGCCGAACCCAGAGGGAAAGAGGTGAGTTGCTCACCACCCATAAGCAGATAACTATCCTCATACTCAAACTCATCAGTGAACTCAACCATCAAACACCGACCATCAACATCGCCCCATCCAATATACCACACACCCCCACCGGGAGCGACACACAACTTATCGTGTGTATGTTGAGTATTAATATATGGACTAAGATCACACACCCTATTACTATGTAGAGATCCCCCCTCAATCCACAAATATCTGATCTCCATCGAACCGACAACATATATACCCCGACCTTCTCTTGAATCAACGGAGCTATATATTCTATCGTTACCACAGAAGATAGTATTAATAGCCCCATCCTCGCTTCGGGTGATAGCATACAACCCCCTATCTGTCGCACACCATATCGTTCCATCATTGGTATAGCGCATCCAACGAGTAACCACACTCTCATCTCTACCCAAGGCAACGAGCGGATAGATGACATTATCAATACTCTTAGTCTGATGATCGATAGTTATAATACCCACATTATCAATAGTACGAAACCAAATATGGTCATCTCTATCTACATCTAGATAGAACTCCTTCAAATTCAACGAATCAAAGCTAGAGGAGAGGTAACGATCGTAACGACGCTGCTTAGCATCATAGCAATTTAACGCCTGTGGATTGAGAACCCACAACCGTCCCTCACCATCCTCCTTCGCCTCAACAGTATAGTTATACGCCAGACTATTCTCATTACCCACTATATTTTCAAGACGCTCATACTCATACCCATCAAAACGAAACAATCCATTGGGGGTTGAGAAGAGCAGAAAGCCATCACTCCCCTGAAGAATATTATGAATAGAGTTTTGAGTAAAGCCCTCATCCACTCCAACCTGAATATAACGCAGAGCATTAGCCGAAGGGGCAACAACGGCAGCGGCAAGAGGGCAGATAGTAGCTATAAAAGCTACTAAAACAGCCAATACATAGTTAGGTCCTTTCATATTGATTTTCATTGGTTACAACAAAATTAGTCATTTTCGCATAAATACCAAATAAAATCACTACAATTGCACAATCTGTTTTACATTATGTCGAATAACTACAACTAATAAGTCACCTCTTTCCACTACCTTTGCACTATAGGGAACCCGCTAATAATTCCCCTATAATCAAACTACAAAAAAAGATGAACAAAACAGCAACTTTACTATCCACCTCACTAGCTCTGATGGCGGTAAACCAAACAGAGGCGAAGAGCAAGCAGAGCGACAAACGACCAAACCTATTGGTTGTTCTCTGCGACGATGTCAATTTCGATATGTTCGGATGCTATGGTAACACACAAACTGTTACCCCAAATATTGACCGACTAGCTGAACAGGGGGTAACATTCCGCACCGGCTGGAACTCTGCACTTAGCGGTCCAGCACGCGCACAGATAATGACTGGCTGCTACGCCACCACAACCGATTGCTGGAGCAACGGATTCTTCATCCCCGATCAGGTGAATAAAAAGGGTCTATTTGAGAGGTTTGTACCATTCTCAAAACATCTTCACGATGCTGGATATACAACTGCTGTTGGAGGAAAGTGGCATGTAGGAAGTGGCGAACACCCCAGCAACCCCATAGTCGGATTTGACCACTATGCACTCTGGGAGGGTAACAAAGAGCTAAATGCCCTCGGACTACCCAATTGGGATGGAGGTATGGAGAGTGTCGAGGAGGGTAAATCGGCTCGCTACTGGCACCCATGTATCATCATGGATCACAAACACCGCCCAACGACAGAGAGTGACTTTGGTCCCGACATCATATGTAAATATATGTGCGACTTCATAGCAGATGCCTCGAAGGATGATGCCCCATTCCTAGCATACTACCCCATGCTTATGCCACACGGTCCATATGTCGACACCCCACTACAGACCGACAAGGGGGTTAATATAGATATTGATAGCCACTCGAAGTATACCAACGATGAGCGCTTTGTAAATATGATTAACTACATCGATATTCTCATGGGACGACTACTCGATCAGCTAGAGAAATCAGGTGTTCTAGAGAATACACTCATCATCTTCACCGCCGACAACGGAACAGCAGTAACGGCAAAATCTCGCGGTGTAGAGCGAGGATGCCACGTACCCTATATCTTCTCTGGCTATGGTGTGAAAAAACGCGATGGACTGACTGCTGAGATATGTGATGGAACAGACATCTACCCTACACTACTCGACTTCGCTGGTATTGAGCTACCAAAAATTGACGGAGTAAGCATGAAGCCATTCCTCAATGGCAAGAGCGACACCCACCGCGAATATATCCACTCCTGCATAGGTGGCACACAGCTACTACGTACACGTACCCATCTACTAGAGGTGGTAACCCCAATCCTAGGTCTACCCGAGGGTCGATTCTACTACTGTGGCGACAATGCAGCAGGCAATAACTACATACGTGCCGAGGGGGTCAAAGAGCATGAGGAGACACTAGAGATATTCAGAAAACTCCTAGACGAGAAGTATATCGGACTTAAAGCCGACAACCCATACTTCGAGGATAAACGCGGAAAGGCATTCCTCCGCCTATATATAAAGGGTAAAGATAAACATATCTATAACCACAGAGACTATGTACGCTACGACGAGTCTATAGGGGATTAGCGTTATGCATCGGGGGCGACCTTTAGTGATCGGGGAGTCCCCCAGTTACCAAAGGTCGCCCCCGATGTTTTATACCCTCACGACACTCTCTTGCTACCCTCTCTTGCTACCCTCTCTTATGGAGTCCGCACTCCTTGCTCTCTGGCGACTCCCACCACCAGCGTCCAGCGCGTTCATCCTCACCCTCAGCAACAGCACGTGTACAGGGTTGGCATCCAATGCTCAGGAAGCCTTGATCGCAAAGTGGGTTATATGGAACCTCATTCTGATCGATATACTCGCGAACCTTTGCAGCGCTCCAGTTATACAGAGGAGAGACCTTTAGTAGTCCATTGAAATCATCCCACTCAACGGGCTGAAGTCCAAAGCGTGTGATCGACTGCTCTTGACGCAGACCACATATCCACACCTTTAGCCCCTTAAATGCTCTACGCAAAGGCTCAATCTTTCGCACTGCACAGCAGAGCTTACGCTTCTCGACACTCTCATAGAAGAGGTTCACTGAGTTCTCTGCCACCATCTTCTCAACACTATCTGCATTTGGGAAGAATATCTCAATCGACTTGTTATACTTAGCCTTTGTGCTATCAATTAGATCATACGCCTCAGGGAATACACGCCCTGTATCGAGGGTAAAGATCCTCACCTCAGGGTCGATCTTACATATCATATCAGTGAGTGTCTGATCCTCCAAACTTAGGGAGTTCGAGAGTGCTATCTCACCCTTATACTCCTTTAGAAAATAGCTCAGAATCTGCTCTGCACTCATCCTCTCTAGCTCGCGATTAAGCTCTCTTAGCTCATTATCATCCATAATCTTATCTCTTTATTTATCTCATTATCGGGCGTAGCAGGTTGTTGAACTGCTCATGCTCAACCAAGAAACCATCATGTCCAAATAGCGACTCAATCTCAAAATACCTCGCATTGGGGATATTCTCACATAGACGCTGCATCTCATTGGGGGGGAAGAGAATATCGGTTGTTATACCCACGATATAACTCTCCACCTCAATCGTTGCCAACACCGCCTCTACACCTCCTCGTCCGCGACCCACATCATGGGTATCAAATGAGTTGAGTATTGCATAGTATGAGTAGACATCGAAACGTTTGCAAAGTTTCTCCCCTTGATAGCGTTGATAGCTCATCGCCCTATGGTCAGTGATCCTCTCATCGGGGTTCTGCTGGGTGATATTATAACCGTGTGGTCCACGGTACGATAGCAGCGCCATGGCACGTGCTGTAGCCAATCCCGCCATCCCTGCATCACCCCTACGCTCCCCAAATGTTGGGTCACACTCGATAGCCATACGCATAGTCTCATTGATCGCTACCGACCATGGTGAAGCCTTAGCATCTGTCGCCACCAGCACCATCTTCTTAAACCTTTTTGGCTCCTCTACAGCCCACTCGATAGCCTGAAAACCACCCACCGAGCAGCCGAGGATAAGGCTTATCTCACCTACCCCCAAAACCTCTGCAAGAATCTGGTGCGCTGCAACAACATCGCGAATGGTATACTTAGGGAAGTCATTATAGTATGGCTCTCCCGTAGCGGGGTTGATGTGGAGAGGTGCAGTCGTTCCATATGGCGATCCAAGGATATTCGCACACACCACATAGCGATCACTAGGGTCGAGAATCGCACCCTCCTCCACCGTATGGGGCCACCAATCGGCAACGTCAGAGTTGGCAGTGAGCGCATGACACACCCAAATGATATTGTCTCGCGAAGCGTTCATCTCGCCATATGTTGAATATGCGATCTGCAACTCTGGCAACACCTCGCCGCTCTCCAACGTGAATGGCTTATCGTGCTTATATATCTTTATAATATCTATATCCATCTACCTCCTTATTAGATCTTGCTCAACGCTTGATCTATATCATATTTAATATCATCGATATGCTCGATTCCAGCAGATAATCTAACCATATTTGGGTGTACACCTGCGCTAATCAACTCACTCTCAGTGAGCTGCGAATGTGTTGTCGAGGCGGGATGAATAGCCAATGTCTTGTTATCTCCGACATTCGCCACATGGTAGATCATCTCCATCGAGTCGATGGTGCGCGCCACCTGCTGTGCGCTACCCTTAACCCTAAAGCTCAACACCGCTCCGTAGCCATTATGTAGATATTTGCTAGCCAACTCGTGATACCTATTATCCTTCAGACCGGTATAGTTAACGCTCTCAATCTTTGGATGCGCAGTCAACCACTCAGCAAGCTCCATCGCATTGTCACAACTACGCTGAACTCTAAGAGCCAATGTCTCCAACCCCTGAGCCAACAGGAATGAGTTGAATGGCGAAATAGCTGCGCCTATATCGCGTAGCCCCTCAGTGCGAACCTTCACAGCATACGCCACCGAGCCAAACCTCTCAAGGAAGTTAACACCATGGTAGCTCGCTACAGGCTCACTAATAAGTGGGTAGTTACCCGCTGCCCAGTCGAAGTTCCCTCCATCGACAATCACACCACCGAGCGATGTTGCATGACCACCAATCCACTTAGTAGCGGAGTGTGTAACCACATTAACACCCCAATCAAATGGACGACAAAGGTAACCTGCACAGCCAAAGGTGTTGTCACAGAAGAGTACTAGATTGTTGTTTTTAGCCACCTCAGCAATAGCCACAAAATCTGGAATCGCAAACTCTGGATTTCCGATTGTCTCAATAAATATCGCCTTTGTCTTACTATCGATCAAGCTCTCGATACTACGAGGATCATCACCCTTAGCAAAACGAACATCAATACCCATACGTGGGAATAGGTGGGCGAAAGCATTGAATGTACCACCATAGAGGTATGATGAACAGATGATATTCTCTCCCGCGCTACATATTGTTGCCAATGCAGTAAACTGCGCCGACATACCCGATGCTGTAGCTACAGCAGCTGCGCCACCCTCCAACGCCGCCATTCGATCCTCAAAGACGCTGGTCGTCGGGTTATTAAGTCGAGTATAAATCATACCCCCCTTCTCAAGGGCGAAACGTGCTGCGCACTCCTCTGAGGTCTCAAATGTGTATGCAGTGGTCTGGTGTATAGCCGGAGAACTCGACCCATGTATTGCGTCGGGTGTATGTCCTGCATGTACTCCTAATGTCTCAAATTTCAATCTCTTCAAATCCATTCTTTTAATACTTTGATTTCTAATCAGCAAATATACATTAATTAAGCGTAGTTAACAAATTTAGCGCAACAAATTTAGAACCGACAATAGATATATTTCGATTAAAAGATTTGGATTTTAGAACTTTTTGGGTTAACTTTGAGGTTAATGTTTCAATTTAAGCGTTATGGGTTCTTTTCCTAAATTTTGGGATAAAATTAGAATTTAGAACCCACCTCAATAGATTTGTTGTACAGATGTAACCTCTGCCGAAGTTGTATCAGCCTATGACGAGGATACAACCAAAGAGGAGGAGATTAAGCAAATTATAAATTATCTAAAAAATTATATGTAAAATGGATAAAAAAAGATTTTTTTTATGTTTGTTGTCATTAATAACATTCGTAAGTTTTGCCCAGAAGAGCAAAGATGTCACAGCTTTGATCTCTAGTGGAAACAGAGTTTTCATCGAGATTAATGATGTAAAAGGGAATACAGATGGAGCCTACGACTCCTTTGTAAGGCATTTGAACTCTAATGAATGGGGACGTTGGGATTTAGTTGAAAATGTTGGAGATGCAAATTTTGTATGCAGACTTAATATTGACAAGAAGGGTTTCAATATAGCGAGCTGCACCTCTTATGGAGCAAGAGTTCAGGTTATAACGGAGATATTAACAACCGATGGACGCTCTGTATGGAAGAGTAAAAAGCAGCAGGGGAATGTAAGTGTATATACTGGAGGTGATGCTTTGTCAGATGCAATGCGAAAGGTAATACGCCGTTCACTTCAGCAAGAGTTATATGGCAAAAAATAGGATCAATCCAAAATATCCCTAAAGGCTGTCATGCTGAGCGAAGCGAAGCATCTCATAATATCGTTTAAATATCTTGAGACACCTCGCTTCGCTTAGCATGACAGGTTGGGGACACCCCTCTTATTATGTCATTTCGTTAGAATTTGTATGCGAAACGAAGAGTATGCCATGAGTATCTCTCTTCATCATCCTTTATAATATCGCCGAAATCACCTCCCCACTGGTAACCTACAGACCATGTCGGGAACTCGAAATCTCCACCGAAAATCATACCTGCTTTAAATCTGCGAGCAGTATAATCCGACCCTAACATCGCCATATCATCTTTGTCGTAGTAGTTGATAATGATGCTATCCTCCACACCCAAATCATCACTGTAGGACACCTCCGTTTTTACTAATAGACCAAGGCGTAAGTTAACACCCGCGTATGGGCGGAAGGCAAATGAGTCAGACGAACCGATCCTATATGCTATAACTACAGGAATGTTGAGATTGCAGAATGTCCTTTTAAAATCATTCTCGTAATCACCACCATATACTCCACTATATGAATCATATGACTCCGTAGTACCTGTAACATATTGGATCCCAGCACCCACATCAACGCCCAGACCACTCTCTCCAATAGTAAAAGTACGGAGGTATCCTGCGCTAAATCCCGCTATAACTACTGGGTCATAGTCGTATTCGCTGCCAGTATATTTAACAATAGCCACATCAGCACCAACAAATATTTTGCTATTCTCCGCTGCTACAGATGTAACAAACGCCAAAGCAACAACAGAAAGTAATAGTTTAATTCTTATCATAATTGTATTTTTTTGAGAATCTGTTTAAGCAGAAAAACTTAAACAGATTCCTAGTATAACTTCATAAAAAAGGGGAAAACTATTTAAGTCACCCCCTTTGTTATCTACCTCAATAGGTTACTTAGTTAGAATTTGTACGCGATACGAAGTGTATGCCATGAGTATTTCACCTTAGAATCCTTTACTATCTCGCCGAAATCACTTCCCCACTGATAACCTACAGTAATTTTAGAGAACTCGAAATCTCCACCGACAAGCACTCCTGTGCTGAATCTGCGGGCAGTGTTATCTGATCCGTACGACTTCATTTCGTCTTTGTCGTAGTAGTCCAAGTTGCTGGTCTCAATCTCCTTTTCGCCAGTATCATAATCAGTCTCTGTATACGTAAACTTCGCTTTTGTTGAAAGACCAAGACGGAAGTTAACACCTGCGTATGGGCGGAAAGCAAATGAGTCAGACGAGCCGATCCTATATGCTATAACAGCAGGGATATTAATATTGCAGAATGTTTTCTTAATCTTAGTTTCATAGGTATCACCACCAGAATAAGAATAATCTTGAGTAAAGGTATCTGTACCTGTAGCGTACTGGATTCCAGCACCTACATCAACCCCAAGACCAGTTTTTCCAATAGGGAAAGTACGGATATACCCTGCGCTAAATCCACCCAGAAGTGAAGGATCATACTCGTCTCCGGTCTCACTGCCTGTATATTTAACAATAGCAATATCAGCACCAATAAATGCTTTGTTGTTCTCCGCTGCTACAGATGCAACGAACGCCAAAGCCACAACTGAAAGTAATAGTTTAATTTTTCTCATAATTGCATATTTGTGGGTTCTATATTTTATTTTCACCTCAAATTCAGGACAACGAACCCATTACATCCTAAATTGAAGCATCAATTTCAATACAAAGATATATAAAAAAACTTTTTTAAGCAAACTTTTAAGCATAAACATAAAGAGTATTTTTCCGAAAAACTTAAACTGATTCTTATCACATTAAGAAAAATAAGAATTGGTCCAAAAGATAAAAGAAAATTAAAAGATTAGGTGCAAAGATAATTTTTTTTATATATTATCCGTTGTTTTGTAAAGTTTTTTTAATATCTTTGAGCAAGGATAAAATTAATACCCTATTTATGAGTACTACAAATGATATAAAAGAGTTGCTACTGCCACAGGCAATAAATGCTGCAATCAAAGCAGGAGAGGTGATAATGGAGGTCTACAACTCGGACAGTAGCTATGGCATTGAGATCAAAGGAGATAAAACACCAATTATTGATGCTGATAGGGCTGCTCACAACGCAATAAAAGAGGCTTTAGGATCTACACGAATTCCTATTTTCAGCGAAGAGGGGCGTGAAATGATGTTTGAAGAGAGACGAAATTGGGAGTTGATGTGGCTAGTAGACCCTCTTGATGGCACACTTGAGTTCATCAACCAAACAAATGAGTTTACTGTTAATATCGCACTGGTAGAGCATGGCGAACCGATCGCTGGCGTGATCTATGTCCCCTATCTCAAACGAATGTACTTTGCATGGAGAGGCTTTGGCGCCTATCTATGTAGAAATATAGAGCCATGTAGTAAGACCCCATTTGAGTACCACGACATAATAGCGTGCAGCACAAAACTCCCCCTAACAAAGAAGAGCCGTCGAGTACAGAAGATCGCACTCTCGCGATCACACACAAACGAGGCAACGACCAAAGAGGTGGAACGAATATCAGAACACTGCCCCATAGAGATTATCGAACAGGGTAGCTCATACAAATTTTGTATGCTCGCCGAGGGTGTAGCCGACTACTACATACGCACATCCTCAACATCAGAGTGGGACACCGCAGCGGGTGAGATTATACTAGCTGAGAGTGGCGGCTCAACAAAACAACTGGAGAGCAACAGCACACTCAACTACAACAAAGAGAACCCAACAAACCCTTGGTTCCACTGTCGTAGCGCCGTATCGCAGATATAGAGGCTACACAAAGTGTTGCGCCCCCCTTAAGGTATCCAGAGATTCTCTGCGCAATTTAGAGACATTGATGAGTAACGTCCTAACAGATATAGATAGTCAGAGAGGCGATTGAGGTAGCTAATCACGGCATGGTCGAGTAAATAACTCTCACTCACCTCCACTGATCGTCTCTCGGCACGTCTGCATACTGTTCGACAGATATGACACAGTGAGTTGATCTTGCAACCTCCGGGAATGGTAAATTTATCTATTGCGGGCAGTGCCGCCTGCATCCTATCTATTGAACGCTCCAGATCAGCTATGCTCTGCTCCGTAATAGCAGGCAGGGGATAGCTACTCTGCTCACCAGCAGCTAGATGAGACTCGATATTCATAAGCATAGAGTTGATCTTTAACAGCTCATCATTATAATCTGACAGCTCCTCATAGCTACGCATCTTATCGCTTAATAGCGCAATAAAAGCGCTCAACTCATCGACCGTACCATACGCCTCAACGCGCATGTCATACTTCTTTACACGCTCACCACTTATGAGCGATGTGCTACCCTTATCTCCCCCCTTAGTATATACTCTCATAATAAAAAATGTTGTTTTGGTAGATGGTTATTAAACAATATGAGATAACCCTTCTTATCGATACTCGTTGATCTATGTCGCTCTACCACCGCCCTAAAGTGCAACTCTCGTTCCAAAGTAGATGCATGGTCAATAATAATTATTATTGCGCCATCCTCGCGGTTCTGCTCAATAACCTCATCGACATGTTCGATTGAGCGATCACCACCACACAAGACTATAGAGGTGTTTCGTGAATCATAGATAAAGTTAGCTAGCTCAATGACATAGCGCCTCTTCAGCCCCATCTGCGACAAGTTATGAACAACCTCTCCATCGACTCTAGCATCGCAGATTCGCTTAGCAAAGACCTCACGCACAAGACGATAGACATATGGAGAGTGTATGCCAAACCCTTTGCGGTGGCTCAGTCTCTTAAGATTTTGACGAAATCTCTTTATGCTTATTCCACGAACCATAGCCTCTACTCCTTTAACATTCCCGCCAATCGACCAGTAGAGAAGGCGATCTGTAGGTTATAGCCTCCGGTGTCGGCATCGAGATCGAGAACCTCACCTGCAAAATATAACCCCTTAACAATCTTCGACTCCATGGTATACATATTCACCTGATCGAGACTCACCCCGCCTGCAGTGACGATAGCAAAGGGGAATTGGGCATAGTCGCTAATCTCTACCTCGAA
>JBCQTG010000045.1:0-15145 GCA_047178765.1 Rikenellaceae bacterium | reverse complement strand
CTGGCTTACACTCCTCTTTTCCATATAGATGAACATAGCAATTGGGGTGGTTCTCCTCAGCAATAGCCTTTGCAACCTCGAAATCCTCTCCCAATATATTCTTCATTATTACACTCTCAGCAACCAACTCTGCACCCCTCAATGGTCTATCCACCAAGAAATTCACCAACTCAGAGAACTGCGAACCGCTACACCCCTCGATGGTGTAGTGACCCGAGTTGTGAGGACGGGGTGCCATCTCATTGAAGATCACCTCATCACCCTTAACAAAGTACTCTATAGTTATGATGCCATAATATCCACACCCCTCCATAAAAGCCAAGGTCTCCCTCTCGATCTTCGCTCTCAGCGACTCAGAGATCTCCGCCGGCACAACACAGAGATCCAACACTCCGCGTTTATGTATATTTCGTCCAATAGGGAAGAGCGTATAACTCTGCTCACTACGTACAACAACCGCGCTCACCTCGAAGTCAAAGCTAATAAACTCCTCCAAGATACAGGGAACAGCCAAGACCTCACGAGCCTTATCCAGATCATCCATCGACTTAATAACCGCCTGACCACGTCCGTCATACCCCATAGTGCGACTCTTCAACACCGCAGGCAGCCCCACCTGCTCGATAGCCGCCATCAACGACTCCTCGTCATTAACAGCAACAAAGCGCGGAGTGGCAAGACCATTCGCGCGCGCATTTCCCTTCTCTCGCAATCTATCCTGCGAGTCGAGCAGCGGTTTGCAACCCTGCTTGATATTATACTTTGCACACAGAGGCTCCAACACCTCAGCAGGGATATTCTCAAACTCATAGGTGACAACATCCGAAGCCTCACACAACTGAGTGAGCGCCTCCACATCATCGTACCTAGCTACAATATGACTATCGCACACCGCAACTGCCGGTGCGTTGGATGCAGGATCTAGCGAGATCGTAGTATACCCATCACTCTTTGCCGCCTGAGCAATCATCAGCCCTAGCTGTCCTCCGCCTACTATCCCTATCCTCTTTGTCATTATATTTTGTAAACTATTATTGATTTTCTCTCTCTATAACTCCGCCGCCAACACCGTTGATGTCTGTGACTCTCTAAATTTATCATACCTCTCGGCAAGCTCCCTATCGCTGAGCGATAATATGGATATTGCTATTAGAGCAGCATTTTTAGCGCCATTGATTGCTGTTGTTGCTACGGGGACGCCCGCGGGCATCTGAACTATTGATAGTAGGGAGTCCAATCCATTCAACGCCCTAGACTTTACAGGGACTCCAATTACTGGTAGGGGGGTTAAACTTGCCACCATTCCCGGGAGATGAGCTGCGCCACCTGCGCCAGCGATGATAACCTCTACTCCTCGCCCCTTAGCACTCTTAGCGTAGTCGAAAAGCAACTCTGGGGTGCGGTGTGCGCTAACCACTCGCTTTTCAAACTCTACTCCAAACTCTGCGAGTGTCTCTACGGCAGCCGACATTACATCGTAGTCGCTCGTAGATCCCATAATCACACCAACTTTAACCCTTGAATCACCTGCTTTCATGCTCTTTACACTTGAATAAATTAAGATACAAAGATAGCTCTTTTTTATATATAAATGCAAATTTTCATCTATATATTTATATTCAGTAAAAAAAAGTTTAAATTAATTTGCATAATACAAAAACATCCCTTATATTTGCAACGGCTAACGCGGATATGGTGTAATTGGTAGCCACGCTAGACTTAGGATCTAGTGCTGTGAGGCGTGTGGGTTCGAGTCCCTCTATCCGCACCAAAAAAGGGTAATCAACTAGTTTTGATTGCCCTTTTTGCATTTTCTATATAGGCGCGGCGCTAAGTCCTCGACTCATGCGCAAAGCCCTCTCCCACCACACATCATCACATACTACATCTCTGCGCCCCTCCCCCCCCACACAAAGAGACACCCCATAAGACCAAATAGCGATCTTACGGGGTGCCTAAATAAATTCTGTATACCAGAGACTACTTCTCTACCAAAACAAGAATATTAACATCTGTTTTAGACTGCTCCTTAAGACCCTTAACCTTAATAGCCTCATTGTATGACTTCATCGCCTGCTCTCTCTGCCCAAGTCTAGTTAAGATAATTGCACGTAGATACTCTCCACGAGAACTCTTATCCTTACCTAGTGCCTTAAGCGCACCATTAACATCATCACATACAAGTTTTAAGATTGCTAGCGCATGTGCCTCCTCAATCAATGCTAGAGCCTGTGCATAATCCTTATTTAAAAGATAGACAACTCCGCGCTGTACTGGATCAACAATATCATAGACAGCCATTGCATCCTTCTTCTTGTCCATAGCCAAGTATGTAAGGAATAGGTTACGGTTAGTAAAGTCAACATAGACACCCTTAGCCATTGAAGCCTCAAACTTCTCTACAGCCTCCTTCAACTTGCCTGCCTTAACCAACTTAACACCCTCGTTATTCAAATCTTGAGCAGCTTTATGATCCTCTGCACTAACCTGTGATGCAGTATAACCCTTCTCGAAGATTGTCAACGCAGCATCTGCAGCAACGATATTCTCATCAATCTCGATCATCATACGTTTGTAATCAATCATGTTGATAAGTGTGCTGATACCCTCCGCAACAACAATATCACACTCAGCTACGATAGCAAGTGCCTCAGAACTCTTAGGCTCGTTAACTACCAAGTCCAACTCTCCATTGCTGATAAGAGCACCTGTCTTAGGGTTAACTGGCACAAAGTGCTTACCATTACATACCGCTACACGAACATTCAATGTGCTACGACGCAAAGCTGGCTTGTAATCAAAGACTAGCTTCTCTGTTATAACTCCACCAGTTCCAAAATTAACGCTTCTCCTGTTTCCTACAATTGCACCCCCCTGAACCTCGATAGGATCAAAGACAATCTCACCACCCTCATAGGTCAATACAGGAGTAACCTGCAATACCGAATTCCTATCAAAGTAGTTTGGTGGGAAGTTAACCGATAGATCGACAATCACCTTACCACTATCAAGGGTAAGCACCTCTGGGCTTGTTGTGAATCCAATCTGATCTACACCGCTAGCCATCTTTTTGTATGGGTTACAACCACTAGCAATAAACGCCACAGCTAAGAGTGGCAAAAACCATTTAGTTAGATCTCTCATTTCTCTAGACGAATTTTATATTAATATTTATTTTATCTCTTTTTCTACTCTCTATTACGATGTTCACGCTGCTCACGTGGCTTACGCTCACGAGGCTCACGCTCTACCCAACCCTCAGGCTTTGGAAGGAGTGCTTTGCGCGACAGTTTGAGTTTTCCTGTCTTAGCATCCAAGCCGATCAACTTAACATCGATCTTCTCGCCCTCCTTGATTCCGGTCTGATCCATTGTCTCAAATCGCTTGTAGTCAATCTCTGAGATGTGCAACAGTGCATCCTTGCCGGGCATGATCTCGATGAATGCTCCAAAGGCAACGATCGACTTAACTGTTCCGTTATATGTCTCACCAACCTCAGGGATAGCAACAATTGCCTTAACGCGCGCGATAGCTGCATCGATACGATCCTTGCTGATTCCGAAGATGTCGATGATACCTTTATTATCAGCCTCAGTGATTGTAACAGTTGTCTCTGTTGTCTTTTGAATATCTTGAATGATCTTTCCTCCGGGTCCGATAACCGCTCCGATCATCTCCTGTGGGATAGTCATCTGTACCAGACGTGGAACGAATGGTTTGAAGTCCTCACGTGGCTCAGAGATACAGTCGGTGATCTTACCTAAGATATGTAGACGACCTACACGAGCCTGCTCCAATGCGGCAGCCAAGATCTCATATGATAGACCATCAACCTTAATATCCATCTGTGTAGCGGTGATACCCCTCTCAGTTCCTGTAACCTTGAAGTCCATATCTCCCAAGTGATCCTCATCACCCAAGATGTCAGACAACACAGCCCACTTACCTGTTGCAGAGTCGGTGATTAGACCCATCGCGATTCCCGATACAGGACGCTTAAGTTTGATTCCCGAATCCATCAATGCCAACGTTCCTGCACATACAGTAGCCATTGATGATGAACCGTTAGACTCCAAAATATCTGATACTACGCGTACAGCGTATGGATTCTCCGACCCTACTGGAACCATTGGCTTAAGACCTCTCCATGCCAAGTTTCCGTGTCCGATCTCACGACGGCTCAATCCGCGTGCTGGACGAGGATCTCCCGTAGAGAATGGAGGGAAGTTATAGTGTAGAACAAACTGCTCGCTACCCTGAACCAACACCTCATCCTTCATCTTCTCATCCATCTTTGTTCCCAAAGTAACCGATGTGAGCGACTGTGTCTCTCCACGTGTAAAGAGAGCCGAACCGTGCGCCGCAGGTAGGTAACCAACCTCGCAGATGATCTGGCGGATCTCGTCTGTGCGACGACCATCCAGACGCTGACCCTCATCAAGGATCATATTGCGCATAGCCTTCTTCAACACATCGTCGTGGAAGTATTTCTTAACCAAAGCACCCTTAGCAGCCTGATCCTCCTCGCTCATAGCGGCGATATACTCACCCTCCAAAGCCTCGAACGCCTCTGAGCGCTCATGCTTCTTTGTTCCGCTAGTTGCAATAGCATATGCTTTATCGTAGAGAGCAGCGATCACCTCTTGACGAACCTCCTCATCGTTAACCTCGTGGCAGTATGTTCTCTTAACATCCTTACCCAACTCCTTGCTCAGCTCAAGCTGCATCTGGCAGTGGTTCATGATCTCAGCATGGGCAACCTTGATCGCCTCTAGCATCACATCCTCGCTAACCTCGTGCATCTCACCCTCAACCATCAAGATATTGTCGATTGTTCCAGCAACCATAATATCAAGGTCAACCTGATCCATCTGTGAGAAGAGTGGGTTGATAACAAACTCGCCATCGATACGAGCGACACGAACCTCTGATATTGGTCCGCCGAATGGTATATCTGATACAGCCAATGCTGCCGAAGCAGCCAAACCAGCCAAAGCATCGGGCTGAATATCCTTATCAGCAGAGATAAGGTTTACAGTAACGAAAACATCTGCGTGGTAATCGGCAGGGAAGAGTGGACGCAGTGCGCGGTCTATAAGACGCGAAACCAAGATCTCAGCATCTGAAGCACGACCCTCTCTCTTCATAAATCCTCCGGGGAATCGTCCACACGAAGCGTACTTCTCCTTATACTCCACCTGAAGTGGCATAAAATCAACATCTGGTTTTGCATCCTTTGCAGCTACAACAGTAGCCAACAACATTGTGTCGCCTTGACGTAGCACCACCGAGCCGTCAGCCTGTTTTGCCAGCTTACCCGTCTCAATGACTACCTCGCGTCCTCCGGGCAGCATAATGCTCTTCTGCACCGGATTGAATAGTTTATTCTCCTCCATTATCTATTTTATTTCCTCTAATAATACTCCTTGTGTTAATGCCATTTGTGCCGACAAGGCAACATGACACCAATATAGTCAAAATAGGGCAGAGCGGATGCTCTAACCCTATCTTAACCTCTCCTGCTCCTACTTACGTAGGTTAAGCTCCTTTAGAATTGCGCGGTAGCGATCGATGTTGGTAGCCTTTAGGTACTCCAACTGCGAGCGGCGCTTTCCTACCAAACGGATCAATGAACGCTGTGTTCCATAGTCGTGGCGGTTCTTCTTAAGGTGCTCTGTAAGGTGGGCAATACGGTATGAGAACAGTGCGATCTGTGACTCAGGTGAGCCTGTGTCGGTGTTAGACGTTCCGTACTTTCCAAAAATCTCTTGCTTCTTCTCTGTTGTTAAGTAAGCCATTTTAATATAAATAATTTATGTTCCACTCTACGATGTATTGCTTTATCCTATGAAAATCAAACCCCTTACGTTGGTCTACAATTCTCGCAATCACACCAGAGCGTGGTGCAAAGATATATATTTTTTTCTAAATAACAACACTTTATTAATCTAATTACCTAATTATAATCTTTTATTTTTCAGCCACATTGCAAATCTTATCACACTAATTCATTATTTTATCCACTGATTTTTCAACAAATTTACCGTTTTTTTCAACGAAATACAAATAATACAATAAAAATAGATACTTTTTGGCAAAAAAATACGTATTTATTTTGTGGAACGAAAATCTTTAATTACATTTGCAAAGCGTTTTTAGATGTGCAAGATGTGTAGAGGTTCTAATAGTGTTAAGTTTCACATAGATAGGTCGATGATTAAGGCTGTTTTTCTGGTCCTAATTTTATCGGTCGTATCGATTTTTTGCTCCTGTGCAGAGAGGGGTAATAGTGATACATATCGACTACACACCGAGATGCTCGGGACATGGATAAATGTCATCGCTACGGTAGATCAAAATATTGATTGCGAAGAGTTAAATGATAGAGTGGCAGGTATCGACAAACAGATGCGCAGTGAGCTATCTCTATTCGACAATATGTCGCTGCTGAATCGATTTAATCGAGGTGAAGAGGTGACTCCATCGAGGTGGATGTTGTACAATGTGAAGTTGGCAGACTCGATAAGCAGACTTAGCAACGGAGTATATGATATAACCATTGCTCCATTGGTAAAGGCAAATGGATTTGCTCGTAAGGAGGAGAGTATAGAGAGGATAAACGTTGACTCCATAATGGAGTTTGTGGGCTATAAAAGGTTGATTATCACCGACGATAATATAATTAAGAGCGACCCTCGAATGCAGATCGACCTCAACTCAATCGCTAAGGGGTTTACCGTTGATCTGGTGGCTCAGCTTTTAGAGGAGTATGGCGTGGAGAGCTATATGGTGGAGATTGGCGGTGAGTTGAGAGTGAAGGGGGTAAATCTACAGGGTGACGCGTGGAGAGTAGGTATTGAGACCCCTTCAATGGGCAATTTTATTGGGGGAAGTGTGACACAAAGAGTGGCTATCCCCGACTCATCGAGATACAAGAGCGTAGCAACCTCAGGTAACTACCGACGATTCCACACCAACGCTGAGGGCAAGAGAGTGGTACATACAATAGATCCACTCAGCGGCAAGCCCTATGAGTCGACACTCCTCTCAGCAACGGTATTAGCTGAGAATTGCGCCCTTGCTGATGGCTATGCCACGATGTTTATGGCGGCGGGAGATAGAGGTGCTATTGAGCTGTCGCAAAGGGTTGAGAACTGTGAGGTTCTGTTTATCTTTAGTCGCGAGAACTGCGCCGATGATGGCGAGTATGATATATATTCATCCGATGGGATGAAGCTATTTTTAATGGAGTAGAAGAGGGCTTATGCCCGAAACAGGGAGATAAAACATATAATAATTAACAAAAGAACAAATCAAAAAAAAGGAGAGAAATTATGGCATTAACAGAGAGGTATAGTTCATTGCGTAGATATTCTATTAACGACATGAAGGAGTTTTTGAGAGATGTTAACTATCAATCTGAAGATCTTATCATTAGTGGACTCAACGCAACGGACAATAATTTTATTGGAGAACCAGTTGAGATCAATGGGTTCTCAGTTCTGGTGATAATGAGTGGAGAAGCCTCTTTGTCAATCAACACAAAAGAGTATAAGGTAGCTCAGAACGACATCGTTTTCTTCAGTCCTAACTGTATTATCAAATCACTAAAACAGAGTGAGGATGCTGTGGCATTTACAATCTCGACATCTAAGAACTTTATGAATGAGTTGCAGATAGACCTACAGACTCTGTTGGGTATATATATGCGATTTGGTCATAACCCTGTACTACATGCATCACAGCGTGATATTGATGAGGTAGTAGAGATGCTTAAGATGATTAAGATCATGCTTGATAGCGACATCCGCTACTATAAGAATGAGATTATCCGCACACTCTTCACCACAATATTCTATATCCTGAGCGATCTAAATAGAAGAGAGAGAATTAGCCACCCTAATCAACGTCGTGCTAGCCAACTCTTCGAGGAGTTTATGTCGCTACTAAGCAAGCATAACACCAAAGAAAGAAATGTACGTTTCTACGCCGAGCAGTTGGGTATATCTACCAAATACCTCTCAGCACTTGTTAAGGGCGTGAGTGGTAAGACAGCAGCAAAGTGGATCGATGAGTCGGTAATTCTTGAGGCGAAGTCTCTTCTTCTCTACTCAGGAATGTCGATACGCGACATCACTCCACATCTTAACTTCTCAACACAGTCATTCTTTGGTAAGTTCTTCAAGCAACACACCGGAGTCTCACCAACACGATTCAAGAGAATCGCTCAGCAGAAGCATAACGATTAGATGTATCTGTTGGAGAGCTAGCTGTTAGCCCACCTCTTGACAATTAGCCGAGATAGGCTCTAAAGAGAGTTTTCTGAATATATCGCTCACCCTCTACTAAATGAGTATTAGGGTGGGCGATTGTTGCTATCTGGGGTAGCTTGACATATAGTGCTGGGTGTGAGCTAAGTAGCTCAACTCGAATAGAGCTACCTGCAATTGTAGCCACCTCACCTAGTATATTTTTCCTTGCCGAGGTGATAGCTCTGATCTCTGAGCTATCGGTGGAGTCAATCCTCTCAATGGCAACCTCACCTCCCATATCGAGTGTAAATAGGTGTGTTAGATCAACCAACAGCTCACCATCAGCTATCGCCTGATAGGTGATCTCAAGGGTGTTATCATCATCGTAATCAAAGACCAGCTCAATGGTTAGACTCAGCTCCCCGATCTGCTCCACGGTTGACATAATAACCCTATTCCCCTCGACCCAGCTATTCCATATCCTCTCAGCTAAGCTCTTCTCCGCTGTTGGCGTTGGGTTGGTAAGCGATCGCACAGCCTGCCCTGAGGCTATCTCAACACCACCAATACTATAGCTAAGTATTGATGCCCCCATATTACACAGCTCTACAGAGCCACTTTCACTCACCATCTTATAGGCGATGATCGCCTCACCCGAGTCGGTAAGTTCGTAGAGGTACTGCTCGATCTCCATTACTCTGCTGCTGCTAGGTTTGCAATCAAGCTATCTATACGTCTCAAAGACTCCTCGCGACCGATAAACTCCGTAACATCATACATTCCGGGACCCTTACCTGCACCGACAAGAGCCAGACGAAGGGTATTCATCACCTGCCCCATACCGTAGCCCTTTTCAGCTATCCATGCTCCGACAATCGCCTCGGTATTTGAGAGTGAGAAATCCTCTATCCCTGCCAATACCTCGCGCAACTCACTCAGCATACGAGGGTTATCACCCTTCCAATACTTCTTACTCTGCTTAGCATCATACTCCGTAGGTGCAACAAAGAAGAAGTTTATTAACCCTACAAAGTCACCCAAAAGGACAGCTCTTGAACGCATGATCTCGGCAGCCCTACCAACAAGCTCATCGCTCGCCTCGATACCCGCCTCACGCATATATGGCTGCACCAAAGGGGCTAGCTCCTCAGCGCCCATCCTACCTATCCACTGAGCATTGAACCACTTAGCCTTATCTGGCTGGAAGCGCGCACCGCTCTTTGAGACCCTATCCAAAGAGAACGCCTCGATCAGCTCCTCCATGGTGAATATCTCCTGCTCTGTTCCGGGGTTCCACCCTAGCAGCGCCAACATATTTATAAATGCATTGTTAATATATCCATCCTCGCGGTAGCCTCTACTCGCCTCGCCCTCAGCTGGTTGCCAACGTAGCGGGAATACAGGGAATCCCAATTTATCACCGTCACGCTTCGACAGCTTACCTCCACCAGTAGGTTTGAGAAGTAGTGGCAGGTGCGCAAATTCTGGCTGCCTATCACTCCACTCAAAGGCGCGATAGAGCATCACGTGGAGGGGAAGCGATGGTAACCACTCCTCACCTCTGATAACGTGCGAGATCTCCATAAGGTAGTCATCGACGATATTTGCTAGGTGGTATGTGGGCAGCTTGTCAGCCGACTTATACAACACCTTATCATCTAGTGTCGAGCTATTTACACTCACCTCACCACGTATAAGGTCGCTCATCTCAATCACCTCATTAGCGGGCATTTTGAATCGTATAACCCACTGCTCACCAGCCGCTATACGCTGCTCCACCTCTTCGCTGCTTAGCCTCAACGATGTCTCCAAAGACTCGCGAATAGCGTGGTTATAAGAGAACGCACCTCCGTTAGCCTCCGCCTCCTTACGTAGTGTATCGAGCTGCTCCGCAGTGTCGAATGCGTAGTATGCCCAGCCACTCTCTACAAGTTGCTGTGCATATCTCCAGTAGATCTCACGACGCTCGCTCTGGCGGTATGGCGCATGGTCGCCACCTATACCAACACCCTCATCAAAGTTGATTCCCGCCCAATTGAGTGACTCGATGATATACTCCTCGGCACCCTCAACAAAGCGCTGCGAGTCGGTATCCTCGATACGTAGGATCATCTTTCCGCCTAGCTTTTTGGCAAATAGGTAGTTGTATAGTGCCGTGCGGACACCTCCGATATGCAACGCACCCGTTGGACTTGGTGCAAAACGAACTCTTATATCTCTCATATTTATTTTTTATTTCTACTCTTAACCTCAGGTTAAATGGGTTCTTTGAACCCACCGCCCTCAATGCGATTTTTTATTGAGTGAGGGCGGTCGTCTGGGGCTGCCCTGCGCGGGCAGCGGCGGGGTACTCCCCGCGGAGCTGGAGAAACTTTGTTTCTCCTATTTCCTAGACATTGAATAGGAAGTGGGCTATGTCTCCATCTTGAAAAACATACTCCTTGCCCTCAACACCTATGCGCCCTGCATCGCGACATGCCCTTTCGCTACCTAACTCAATATAGTCATCATACTTAATCACCTCGGCACGGATAAAGCCCCTCTCAAAATCGGTGTGAATAACCGCTGCACACTGTGGCGCTTTCATACCCCTTGTGAATGTCCACGCATGTGTCTCCTGAACTCCCGTAGTGAAATATGTCTGTAGATCAAGCAATTTATATGCCGCTTTGATAAGTCTAGCAACACCTGACTCCTCCAATCCCAAATCCTCCAAAAACATAGCCCTCTCCTCGGGGGTCTCCAACTCAGCAATATCTGCCTCAGCAGCTGTAGCAACAACCAAAACCTCAGCATTCTCATTCGCTACCGCCGCCTTAACAGCATCGCTATGTCTGTTTCCTGTCGCTGCCGACGCCTCCTCAACATTACAAAGATAGAGAACCGGCTTATCTGTAAGCAGATTGAGATCGGCAACAATCTTATAATCCTCCTTGTCAAGCTGAACAGTACGAGCGCTCTCGCCCCTCTCCAACACCGCCTTATACTCCATAAGAATCTGGTGCATACGCTTAGCGATCTTATCCCCCGCAGCAGCCTGCTTCTGGCACTTCGAGATCCTCGACTCTACAGTCTCCAAATCCTTCAACTGCAACTCAGTATCGATAACACCCTTATCACGAACTGGATCTACCGAGCCATCGACATGGGTGATATTTGAATCCTCGAAACAGCGCAACACATGGATAATAGCGTTGGTATTACGGATATTGGCAAGGAACTTATTTCCCAGACCCTCACCCTTCGATGCACCCTTTACCAGACCAGCAATATCGACAATCTCAATTGTCGTAGGGACGATCTTCTTAGGTTTATCTATCAGCGCCAGCTTCACCAACCTCTCATCAGGAACGGTGATAACACCCACATTGGGTTCGATAGTACAGAAGGGGAAGTTAGCCGCCTGTGCCTTAGCGTTTGACAAGCAGTTGAAAAGGGTTGATTTACCAACGTTAGGTAGACCAACAATTCCACATTGTAGAGCCATATATTATTCTATTTTTATTTCGGATGCAAATTTACACAAAATTTGCGAATTATGCAAAGTACAGAGATGCAAAGCATCTCCCAAAACCTTTAAGGGGAGCGCGAGGGGATTTTTTGGAAAAATCCCCTCGCAGCCCTAGACGATTTACCTCAAAGCAGCAATCACACCAAGTGCAAAGCTGCACTTCTCGGTGATATAAGCCCAGTCGCCGCTCTTGACCTTGTCACCGGGGAAGAGTTGTGAACCCATACCTACACACATCACACCCGCCTTGATCCACTCCGTAAGGTTAGCCTCAGTAGGCTCTACAGCGCCTGTAGCCATGATATTCGACCATGGTAGCGGAGCCTTAACATTCTTGACAAAGGATGGACCACCTACATTTCCCGCAGGAAAAACCTTCGTCAAATCGCACCCTAGCTCCTGAGCATAGCCGATCTCAGTAACTGAGCCACAACCCGGCGTATAGGGGACTAGGTGGCGATTGCACACCTTTGCCACCTCACCATTGAGGTATGGACCAACAATGAAGTTTGCACCATACTGCATATATAGAGCTGCGGTTGGAGCATCGACAATCGAGCCGATACCTAGGATCATCTCGGGACACTCCTTAGCAGCATATTTAATAAGTTGGATAAAGACCTCGCTCGCGAAGTCACCTCTATTGGTGAACTCAAAAACTCTCACCCCACCATCATAACACGCCTTAAGGACCTGCTTTGCCACCTCAGCATCACTATGATAAAATACTGGAACCATACCAGTTGACTGCATTGCGCTTAGCACCTGCATCTTTGTGAATCTTGCCATATCTTTTTAATAATTAACTATTATCGTTGAACACGTCCGCTAGAGTCGCCACCGACCAACGCCTCGACCTCCTCCAAAGAGACTAGGTTAGCATCGCCATTAATCGTATGCTTCAGTGCCGATGCTGCAACGGCAAACTCCAATGCCTCCGCCTGATTGGGCTTAGTTAGTAGACCATGGATTATACCGCCTGAGAATGAGTCGCCACCACCTACACGGTCGATGATTGGCTCGATGTCATATCTACGTGATGTATAGAACTCCTCACCATTATATATCATCGCCTTCCAGCCGTTGTGTGTCGCTGAGAATGACTCACGAAGGGTAGAGACAACATACTTAAAGCCAAACGCCCTAGCCATCTGCTCGAAGATACCCTTGTAACCCTCAGCATCGGTGTGACCACCCTCAACATCTGCATCGGGCTTAAATCCTAGACAAAGCTCAGCATCCTCCTCATTACCTATACACACATCAACATACTCCATCAGCGGACGCATAACACTCTGTGCCTGCTCCTTAGTCCAGAGCTTCTTACGAAAGTTAAGATCCACCGACACCGTAACCCCATGGCGCTTAGCAGCCTCGCAGGCGAGCTTAGTCAACTCTGCCGACTCTGCCGAGAGGGCAGGTGTTATACCCGACCAGTGAAACCATGAAGCACCCTCCATGATTGCATCGAAGTCAAAATCTGCTACCGTAGCCTCAGCGATTGATGATCGTGCGCGGTCGTAGATAACCTTTGATGGGCGCATCGAAGCACCTGTCTCTAGGAAGTAGATTCCCACTCTATCACCTCCACGAGCGATAAAATCGGTCTTAACCCCAAACTTACGCAGTGAGTTGACAGCCGACTGCCCAATCTCGTGAGTAGGTAGCTTAGAGACAAAGTAGGCATCATGTCCATAATTGGCGCAGCTAACAGCAACATTAGCCTCGCCACCGCCATAGACAATATCAAATGTGTCTGACTGAACAAATCGGCGGTTGCCGGGTGTTGAGAGGCGAAGAAGAATCTCGCCCATTGTTACAATTTTCATATCTGTTATATTTTTAGGTTCTTTTCAAAGTAGTTCCAAAGGTTATCATTCGGCACTGGTGCCACCACGCTACACTCCTCCTTTGTCGTTGGGTGGTTGAAGATCATCTCTCGCGAGTGGAGCGAGATCCCCCCATCGGGGTTCGAGCGCTTAGCTCCATACTTAAGATCACCCTTTATCGGTGAGCCTATAGCTGATAGCTGTGCGCGTATCTGGTGGTGTCTACCCGTTATTAGCTCCACCTCTAGCAGGGTGTAGTTGTCGCTACCCACCGCAACCCTATATCTCAATCGCGCCTCCTTACTATTTGGCAGCTCCTTGTTTGTTGCTCGCGAGGTGTTGTTTTTGGTGTTACGCGAGATGTAGTGGCGTAGCTCAACCCACTCACCACCGTTATTTGGCGCGGTCTCTACAATAGCCCAATATCTCTTCTTTATCTCCTTATTGCGGATCTTCTCGTTAAGTCTAACAAGCGCCTTTGAACTCTTGGCAAAGAGTACTACCCCACTCACAGGTCGGTCAATACGGTGAACGACACCTAGGTATACCGCCCCCGGCTTACCATCTCGCACCTTTATAAACTCCTTGATCTGATCCTCCAAAGCTGAAGTTCCATTAGGGTCGGGTTGCACCAGATCACCACAACGTTTGTTCACCACCAACAGGTGGTTGTCCTCATATATTATATCACTCGATTGAAACACAACTCTATAGATTAAAGGTGAATGGGAGCAGAGTCTGAGCCGATTCAACAACTGTTGCACTATGCTCACCCGCCATAATTATCTTGATTTTAGAGCCTTGACGACGCTCGACATCCAGCAGAGTCTGCCGACACAACCCGCAGGGGTAGCACTCCGACTCGGTAGATATTGATGTTACAGCGATCGCCTCAACAGCCACATTAGGGTACTCCACAGCAGCGCGAGTAAGGGCAGCTCTCTCAGCGCATATCCCCGCAGGAAAGACCTCACTCTCGATATTGAAGCCACCAACCATCTCGCCATTAGCCAGCTTGATAGCTGCACCCACCGAGAAGCGCGAATAGGGCGAGTGTGAGTCGGCTGCCGCCCTGCGTGCAGACTCCACCAAACCCCTCTCCTCCTCGTTGAGCAGCTCTAAACTCTCGTATGCCTTATACTCTATAATCATATCATTTTATAAATGGTACCCACTCTTTATAAATGGTATCCACTCTGTCATGCCACCACTATATTACATTATAAAATGGTTACGCAGTAAAAAATCAGTGGCTAAGTTACTAATTTTAGAATTAATATCACTACCTTTGCCCGAAATTATAGATAATTAGATGCAAAAATTACGAAACATCGCCATCATCGCCCACGTCGACCATGGCAAGACAACACTAGTGGATAAGATGATCTTGGCGGGAAACCTCCTACGCGACAACTCGCAACAGGGGAGTGGAGAGCTGATACTAGATAATAACGACCTTGAGCGCGAGCGCGGAATCACCATCCTCTCGAAGAATGTCTCGGTGAGATACAAAGATTATAAGATAAACATTATCGACACCCCCGGTCACGCCG
>JBCQTG010000044.1:0-15388 GCA_047178765.1 Rikenellaceae bacterium | reverse complement strand
TGCTGAGAGTGTAATAATGAAGAATATATTGGGAGAGGATTTCGAGGTTGCAAAGGCTATTGCTGAGGAGAACCACCCCAATTGCTATGTTCATCTATATGGAAAAGAGGAGTGTAAGCCGGGTCGCAAGATGGGGCATATAACCTTTGTGGGTCTTACGGAGTCTGAGTACATTGACAAGTGGCAGAGCCGATTTAGTGATTAGAATTTAATTGAGAATAAAGGATAGAAATGAGTAGTTTTCGCATCTATGTAGAGAAGAGGGAGCAGTTTCGCGTTGAGGCGGAGTCGTTGCGCTCGGAGTTGAACACAAATTTGGAGTTGTCGATTGGATCGTTGCGCTATATCTGCGTCTACGACCTTTTTGGTTTTAGTGAGGAGCTTTTGGAGTCGGCTAAATATGGCGTCTTTGGAGAGATCGTCACCGATAGGGTGAGCAGTGAGTTGGGGGTCGGTGAGGCGAAGATGATCGCTATCGAGTTCCTCCCGGGACAGTTTGACCAGAGGGCGGCATCGGCTGTCGATTGTGTTAAGTTGATCGACCCTGAGGCTGATGTTAGGATCCGTTCGGGAAAGATTTTGCTTCTCGATGCAGCGGTGGCAGATGCCGATATTGAGAGGATCAAGAGCTACTGCATCAACGCCGTAGAGTCGAGAGAGAAGGATATGAGCAAGCTCAGCGATGCTGAGAGGGCTGTACCTACGCCAGTGGCTATATTGAGCGAGATCAGGGAGTTGAGCGATGAGGAGTTGGCACCATACTGCAAGAAGATGGGGTTGGCGATGAGCGCTGAGGATCTTGGCGAGGTGCGCAGATACTTCAATGAGGAGGGTAGAGACCCTTCGGAGACTGAGCTTAGAATCTTGGATACATATTGGAGTGACCACTGTCGCCACACAACATTCACATCGGAGCTTACGCAGATCGAGGTTGCGGAGAGCTTTATCAAGGCTGATATAGATGCTCAGATCGATGGTGTGTTGACTATCCGTGAGAGGTTGGGTCGTACAGAGAAGCCATTGTGTTTGATGGAGTTGGCTACGATCGGTGCTAGATACCTACGTAAGGAGGGCTATCTAGAGGATATGGAGGTGAGTGAGGAGAATAACGCATGCTCAATCTTTGTCGATGTAGATGTTGACGGAGTGAGCGAGAAGTGGTTGTTACAGTTTAAGAATGAGACACATAACCACCCAACGGAGATCGAGCCTTTCGGAGGTGCATCGACTTGTTTGGGAGGTGCTATTCGCGACCCATTGTCTGGACGTGCATATGTCTATCAGGCGATGCGTGTTACGGGAGCGGGGGATATATATAAGCCAGTTTCGGAGACTATGGAGGGTAAGCTGCCACAGCAGATCATCTCTCGTAAGGCGGCAGATGGCTATTCGAGCTATGGAAACCAGATGGGTCTAGCTACTACACATTTGCGTGAGATCTACCATCCAAATTATGTCGCTAAGCGATTGGAGGTTGGTGCGGTTTGTGGTGCTGTCAAGGCGGATGCTGTTCGCAGAGAGTCGCCAGTGGCTGGTGATATTGTCTTGATGTTTGGCGGTAGGACAGGTAGAGATGGTGTCGGTGGTGCTACGGGATCATCGAAGGAGCATACTACAGAGTCGTTGGAGACATGTAGCAGTGAGGTTCAGAAGGGTAATGCCCCTGAGGAGAGAAAGATCGCAAGGTTGTTCCGCCGTCCTGAGGTGACCAGACTAATCAAGAAGTCGAATGACTTTGGTGCAGGTGGAGTGAGTGTTGCTATCGGTGAGTTGACCGATGGATTGGATATTTACTTGGATCGTGTACCTACTAAATATAGCGGATTGAACTCTACAGAGATCGCAATTAGCGAGTCTCAGGAGCGTATGTCGGTGGTTGTCGAGGCTAAAGATAGAGAGGAGTTTGCAAAGTACTGCTACGAGGAGAATTTGGAGGCTATCCATGTTGCCGATGTAACCGATCTTAGCAGAATGAGGATGTTTATTGGTGATGAGCTGATTGTAGATCTTCGCAGAGACTTTATCGACTCAGCAGGTGCGCCACACTACGCAGAGGCGGTTATTGCAGCTGTTGAGGAGCGCGACCCATTCGCTAGAGTGGTTGAGGGTGAGGATCTTAAGGCGCGCCTTATCAACAATATGATGGATGATAATGTGGTTTGCCAGAAGGGTATGATCGAGATGTTCGACTCTACGATCGGACTCTCTACAGTCTTGATGCCTTTTGGTGGTAAGACTCAGAACTCAGAGACTCAGGTCTCTGTTCAGAAGCTGCCAACAAATGGATTTACAAACACCGCGAGTATGATGGCTCACGGTTACAACCCCTTTATCTCGGAGTGGAGTCCCTACCATGGTGCTGCCTACTCGGTGATTGAGGCGTGTGCTAAGGTCGTTGCTGCGGGTGCGAGATTTGAGGGTATGCGATTCTCTTATCAGGAGTATTTCGAGCGTATGTCTAGCGTGGAGAGCTGGGGTAAGCCGTTGGCTGCTCTGCTTGGAGCGTTGAAGATGCAGTGTGAGTTGAAGTTGCCATCTATCGGTGGTAAGGACTCTATGAGCGGTACGTTCCACGATATAAATGTGCCACCTATGTTGATGTCGTTTGGTGTCACTACGGTTGATGCTCGTGCGGTGATCTCGCCAGAGTTTAAGGCGGCGGGCAATGACCTATATATATTTAGACACACTCCACTTGGTAATGGAATGCCTGATACCGATGCTTTGGCTGAGATGTGGGGTATGGTTAGCGAGCTGATCGCTGAGGGTAAGATTATCTCTGGTTATGCCGTTGGTTTCGGAGGTCTTGCTGAGGCGGTGGCTAAGATGTCGTTTGGAAATGAGATCTGTGCCAATATAAATATAGGTGAGGCGGAGTTGTTTAGCTACAACTATGGTTCGATCGTTGTTGAGGCTACGGCTGCTATTGAGAACCCATACGCTGAGAAGATTGGATCAACATGCGACTGCGGAAGTGTGATCTTCAATGGTGTTGCAGTCTCTATCGAGGAGCTATACAAAGCTAATACAGAGAGGTTTGCAACGGTCTATCCAGATAATGCAGTGAGCGATGCAGTGGTTAAAACATCGACTCCAGAGGCTAAGGTGGTTTCATACTCGGGTGAGGCGATCGAGAATCCAGTGGCATACCTCCCAGTATTCCCCGGAACAAACTGTGACTACGATACAGCTAAGCAGTTCGCTAGAGCGGGAGCTACGGTAACCACATCGGTATTTGCCAACTTGACTAGCGAGATGGTCTTTGAGTCGATTGAGAAGATGGTAGAGATGATCGATGGATGTAATATCTTTGTCTTGAGCGGAGGATTCTCTAGCGGTGATGAGCCAGATGGAAGTGGTAAGTTTATCGCTACGGTGTTGAACAACGCTAAGGTGACAGCAGCTATACATAGGTTGATCGATCGCGAGGGTCTGATCTTGGGTATCTGTAACGGTTTTCAGGCGTTGGTTAAGTCGGGATTGTTGCCTTATGGTCGTCTGGGTCAGCTAACAGTTGAGTCGCCAACGTTGTTTAGAAATAATATCAACCGACATATTTCACAGATTGTAACGACAAGGGTCTCAACGACAAACTCACCATGGTTGTCGAGCTTCACTCTCGGTGAGGAGCATGCTATCGCGGTGAGCCACGGAGAGGGTAAGTTCGTTGTCAGCGAGGAGCTAGCGGACCAGCTATTTACCAATGGTCAGGTGGCATTCCAATATGTTGATGGCAGGGGTGCTATCGCTACGGCAACACCTCACAACCCTAACGGTTCGAGCTACGCAATCGAGGGAATCATCAGCGCGGATGGACGAATCCTTGGTAAGATGGGTCATACAGAGCGATTTGAGCAGAACCTATTTAAGAATATCTCGGGTAATAAAGATCAGGAGATCTTCGCAAACGCAATTAAGTACTTTAGAAAATAATAATTTAAAATCAATATTATGCAACAGAAGGAGATGCTCTACGAGGGCAAGGCAAAGCAGGTGTTTTTGACAGATGAGGATGATAAGATCATCATCCACTACAAGGATGCTGCAACAGCATTCAACAATGTGAAGAAGGCGACAATCGAGAATAAGGGTGTGTTGAATAACGCCATCTCGACATTGATCTTCGAGCAGCTACAGAAAGCAGGTGTTAAGACCCACTACGTAGAGACTATCAACGACCGCGATCAGGTTTGTTTGCGTGTTGAGATCATCCCAATCGAGGTAATCGTTCGTAATATCATCGCTGGATCGATGGCTCAGAGGTTGGGAATTGAGGAGGGTACAAAGCCTTCAAACACAATCTATGACATCTGTTATAAAAATGATGATCTAGGTGATCCACTTATCAACGACCACCACGCTGTGGCTTTGGGAGCGTTGAGCTATGAGGAGTTGGATGTAGTCTATAAGATGACCGCTCAGATCAACGATGTCTTGACAGCGATGTTCGATAAGATGAATATCACATTGGTAGATTTCAAGATCGAGTTTGGACGCACAGCATCGGGCGAGATCGTTTTGGCTGACGAGGTGTCACCAGATACTTGCCGTTTGTGGGATAAGAATACCAACGAGAAGTTGGATAAGGATCGTTTCCGCCGCGACTTGGGTAGAGTTCGCGAGGCTTATGAGGAGATTCTTGCTCGCCTAGAGAAGTTGTAGAGTTTTGCTGAGTAATTCTGAGTAGAGCTGAGTAATACTGAGTAGATTCTCAGTCCTACTCAGTATTACTCAGAACTACTCAGAAACCAGCAAAAGACCAAAGGTGCTTGATCGCCCCCTTGGTCACGAACAATAATTTATTTTGAGAGAGATGGGTATAGATCATAAAGATCCGTTTGATAATGGTATTCACGAGGAGTGTGGAGTCTTTGGAGTCTTTGGAGTTGAGGATGCAGCGAGCATAACATACTATGGATTGCATGCGTTGCAACACCGTGGACAGGAGAGTTGTGGAATTGTCTCTGCCGATGATTATGGTGTGATGTGTCGTCGCCGTGGTGAGGGGTTGGTGACAGAGGTTTTTAATGAGACCAACTTAAAACCACTAAAGGGTAGTAGTGCTATAGGTCATGTGAGATACTCAACTACAGGTGGTAATCAGGTGGAGAATATCCAACCCTTTGTATTCCACCACAAAACAGGTGATTTCGCAATGGCGCATAACGGTAATATTGTTAATGCAGAGGATCTGAGGAACTACTTGGAGAATAGAGGAAGTCTGTTTCAGTCGTCATCGGATAGTGAGGTGTTGGCGCACTTGATAAAGAAGAGCAAGAGGACTTTGCAGCGTATCGACTCAATTGTCGATGCACTCAATATGATCGAGGGTGCATTCTCGTTTTTGATTATGACCGAGAATAGAATCTACGCCTGTAGGGATAAATATGGTTTACGTCCGTTGAGTATCGGTAAGTTGGGTGATGGCTATGTCTTTAGCTCTGAGACCTGCGCTTTGGATGTTGTTGGAGCGGAGTATATTAGAGATGTTGAACCTGGCGAGATCGTCTCTGTTGACCTTCGCAAGGGGCTTCGTTCGACACTCTACTCACAGTTCAAAAGATACCATATGTGCGCGATGGAGTATGTCTATTTTGCTCGCCCCGATTCAGATATTGAGGGTTGCAATGTACATACTTTCCGCAAAGAGTCAGGAAAATTGTTGTGGCACTCAGCACCTGCTGATGTGGATATTGTCGTTGGTGTTCCCGACTCTAGTTTGAGTGCTGCGATGGGCTATGCTGAGGAGGCTGGATTGCCCTACGAGATGGGATTGATAAAGAATAAATATATAGGTAGAACATTTATCCAGCCATCACAGGCACTTCGCGAGAAGGGTGTGAGGATGAAACTATCGGCTGTGAGGGGAATTGTCAAGGGCAAGAGAGTAGCTTTGATCGATGACTCTATTGTTCGCGGAACGACCTCGAAGAGGATTGTGAGGATGTTGAAAGAGGCGGGAGCGACTGAGGTTCATGTTCGTATCGCTAGCCCCGAGTATAAATATTCGTGCTACTACGGAGTTGATACATCGAGTACTGAGGAACTTTTGTCGCACAGAATGAGTTGCGAGTCGGCACGCGAGTATATCGAGGCGGATTCATTGTCGTTCTTGCAGCATGATCTGCTCTTCAAAGCGGGAGGCAGAGGATCGCTCTGCACAGCCTGTTTTTCGGGTAACTACCCAACGAATTTGTATGGAATTGAGAAGATAAAAAAATAATATAATGGCACAAAGTTACGAAAAAGCGGGTGTAAACCTAGAGGCTGGCTACGAGTCAGTACGCAGAATTAAGAAGCACGTTGCAAGCACTGCACGCATCGGAGCAATGGGAAATATCGGAGCATTCGGTGGAATGTTCGATCTATCGGCACTCAACTATAAGCAGCCAGTTTTGGTTAGCGGAACAGATGGTGTGGGTACAAAGCTCAAGATCGCCTTTGCACTCGACAAACACGATACAATAGGTATCGATGCCGTTGCGATGTGTGTTAATGATGTCTTGGCACAGGGTGCTGAGCCATTGTATTTCTTGGACTATATCGCTGTTGGTAAGAACGATCCAGCGGTTATCGAGGCTATTGTAGCGGGTATCGCTGATGGTTGCCGCCAGAGTGGTTGTGCATTGATCGGTGGCGAGACTGCCGAGATGCCAGGAATGTATAGCGATGGCGAGTATGACATTGCTGGATTCACTTGTGGAGCTGTTGAGAAGGCTCAGTTGATCGATGGCTCAAAGGTTAAGATCGGCGATGTATTGGTTGGAATCGCATCGAGCGGAGTCCACTCAAATGGTTTTTCGTTGGTTCGCAAGATCGTTAGCGATGCTGGTGCAGAGCTTATGCAGAGCTACCCTGAGTTGGGTGATAAGAGCTTGGGTGAGGTGTTGTTGACCCCAACAAAGATCTATGTAAAGCAGGTGTTGGAGGTGATCAAAAATGTTGATGTTCACGGAATTAGCCACATCACAGGTGGTGGTTTCGATGAGAATATCCCACGTATCTTGACCGAGGAGATGGGTCTTGAGATCACGGAGGGATCATGGGAGATCCTACCAATCTTTAAGTTCTTGGAGGCTAAGGGTGGTGTTTCGCACCGCGAGATGTTCAACATCTTCAATATGGGTGTTGGAATGGTTATCGCCCTCGATGAGGCAGATGCTGCTAAGGCGATCGAGATCTTGGAGAGCATGGGCGAGAGAGCAAGTGTGATCGGAAAGATCACCGACAAGGCGGGTGCCGTAGATATTATCTAGTTATGGAGTTGGATTTAGAGAGGGTGATCGACATGGGCGATCAGCTCAATGAGCGTACTCGATTGGCGATCTTTGCTAGCGGTTCGGGAAGCAACTTCGAGGCTATCGCTGCGGCGTGTCAGAGTGGAGAGGTCGATGCTGAGGTGGCGTTGATGGTGTGTGATAAGCCGGGAGCGGGTGTTATTGAGAGGGCAAATAGATTGGGTATCGAGACTCTAGTACTCTCCCCAAAGAGTTTTGGGAGCAAGGCGGAGTATGAGCAGGCGATATTGGATAGGTTGGAGCAGTGTCAGGTGGAGTTTATCTGCTTGGCGGGCTATATGCGTATCTTGACCGATGTGATTTTGACAGCCTACCCCGATAGGATTTTGAATATCCACCCCTCGTTGTTGCCAGCCTTTAAGGGGATCAATGCGATTCCTCAGGCGTTTAACTACGGGGTTAAGTACTATGGAGCGACTATCCACTTTGTTAATGAGGAGTTGGATGGTGGTGCTGTGGTCGATCAGGAGGCGTTTAGATATGATGGTCGTGATATTGATGAGTTGGAGGCGATGGTTCACACTATTGAGCATCAGCTCTATGTTAGGGCTTTGAGAGCGGTATTAATTGAGATAAATAGTTAAAAATATGAGTAAGAGAGCGTTAGTCAGCGTTAGCGATAAGAGCGGCGTTGTAGAGTTTGCAAAGGATTTGGTTTCGTTGGGCTGGGAGATTATCGCAACAGGCGGAACGATGAAACTTCTTGCCGATAGCGGTGTAGATGTAATTAATATCAGTGATGTCACTGGTTTCCCAGAGATCTGCGATGGTCGTGTAAAGACATTGCACCCAAATGTGCATGGTGGTCTTTTGGCGCGTAGAGATGATGAGAGCCACTTGGCTGCTTTGAAGGAGAACAATATCGAGTTTATCGATATGGTTTGTGTTAACCTCTATCCATTCAAATCGACAATCTCAAATCCAAATGTGGTGTTGGCGGATGCAATCGAGAATATCGACATCGGTGGTCCATCGATGTTGCGTAGTGCAGCTAAGAACTTCGCAGATGTGACTGTTGTTTGCGACCCTGCGGACTATGCTCAGATCGTTGAGGAGATCAAGGCTGAGGGTGATACTCAGAGAGAGACTCGCTTTAAGTTGATGGCTAAGGCGTTTACCCACACCGCTGAGTACGATACGATGATCGCTGGATTTATGCGCGAGAAGGCTGGTCTAGGCGAGAAGTTGTTCTTGGAGTATGACTTGGTGCAGTCGTTGCGTTATGGTGAGAATCCACACCAGTCGGCTAAATTCTTCGCTACTGAGGAGAGTGTGGCTTTCTCATTGGCTCATGCTAAGCAGTTGAATGGCAAGGAGTTGTCATATAATAATATTCAGGATGCTAACGCAGCATTGAACATCGTTCGTGAGTTCGGTGCGCAGCCATTCTGCGTTGGTTTGAAGCACATGAACCCATGTGGAGCGGGTGTTGGAAAGGATGTTGTTGAGGCTTGGACAAATGCATATGAGGCGGATACTGTATCTATCTTCGGAGGTATTGTAGCTACTAATCAGGTGGTTACAGCTGAGGTTGCTGAGATGATGAAGCCAATCTTCTTGGAGATTATCATGGCACCTGAGTTTACTCAGGGGGCTTTGGATGTTCTCTGCACAAAGAAGAATTTGCGCCTATTGCAGGTTGATATGACTGCATCGGATGCTGTTCAGAATCAGTATGTTAGCGTTAATGGCGGAATGTTGGTTCAGCAGCTCGATACAACTACAGCGACAGTTACAGAGGCGATGTGTGTAACGGAGTTGAAGCCTACAGAGCAGCAGTTGAGTGACTTGGACTTCGGTTGGAGAGTTGTTAAACATGTTAAGTCGAACGCTATTGTAGCGGTTAAGGATGGTAAGACGATCGGTGTAGGCGCTGGTCAGATGAACCGTGTTGGATCGGCTCAGATCGCCTTGAAACAGGCACATGCAAATGGAATCACTGAGGGTATTGTCTTGGCATCAGATGGATTCTTCCCATTCGACGACTCTGTAGCTATGGCTGCGGAGTATGGCGTGACGGCGATTGTTCAGCCCGGCGGAAGTGTTAGAGACGAGGATTCAATCAAGATGGCGAACGCGAAAGGAATCACCATGATGTTTACTAATATGAGACATTTCAAGCACTAGAATCATGGAAAAAGTACTAGTAATAGGTAGCGGAGGTCGCGAGCATGCGATTGTCGATGCTCTGAAGCGTTCGGACGAGGTCTCGAAGGTCTACTGCGCACCGGGAAATGCAGGTATTGCAAAGATCGCTGAGTGTGTTAATATTAAGGAGACCGATGTTGAGGCTCTTTGTGAGTTTGCTTTAGATAAGGATCTGGCACTTACCGTTGTAGGTCCCGAGGTGGCGTTGGCTGCGGGTGTTGTTGACTGCTTTAAAAGGGCGGGTCTGAGGATCTTTGGTCCTACTCAGGCGGCGGCACAGATCGAGTCGAGCAAGGAGTTTGCTAAGGAGTTGATGAAAAAGTATGAGATCCCAACGGCTGCATTCCAGACATTTGAGGATTACGATGCTGCGGTGGCATATGTTCGCAAGGGCGATCTACCTGCGGTGTTGAAGTATGATGGATTGGCTGCTGGTAAGGGTGTTGTGATTGCACAGAGCTACGAGGAGGCTGAGGAGGCGTTGAAAGATATGCTCCTAGATGATAAATTTGGTAAGGGCAAGGTGGTTATCGAGGACTTCTTAGATGGTCCCGAGTTCTCATTCTTGTGCTTTGTTGACAAGGACAGGCTCTACCCAATGCCCCTATCGCAGGATCATAAGAGGGCTTTCGATGGTGACAAAGGACCAAACACAGGTGGTATGGGTGCATACTCACCAGTGCCGATGATTAGCGAAGAGGATTTAAAGTATGCCTTTGACAATATCATGTTGCCAACTGCTAAGGCGATGATCGCTGAGGGTACACCATTCACAGGAATCTTGTATGGTGGATTGGTTAAGACTAGCAACGGAATCAAGGTTATTGAGTTCAACGCTCGCTTTGGAGACCCCGAGACAGAGATCGTTCTACCACGTATGAAGAGTGACATCTATGAGATCTTCTGCGCGCTGGCAGATGGCGAGAGCTGCGAGATCGAGTGGAATAACTCAGCGACGATAGGTGTTGTGTTGGCTGCTAAGGGCTACCCGGGTGCATATAATAAGGGTGCTGTGATTAAGGGTCTTGACAAGGTTAGCTCAAAGGTCTACCATATGGGTACAGCTAAGCAGGGTTCTGATATTGTCACTAATGGCGGTCGTGTGATGATCGTTGTTGGTCAAGGTGAGAGCCTCAAGGCGGCTCGCGAGGCGGCAATGGCAGATATAGCGAAGATCGAGTGCGATGATCTATTCTATCGCTCAGATATTGGACATCAAGCAATAAAATAATCCCTCTGTCAGCATGACAGATAGAATAAAAATAATATGGCAATAGTAGTTAGCGGAAAGGAGCTTTCAGCAGAGTTGAAAGCCGACATGGCGGCTCAGGTCGCAACATTTGAGGGAGCATACGGACGTGTGCCACACTTGGTTGTGGTGTTGGTTGGTGAGGATCCCGGTAGTGTCTCGTATGTTACAGGAAAGGCTAAGGCATCGGCTGAGGTGGGTATCAAAAATACCACTATCCGCAAGGAGGATACAATTAGCGAGGCGGAGCTTTTGACAATTATCGATGAACTGAATAGTGACGACACTGTCGATGGAATACTCGTTCAGTTGCCTCTACCAAAACATATCGACTCAGATAAGATCATTGCAGCGATAGAGAAGAGTAAGGATGTAGATGGTTTCCACCCACTCAATGTAGCGTCGTTGTGGTTGAAGCAGGAGTGTACCCTTCCATGTACACCTAAGGGAATCATCAAGATGATGAAGTCGGCAGGTGTGGAGATCTCGGGTAAGAGCGCCGTTGTCTTGGGACGTAGCAATATCGTTGGATTGCCAATCTCGAAGTTGTTGTTGGATGAGAATGCAACGGTTACTGTTGCCCACTCACGTACACAGAACTTGGGCGATGTGACTCGCGGAGCAGATATTTTGATCGTCGCTATCGGACGTGCGAAGTTCCTCAAGGCAGATATGATTAAGCCGGGTGCGGTAGTTATCGATGTTGGTGTCAACCGCGATCCTGAGACTGGAAAGTTGTGTGGCGATGTCGACTATGCACCAGCAAAGGAGATAGCAAGTGTTATCACCCCAGTTCCGGGAGGAGTAGGTCCGATGACGATCACCTGCCTGCTAGAGAACACAATAGAGTGCTTCGTCCGTAGTCGTAAAACCAAATAGAGCGCGATTTTTGGCACTTCCCAGAGTCATAAAATGCTCACGTACTAAAGTACGCTGCGCTTTTATGCCTCTGCGAAGCCCCAAAACTCATCACTCTATTTGATTTTACTGGCGGGGAGGCGAGGTTAGCTAGAGTCTGTCATGCTGAGCGTAGCGAAGTATCTCGCAAGTTCTTTTGACTCCCCCCCCTTCCCCCCCCGTCATTGCGGACTTGATCCGCAATCTCAAAACCGTAATAATTAAAACCAAAATATATTACGCATGAAAACTATATCATCTACACTCCTACTCGGAGGTGTTGCCCTATGCAGCGGCTGCACTACGGCAACGGAGCAGAACGCAAAAAAAAATGTGCTTATAATAGCCATTGATGATATGGGATACTCTGATCTATCCTCTTTTGGAGGTGAAATAGAGACCCCCAATATCGACATGTTGGCTAAACAGGGTACTCGTTATACCCGTTTTCACGCCTCATCGTTGAGTGCTGCGACACGTTCGATGTTGATGACAGGTGTTGATAACCATCTCAATGGTATTGGTGCTATGCCCCCAACGGCAACAACATCACAATACCTACAGCCGGGTTATGAGGGTGCGTTAAATAATCGAGTTGCAACCGTTGCGGAGATATTGAAAGAGCAGAGTGGATACCACACCTTTATGGTCGGTAAGTGGCACTTGGGTGCTAAGGATGAGACATGCCCTAGTGCAAGAGGTTTCGACAAGAGCTTTACAATGTTAGCTGGTGGCGCATCGCACTTTTCTAATGCTTTTGCGCTCTTTGACTATGAGGTTCCTGTGACTTTCTACCGTGAAGATGGCAAGATATTGGATAAGCTGCCAGATGATTTCTACTCTACACGTAGCTATACAGAGCATGCGCTAAACTATATTGAGAATGCACCAAAGGATCAGCCGATATTTGGTTATATCTCAATGACAGCACCTCACGACCCTCTACATATCATCGAGGAGTGGAGTGATAAATATAAGGGGGTCTACGACAAGGGTTATGATGCGATCCGCAAGGCTCGCCATCAGCGACAGATCGAGTTGGGTCTTATCCCCGCCTCAACACCATTCTACCCTATCGAGGCTAGGTGGGAGGATCTAACTGCAGAGCAGCAGCGTGAGCAGGCTCGAACAATGGAGATCTACGCCGCGATGATCGACTATCTCGACTATAGCATAGGTCAGATTATCGATGGATTGAAGAGGTCAGGACGCTATGATGATACCCTTATCTTTGTTATATCTGATAACGGAGCGAATTCTAAACGTAGTGATGAGTATCCCGGAAATGGCGGAGATTATATGTCGAAGAACTACAACAACTCGATTGAGAACTATGGAAATCCAGACTCATTTATTGCTCAGGGCAAGGCGTGGGCGTGTGTCTCAAACAATCCATTCTCGGGCTATAAGGAGACGATGAATGAGGGTGGTAACTGCACTCCGCTCATTATCGCCGGAGGAGCATTTAATAGATCGATGATCGATAGCGAGAGTCTGATCCATGTAGCTGATATTGTCCCAACGATCCTTGCTCAGGCAGGTGTGGAGTATAGCTTTGCAGGTCGAGAGCTAGCACCTCTTTATGGACGAGTGATCGATCCTCTGGGTGTTGATATTCGCGGAGAGAGTGATGTGGTATGTTTTGAGATTGATGGATGCAAATCGGTTATCAAGGGTTACTGGAAGGCGATGGTTAACTCACCCGCTAATGGTGGCGATGGGGTGAATTGGAGCCTCTTTAACCTTAAAGAGGATCTGGCTGAGATGAATGATCTTACGAAGATTCATCCAGAGATCAAAAAGGAGCTGTTGGCTGAGTGGGAGAGCTACGCTGCAGAGGTGGGGTATGTTGAGGCGAATGATGTCGCTGCAATGTCGAAGCTCACCCCCGAGGAGTACTATAGCTTCGACCCGAAAAACTTAGAGAAATTTTAAAATCAATAACCAAAAAATGGAGAGCATATATTTTCAACCCGAGATCGAGACGATGAGCCGCGAGGATCTCGAAAAACTACAAGTTCAAAGGCTCAAAGAGACAGTTACACAGGCTAAAAAGTCTCCTTTCTACGGAAAGACACTAAAGGATATTGACGAGAGTACATTCTCATCGATCGATGATCTACGCAAATTGCCCTTTACAGTTAAGGCAGACCTACGTGATTCATACCCCTTTGGACTCAACGCTGTGGATAATAGCGAGGTGGTACGTCTCCACTCTTCGAGCGGAACGACAGGAAACCCAACGGTGATCTGCCACACTCAGAAGGATATTGACATCTGGGCAAATAGAGTTGCGAGATGTATGTATATGATCGGCATGCGCAAAACCGATGTGTTCCAAAATACCTCTGGATATGGAATGTTCACCGGAGGTTTGGGAATGCAGAATGGTGCTGAGTGGTTGGGTGCTTTGACTGTCCCTGCGGCGGCTGGAAACTCACCTCGACAGATTAAGTTTGTCACCGACTTCGGCACAACATCGATGCACGCTATACCTAGCTACGCCTCGCGCCTTGCGGAGGTCTTTGCGGAGTTGGGTATCGATCCACGCAAGGATACTAAGTTGGAAAGGTTGATTATAGGTGCTGAGCCTCACACCGAGGAGCAGCGTCGCAAGATCGAGGAGTTGTTGGGTGTCAAGGCTTACAACTGCTTTGGAATGTCGGAGATGAGTGGTCCCGGAGTAGCCTTTGAGTGTACTGAGCAGAATGGTCTGCACCTCTGGGAGGATTCATATATCATGGAGATTATCGACCCTGAGACACTGGAGCCACTACCCGATGGTGAGATTGGTGAGTTGGTATTGACAACTCTTGATAGGGAGGCGATGCCACTTATCCGCTACCGTACACGCGACCTTACCCGTATTATGGTTGGTGAGTGTCCATGTGGACGTACACACCGCCGAATAGATAGATTCAAGGGGCGTAGTGACGATATGTTCATCGTTAAGGGTGTGAATATCTTCCCAATGCAGATTGAGAAGATCCTTATGCAGTTCGATCAGGTGGGTGCAAATTACCTTATCACCATCGAGACTGTTGGAATCAACGATGATATTATCATCGAGGTGGAGTTGAGCGGAGATCTACAGACCGATAACTACGGTGATCTACAGGAGCTAACACGTTCGATCACCCGAACATTGAGAGATGAGATTTTGGTTACACCAAAGGTAAAACTCTTGGGTCTAGGATCGCTACCTCAAGGACCGGGTAAAGCTGTGAGAGTAATTGATAAACGACAAAAATAGGGAGCTATGGGAGTTAAATTGAATCAACTATCGATCTTCTTAGAGAATAAGATAGGAAGCCTCTATGAGGTGATGGATATTTTGAGCGGTGCAGATATTCGTATCTTGGCATCTACGGTCTCTGACACTACGGAGTTCGGAATACTTCGTATGGTGACTAGCGATAACGAGAGGGCTTACACGCTGCTCAGAGCTGCCAGTAAGAGTTGTAGCCGTAGCGAGGTGATGGCTATCTTGTGCGACTCATCGGCAAACACTTTCTATAAGGAGTTGAAGGGTTTTGCCTCTGAGGGTATCGTTGTAGAGTATATGTATTGCTTTGCGGATCAACATAGTGCGGTGCTGATAATGAGAGTCAACGACCTTGATAAGGCGTTGGCGGTGGCAGCGGATAAGGGTATTCGAGTATTAAGCAATGAGGATTTGGGCAAAATATAGTAATGACGCAACAGGAGGAGATTTTAAGAAGGCGAACATTTGCCGTGATTGCACACCCCGATGGTGGTAAGACTACACTCACCGAGAAGCTACTGCTTTTCGGTG
>JBCQTG010000043.1:0-15652 GCA_047178765.1 Rikenellaceae bacterium | reverse complement strand
GTCTGTTAACACCCATATCAAGCTCTACGCTAGAGTCCTCCAACTTAGCCATTAGATCCTTACGCGCACCTTTATCTCCCGCAGGAACAGTGATGTAAGCAAGTATCTCGCGATCCAACGTTGGGTTAGCCGCCAAAGCCTTCAAAGACTCCAAGAAGAGATCGATACCCTTGTTACGATACTCATAGCGACCGCTAGTACCGATAATCAATGGCTCGTGGTTAAATTTATAATCGAGCAGAGTCTCAGCAACAGAGATCATCTTAGTGCGAGCAGCCTTGCGCTTCTTTGTCAATATAGCTGCACTCCATACAAAGTCATCCTCAAATCCGTTAGGTGTTACGATGTCAACATCGCGACCCAACATTATACGACACTCATCAGCCGTAAGATCACTAACGGTAAGGAAAGCATCGAGGTTCTTAGCTGCAGCCTTCTCAATTGAGTGCTTAGCCATAACGTTAAACTGACGAGCCAACTCATCAGAGTTATACTCACCCATATTCTTATATAAAGGCAGACCGTTACCGGCGATACAACGTCCTGTAACGGTAGCATGAGTAGTGAACAGAGTCGCTACATATGGTGAGTGCGTATGTAAGAATAGTCCTCCCGAAGCGGTCATCCACTCATGGAAGTGAGCAGCGATCTTAGCTGTTGGCGAGCAGAAGTGATCTGCAAATGATTTGATAACCATTCCAGCTGCACGACCAAAGAGAATAGACTCAATATAGTCCCACTCTCCAGTGAGTGAATCAACGCCATACTCATTCCACATCTCCTTCAACACCTCATCCTTTGTAGCAAAGAGAGTAGTGTAATCAACCAACACAGCGATTGGGCTTCCCTGAACCTTCCAGCGACCAATCTTTGCACGAATACCATCGTTGCTTAGCGACATGCGCCAGTTACGTAGCAGCTCCTTGTCCTCTACAAACTCAGCATTCACACCACCATCTCTCATTAGGTCGGGACCAATAACTATATAGTTATCCCCTATCGCAGAGACCACCGTCTTAGCCTTTGTCGCCAACACCGTATGGATTCCTCCCACCTTGTTACACACCTCCCAGCTTACCTCAAATAGATAATCCAGTCCATTTTTTGAATCACTCATAAAACACTTCTTATTTTAATTATAATTAGTACCACACCCACTAATCGAACCCTCCACAACAACATTAACAACAACAAGAGTTCGATAAAACCCTACTCTCCCAAACTGAAGAGAGCCTCTATAATCATATCAGAGAGCAAAAATCTCTCCGCAGGTATTTTTATTCTATCCCCATCAACCACCAAATCTCCCACTCGCAAAAATCGCTCAGCATCCTCCATCAACCGCCCTACTTCACCCACTCCAAACATACTCTCAAATCGTCCAAGCTCCAACCCCTCTACACGCCTCAACGACAACATCACCATCTCATTACGCCTCTGTTCCAAGGTCAACCGCTCACTACCATACCGCTGTTCACCCCCACTGATATACCCCACTAACGACTCCACTGCCCAGCGTCTAACTCCATTGACAAATGAATGCGCCCCGGCTCCTATCCCAATATAATCCTCACCACTCCAATAATTTGAGTTATGAATCGACCTACGCCCCAACTGAGCAAAGTTAGAGACCTCATAGTGTTCAAATCCCCCCTTCACCAGCGCCTCTCTAACCATAATGAACTCACTCTCACTCACCGACTCATCAACCACCCTCATCGCCCCTCTCTCAACCATCTTTCCAAACCTCGTTCCCGGCTCAATGGTTAGATGATAGGCTGCAATATGCTCTACATCACACTCATTCGCCCTTTGAAGCGTGCTTCTCAATCTATGACCAAAGCCATCGACCCCATATATCAAATCGATAGCAATATTATCAAAACCCACTCTACGCGCACTCTCGATCGCATTCACTGCATCAGCAGCCGAATGCCTTCGCCCCATAAACTGCAACAACTCATCGTCGAACGATTGCACCCCTAGACTCAGCCTATTGAATCCCAACTCTCTCAACCCTCTCAAATACTCTAGGTTCAGATCATCCGGATTAGCCTCTAGCGTGGTCTCTTCAAGCATACTCAGATCAAAAAAATGATCTATCCTCTCCATAAACCGTGCTAACTGCACACAACTCAGCAACGATGGGGTTCCACCACCAAAATAGATTGATTTTAACCTTTTATCGAAAAAAGGCTCCTCACTATCGCCACACCGCTGCTCAATCTCATCCAACATTACTTCAAGCACCCTCTCCATTGCCCTGTGGTCGGCAGAGCGAAAGAAATCACAGTAGCCACAAACCTTTCGGCAAAACGGAATATGGATATAAAGCGATAACATTGTGAGCAAAGATATTAAATTTAATTAATAAAACCAAACTTTTTAACCGAAATGTAATAAAAAAGTCTATTGCGCAAATCAATATAAATCTGTATTAAACTACACACCCACACAACACCCCAATCTTGATAAAAAATCAAACCCAAAAGCTATAAAATGAGTAGCAGAAACAGGCAACTCTAAACCCTAATATTTTGCAAATCTAAAAAAAAGTATTATCTTTGTTGTTCGGGAACAACCAAAAACTGGCAAACGAATGAGAGTAAGAACATTAACCATTGGCGCTATAGCTGTTGCAGCAACTGCAACAAGGGTAGCTGCGGCAGAGAGTACAGAGACTCGCCCAAACATCATATTCATCCTTACAGACGATCAGCGATATGACTATTTAGGCTGCACTGGCAACCCGATTGTTGAGACACCCAACATCGACAAGTTAGCCGCTGAGGGCGTTTTATTCCACAATGCACACGTTAGCTCAGCAATCTCAACACCCAGCAGAACATGTATTCTAACTGGTCAGTTTGAGCGCTCGCACGGAGTGAACTTCAACTCAGGAACAGCACTAAGCCGCGAGGCGTGGGAGGATTGCTACCCAATGGTTCTTCGCAGAGGAGGATACTACACTGGTTATATTGGAAAGAACCACACTCCAATTGGAGAGAAGAGCTACGAGACAGGCATCATTGACAACTCTTTCGACTACTGGTATGCTAGCCATGACCACATCCTCTTCTATCCAAAAAATAGACACCCAATCTACAAAGGCGCGAAAAACGACACTCAGGTTGAAATTCTTGAGGAGGGTGTTCAGGACTTCCTGAACCCTAATGAACGCAACCTAGAGGGGGCGGTCCACTTCCTTGATAGTCGCCCAACAGACAAGCCTTTCTTTTTGAATGTCTGCTTTAATCTCCCGCATGCAGCGAGTACAAGCACAATGCGTCAATTGGATAGCGACCCAGAGCTATACAAGAGTAAATATCGAGATATTGACATTCCACTACCTAAGAACTATGTTGCAAAGGCAGACATAGTAGCACCAAAGCTACCCGCAGATGTTTTGCAGGTTGAGAATAGACAGGTTGGATACAACTATGTCGACACCCCCGAGCTACTAAAAGAGAGAGTGATACGTGAGTACCAAGCAGTTACAGGAATAGATAAGCTAGTTGGCAAGCTAGTCGCAGAGCTTAAGAAGCAGGGATTGGACAAAAACACAATTATCATCTTCGCCTCAGACCACGGAATCTTCAAGGGTGAGTATGGATTAGGCGGTAAGGCTCTATGCTATGAGATATGCACAAAGATCCCAATGATTGTCTACGACCCTCGCGCACCAAAGAGTCAACGCGGAGTAGATAACGATGAGCTAGTCCTAACAATTGACATTTCAAAGAGTATACTTGACTATGCAGGGTTAGAGGCACCAAAGACCTACCAAGGAGAGAGCTTAATCCCAATGCTTAATGGCGAGAAAGAGAGTGTGCGCGACTATCTCTTCACAGAGAACCTATGGTCAACATCGTTCGGAAACCCATATTGCGAGTCGGTACAGAATAAGGAGTGGAAGTATATCCGCTACTATAAAAACACCAATCAGTCATCACTTCACCAACAGGAGGTGATAAAAGAGATGGGGCTAGCAGCAAATGGAGTCTACGTTGTTGACAAGACATACCGAAGTCTATTTGACTACCGCAGATATGCCAACTCTAGATTGAATACAGGCGAGGAGCCAGTATATGAGGAGTTGTACAACATCAAAGATGATCCCTATGAGGCAGTCAATCTAATTACGAACAACTACAACGCATCTCTACTAGAGAAGATGCGTGAGGAGTGTGACAACCAATTGCGATATGCTAGAGGAACAGGTGCGCCAAGGGTGAATGTTATTACCCTTGACTACACTCCAGCACCTACACCAAAGAAGAAATAAACCATACCTATTAATATATATATATAATGAGAAGCAAAAACAGTTTGATGATCCTCGCCTCAGCAGCAGCTGTCGGAGGTGCAGTTAGCGCAAGCGCTAAGGCAACTAGCACCGATCGTCCTAACATCATCTTTATCCTTACAGATGACCAACCCTATACCCTATTAGGCTGCACCGGTCACCCATTGGTGCAGACCCCAAATATCGATAAGTTGGCTAAGGAGGGTGTATTCTTTACCAATGCACACGTTAGCTCGGCAATCTCTACACCTAGTAGAACTTGTATCTTGACAGGACAATTTGAGCGCGCTCACGGGGTGAACTTCAACTCAGGAACAGCTTTGAGTCCTGAGGCGTGGGATGATTGCTATCCAAATGTTCTTCGTCGCGGAGGCTACTACACTGGTTATGTTGGAAAGAACCACACGCCAATTGGAGAGACTGGCTACAAGAGCGGTTTGATGGATAAATCATACGACTACTGGTATGGGGGACATGAACACCTGTCGTTCTACCCAAAGACCAAACACAAGATCTTTAAGGGGGCGACAGCTGATACTCAGGTCGAAGTTTTGGAGGAGGGTGTAATGGACTTCCTTAGCCCCAATGAACGCAATCTAAAGGGTGCTGTACACTTCTTGGATGGACGTCCAGAGGATCAGCCATTCTTCCTCAACCTATGTTTCAACCTACCACACGGTAATGGAACTAAGAGCATGAAGATGTTAGAGAGCGACCCTGAGATCTATCGTACTCTATACCGCGATCAGGATATACCACTTCCACCAAACTATATCGCACGCAAAGATATTGTAACTCCGAAGTTGCCAGCTGATGTGCTTCGCGCTGAAGATCGTCAGAATATCTACGACTATGTTGATAATGTTGAGGATCTACGCGAGTTGAACATCCGCGAGATGGAGGCTGTAACGGGAATTGACATCTTGGTTGGTAAGTTGATGGCTGAGTTGAAGCGCCAGAAGCTAGACAAGAATACAATTATCATCTTCACTGCAGACCATGGTATTTTCAACGGTGAGTATGGTTTGGGAGGTAAGTCATTGTGTTATGAGATCTGTACTCATGTACCATTCCTCATCTACGATCCACGCCTACCTAAATCGGCAGTAAAGGAGAATAACAATGAGTTGGTAATGACAATTGACATACCACAGACGATCTTGGACTATGCACAATTGGAGTCTCCAAAGACATATCAGGGAGAGAGCCTACGTCCACTTCTTAAGGGTGAGAAGGAGAGTGTTCGCGACTTCTTGTTCACTGAGAACTTGTGGTCAACACATTTTGGAAACCCTCGTTGTGAGTCTGTTCAGGATAAGGAGTGGAAGTATATCCGCTACTATAAGAATGAGACAACATCAGCAAATGAGAAGATGGCAGCAATCAAGGCGATGGGACTTCCTGCCAATACAATCTACAAAACAAACCTTACAGATGTTGTGACATATCGTATCTTTGTTGATGCACGCTTGAATGGCGAAGAGCCAGTATATGAGGAGCTTTACAACCTGAAGAACGATCCTATCGAGTCAACTAACTTGATTGGTAATCCACAGTACAAAGAGGTGTTAGATAAGATGCGCAAAGAGTGTGATGTACAGCTTAAGTATGCACGCGGAACAGGCAAGCCACGTGTGTGCATCGATGTACCAGACTACGCAGTAGTACCAAAATAGAGTGTTGCAAGGCGGCGAAATTTTAAAGATTCCGTGGAGTGTCATGCTGAGCGAAGAGTAGTAGAAGGTTTGAGTGCCATAACCTCTAAATAAAAAACATATCAACTAAATAAAATAAAACGAATGAAAGCAAAATTAATGATTGGCTCATTGGCAATCGCAGCTGCTGCAACATTGGCATCGTGCGGTTCGAGCTACTACCCAGACATCAGCACTACGGCGTCACCAAAGGGTACAAATGTGTTCCAGCCAGATTCAGCATCGATTGCACAGAACTACACTATTCCAGAGTGGTTCTCTGATTCAAAGTTGGGAATCTTCATCCACTACGGAGTATATGCAGTACCAGCATATGGTAGCGAGTGGTATGCTCGTTGGATGTACACTGAGAACAGCAAGATCTACAAACACCACGTTGAGAAGTTTGGTCCTGTGACTGAGTTTGGATACAAGGATTTCATCCCAATGTTCCAAGCACCAAAGTTCGACGCTACTGAGTGGGCTGAGATCTTCAAGGCTTCAGGAGCAAAGTATGTAGTGCCAGTAGCGGAGCATCACGATGGATTCTCAATGTATGACAGTGCATGGAACGAGTGGAACTCAGTAGATATGGGACCACACAAGGACTTCGTAGGTGAGTTGGCTAAGGCGGTTAGAGATGAGGGTATGATCTTCGGATTGTCATCACACCGTGCTGAGAACCCATGGTTCTACAACGAGGGAATGAAGTTCCCATCAGATGTTCGTGATACAGATTGTACATTGTACGGACAGCGTATCGAGCGTCCAGAGGGTAAGGGAATGACCCCAGAGTATGGTCGCTATGAGGGATCAAACGAGGAGTCTCGCGAGCAGTGGCTACTACACATGTATGAGTTGATCGACATGTACCAGCCTGAGCTTATCTGGTTCGACTGGACAGTTGGTAAGTACCCATTCCAGCCTACATTCTACAAGTTTATGGCATACTACTACAACTCAGCTCTTGATTGGGGTAAGGAGGTTGTTGTAAATACTAAGACTGGTTTTGGTGACAACATTCAGGTGTTTGACATCGAGCGTGGAAAGAGCGACCGTATCCGCCACTATGCATGGCAGACAGATACATCAGTTGGTAACAAGTCTTGGAGCTACACTCCAGATGAGGTTAACAAGAAGCCAGATCAGGTTGTTGATGACTTTATCGATATTGTAAGTAAGAATGGTAACTTGTTGCTTAACGTTGGACCTAAGATGGAGGGAACAATCACACCTGAGCAGGAGTCTGTATTGCGCGACCTAGGAGCATGGCTTGAGGTTAACGGTGAGGCTATCTACAACACACGCCACTGGGTACGTTGGGGCGAGGGTGTTACTGAGGGAACATCTGGTTATATGACTGACCGTGTTGCAACAGCATACACTCCACAGGATGTACGTTTTACACACAACGGAGATACTCTATATGCACTTACTCTTGATTGGGAGAGCGGCGCTGAGGTTACAATCAAGGCACTTGCACCAGCTTACGGAAAGAACATCAAGGTTAACTCTGTTGAGCTAGTAGGTTCAAAGGAGAAGATCGAGTGGAGCTATAGCGATAAGGGTCTTAAGATCATCTATCCTAAGGTTAAGCCATCTGATTATGCACACGCATTCAAGATCAACTACACTGGAGTTGTTTATGGAGATATTCAGGGTGACATTGTAAACGACACAACAGTTGTAGTTGAGCAGTATATCAGCAACACAACCGGCAACACTGAGGTTGTTAATGTTAAGTGTACAAGCAACAGTTCAACTGAGAGCCAGAAGGTTACACTTAAGCCACACTCAACAACATACGTGAAGTTTGAGATCCCAACAAAGGATGATGTTAATGACGTTAAGTTGTATGTTGATGGCAAGTTGATCTCTGAGAAGACATTGACAACTGCAGCAGCAGCTAAAATGGCAGGTAAGACAAAGAGTGTTATCCACAATACAGATGATCTGTATGGAACACCTGAGAAGTCAGCAAAGAAAAAGAAGAACTAATTAACAAGTTGAGTTAGAGTTTAGGATATTATAACAGATTCTAAATCTCAACATACATAAAAAAAGTTAGGTGGTAATCTCCTAACTTTTTTTATGTTTATATAGCAGAAATTCGACTAAATTCGTTATCTTCGTAGCAATTAACCTTGATTAGGCTACCATGCGAAAGATTATACTTATACTCCTACTCTTCATTGCGGCTACATCAAGCTACGCCAATACGAGATACACAACGAAGAGTATCACAACCATCGATGGTCTGAGTCAGAATGATGTAAAGAGCATTGTCCAAGACTCCTATGGATTTCTATGGATTGCGACCAACGATGGATTATGTCGCTATGATGGGTATGAGTTTAGAATCTTCACCACGCCTGATCTAGGCATGCAGAGTAACCTAATTCTCTCAATCACTGAGGATAAGTGGTCAAATATATGGATTGGCACAGCCGACAAGGGGCTATTCATCTTTGAACGTAATAGGGAGCAGTTTCGTCACTATAGTGAGCTTAGCGACAACACCCTCCCCTACATTCACTCAGCGCGCAATCTATGTATAGCGCCAAATGGTGATATACTAGCAATTGATAGTCGCAATGGAACGATCATTAAGATTAGATATAACAATGAGAGAGAGCAAATAACACGCTTTCGCAGCTACGATATAGGCAGTAACGAAAAGATCTCAATAACCACCCTTACAACTACTCCGTCAAAGATATATGCCGGGACAAATAGAGGTGTCTACCTGTTTGACTTTAAGGAGGATAGATTTAATCTTATTGAGTCACGATCGCGCATTCCCTCAGTTATAGATATAGAGGCAAAGGGAGAGATTCTATTTATCTCATCTCACAACTCATTCGTCTCGTTCAACACACGTACAAAGAGGGTTATTAAACACGAATTTAACTCCAATCCCATCTATATTCATTTTGTTGGGCAGACGATGTGGTTCACCACAAAGAGCGGAGTCTACACCTCGAATTACGCCCCTCGACGTGAAAGTTTCTACGGCACACAGCAGGTAGATGAATATAGCGACTTCACCTCACACACAATCACCTCTGACCACAATAGAGGGGTGTGGATTGGTTTCAGCAAGGAGGGAATGCGCAGATATGAGAGAGATAACAAACCCTTCTCCACCATCTCTGGACTAGGCAACAACCATATATTTCCAATATATAGCCTAGATGATGGGCGCACATTTATCGGCACCGAGGGTAGTGGTCTGTTCCTACTTGACAGCCTCACACAGAGTAGCGGAGCAACCAGCTACCTAGATAGGAACACGATACATACGATCGACTACTCACCCTACGATGATAAGATATATTTCGCCTGTCACAATCGTGTCTATAGCTCTCATCGATCTAACCCAACTACATTTGACGTTGCCTTTAATACACCCATGATAAGAAAGATTCTTGCCGATGGTGAGTATCTTTGGATGGCGTCATATAATCGCGGACTCATACGCTACAACCTAAAGGATAGTAGCTCATTAGAGCTAAGTGTAAATGACAACCTCCCCTCAACGCTTCTACGCAACCTAATGCTTGATAGCCACGGTAATCTGTGGATCTGCTCAGAGCGCGGAGTATCTATGATCGAGTCGAGCGAACGACTAAGTAACTACCCCGCAGTCACATCTATCCTCAACAACTCTGAGGCGGGTAATCGCTACACGATACCAATTATTGAGAGTAGTAAAGGGGATATTTGGTATGGGACAATGGGACATGGTCTCTATCGACTACGTTCCACTACCAGCGGAGTATATGAGGTGATGAATATCACCCATCGCGATGGTCTATCAAATAACACTATCAAAGCGATAGTCGAGGATAGAGAGGGTGATCTGTGGGTATCAACAAATAGAGGAGTCAACAGAGTAAGGTACTCCACCACAGCGCAACACTCCATAGCTAGAGGTGAGAACAAAGGGGTGAGTATAACCAAGTATAATATGAATAGTGGGCTTCAGAACTATGAGTTCAATGAGCTATCATCGACACAACTGAGCGATGGAACTATTCTATTTGGAGGAGTAGCCGGATTCAACTTCTTCAAACCCAACGACATACGCCAAGACAGCATAGCCGCAAAGGGTGTAATCACCGACCTAATGATTAATAACCGTTCGATCTATGATGAACGAGCTTTGGAGAGTGTTATCCCCACTGGACTACAAGGTAGCGAGGGGTATAAACTTAATTATAATCAAAATAGTATAACAATTAAATTTGCTGCTCTACACTACTTAAACCCCGAGATGAATAGATATAAGTTCTGTCTTGAGGGGTACAATAGAGAGTGGATCACCACCCCTGAAGGTGTACGCGTAGCCTCATTTGTCAACCTCCCCCCCGGACGTTACACCTTTGCATTACGTGTATCGAACAGCGATGGTATATGGAGTGACACAACACTCTCTATCCCAATAGTCATCACCCCTCCATTCTGGGCATCGTGGTATGCCTATATCATCTATGCCGTTGTATTACTGATGATTGGCATGATTATCATCACCTACGCTCACGACACTATGGAGCGACGCAACACTATGGCTCTGGCGCAAATGGAGAGGGAGAAGATGAATGAGCTGCTGGAGGTCCGCACACGATTCTTCACAAATATATCTCACGAATTCCGCACACCTCTTACACTTATCCTCTCCCCTCTTCAGGAGTTAAGCTCAGATAGTGATCTCATTAGCAACAAAAGATGGAGCGATATGGTTAGGGTAATGAGCCATAATGGCAACTCGCTCATGCGCCTAATAAATGAGTTCCTGAGCTATACTAAACAGGAGAGTGGGGAGCTAAGGCTCTGCAAAAGCAGCGGGGAGTTTATACACCTTGCTCGTGGACTCTTCGATCAGTTTAAATTTTGGAGCGATCAGCGTGGGCTAAGGCTATGCTTTCAAAACTCAATTGAGGAGGTTAATATTGAGTATGATCCCTATCTGATAGAGCAGGTGATCTATAATCTCGTCTCAAACGCCATAAAACATACCCCCTCAGGAGGAGAGATAACTATGTCGATCACCGAGAGTGAGCAGAGCGTAATCCTCTCGGTTCAAGATAATGGACATGGTGTACCTGAACATAAACAACCTCACATCTTCAAGAGGTTCTTCAGCAGCGCCACAGAGTCATCGAAGGAGGTTGGAGGGACAGGTGTAGGTCTCTACCTCTCGAAGAGTATTGTCTCTCTTCATGGCGGAGAGATATGGTTTGACTCTATCGAGGGCGAGGGGACAACATTCTACTTTAGCCTACCAAAAGGGGAGTCACCAATAGAGGGTGAGAGAGGTGTTGACAATTTGATTCAGAGCAATCCAAGTACATTTATCAACGCATGTAGAGAGGAGGAGAGAGCAGATGATGAACAACCTACCCTACTCATTATAGATGACAATATCGATCTACTACATCTTCTACACACACTCTTCGACCATAGCTATAGAGTACTAATGGCTGAGAATGGAGTAGATGGTCTAGATACTGCACGCAGAGTTGTTCCCGATATTATCATCTCAGATGTTATGATGCCACAGATGGATGGTCTAGAGCTATGTGATAGACTCAAGAACGACACTGTGACCTCACACATCCCGGTTATCCTACTCTCGGCAAAGGCTACTGCCGATGATATGGTAGCTGGTCTACGCAACTCTGCTGACGCCTACTGCGCTAAACCATTCAACAATGAGGTGCTACGCGAGATGGTCGCTACGCTACTCAATAATAGGCAAAAGCTAGCGCTGAAGTATGCTACACCAACAAACGAACAGAGTGAATCGAAAAGCACTTCACTATTTGATTATGACGACCACAATATCACCTCGACAGATAATGAGTTCATCAATCGACTAGTGAGGTATATTGAGGATAATATACACAATCCAAACTTAGTTGTAAGTGATCTATGTAGCGAAATGGGTGTCACCGCCTTGGTGTTAAATAAGAAACTTAAGTCACTGATAGGAATGACTGCAAATGCACTTATTCGCACCATCAAACTACGCCGTGCTGCACAACTGCTACGCACTACACGCTACACAATAGCCGATGTAACCTATGATGTTGGCTTTAACGATCTGCGCTACTTCCGCGAATGTTTCAAAAAGGAGTATGGAGTACTTCCACAAGAGTATAAGGATCAATGCACAGAACAAGAGAGGTAGATAAAAAAAGCTAAAGAGAGTAGAGTGATGGTGGCAAAAGCATTTTTTTCATTGAATAGTCTTAAATTTCAGAAATTTGATGTATTTTTGCTAAAAATAGAGAGGTGTAATGTCAACAAAGGATAAATATAAGATTGAGTGGAGAGACATTTTCCGTCGCCATCGACTATCGCTACGAAATACAAAAAATAATAGAGAGGTGTGGTATACCCATATCTCGCCATCAAAGATATTATCATCTTTCATGATGTTTACCCTAATTGTACTCTCATTAGTAATTACCGTTGTTAGCTACTCCCCCATTCTAGAGTACATTCCGGGCTATAGGAGTGATGCCCTACGTAGTCGTGAGGAGTTTATAAATAGTATAATCCGACTCGACTCATTGGAGAGGGTTATAGATGACATGATGCTATATAGCCAGAATGTCGCACTTATCATGGATGGCAAACTGGTGAAGATCGATCGCGATATTGAGATCAAAGGGAACAGAGAGGGTAGTGATCTTGTCCAACCAAATAGAGCTGATAGCATACTGCGCAGAGAGATGGAGGGCGAGGGGCGATATAACATACGCATGGCTGAGGTGCTAGCTGGTCTACCCATCAACAAACCTATCGAGGGTATAGTGACAAAACGATTTGATATTGCGAGTGAACACTTTGGCGTAGAGATTACCTCAGCTGCTGGAGAGAAGATCCTAGCACTACAAGATGGTATTGTGCAGTTTGCTGGGTGGCTTCCTGAGGGTGGATATATGGTTACTATTCTGCACCCTGATAATATGGTATCGCTCTACTCGGGACTCTCTCAAATAATCGTTAAACGCGGAGAGGCAATTAGAGGGGGGATGGTTATTGGTTATAATAGTGAAGAGATTGTGGATAAGAGTGGTAAGCGCGAGATCGTTAGCTCACCAATAGTCTTTGAGTTATGGAGCGGAGGCAACCCCGTTGATCCAGAGCGATTTATCACCTTCTAACTGCAATATATGAATTACAAAGAGAATAAGATACAACAGGTCACTCTACTCGGATCGACAGGCTCTATAGGTCGTCAGACCCTCGATATAATCAGAGATAATAGAGATCTGTTTGAGGTGAATACACTCACTGCAAATAGGGGTTGGGAGGAGCTGGCAAAACAGGCTATTGAGTTTGCTGCTGAGACAGTTGTCATCGGCGATGAGTCGCTATACCAACCTCTATGTGAACGACTTAGCAACCATCCGATTAAGGTCTATGCCGGCAGCGACGCTATCCGACAGGTTGCGGGTAACACATCGGTAGATGTTGTTGTCAATGCGCTGGTTGGCTATGCTGGGCTACACCCTACGGTGGCGGCTATCGAGGCGGGGAAGAAGGTTGCATTGGCAAACAAGGAGAGTCTGGTTGTTGGAGGGGAGTATGTTATGCGACTAGCTCGCGAGAGGCGGGTGCCAATTATCCCGATCGACTCCGAACACTCGGCAATCTTTCAATGTCTGATGGGTGAGTCATCACCTATCCGCAAGGTTATTTTGACCTGTAGCGGGGGTTCATTCAGAGATCTTAAGCGGGAGGAGTTGGCAAATGTCACAGTTGAGCAGGCGCTGAAACATCCGAAGTGGAGCATGGGAGCAAAGATCACGATCGACTCCTCGACACTTGTGAATAAGGGCTTTGAGGTTATCGAGGCGTATTGGCTGTTTGGTGTCGAGGTGGATCAGATTGAGGTACTGCAACATCGCGAGTCGATCATCCACTCGATGGTTGAGTTTGAGGATGGAGCTATCAAGGCTCAGCTCGGCACACCCGATATGCGCATGCCAATCTCATTGGCTCTGATGTTCCCCAAAAGAGCCAACCGACCCGATGAGAGGTTTAACTTTTTAGACCATCCGACATTGAGTTTCGAGGCTGTTGATAGGGTTAAATACCCAGCCCTAGAGATCGCCTACGAGACATTAAGACGCGGTGGTACCGCTTCATGCACACTCAACGGAGCAAACGAGATAGCTGTAGCCACCTTTCTAGAGGGCAGATGTAGCTACCTAGATATAGTGAAAACAATTGAACATACACTCTCAAAGGCAACATTCACCCCAAAGCCAACGTTAGATGACTACGCCGAGGCAAACACCGAGGCGCGCAGAATCGCTGCGGAGTATCTATCTCTAAAATAATTCACAAAAGAGTTGGATCAATGTAATAAATTAATTACATTTGTATTATGAAAAAAAGAGTTGACCCAGCAAAGCTAGCATCACTACCAAATGTAGATGAGATGCTCTCGGCTAAGTACGGTGCTGAGGGGAGTATAGATCGTACAGATTTTGATGCCAAATCTAGGTCGTGGTACTACGCCGAGATATTGAAAGATGCTCGCAAATCAGCTGGTATTACACAAAAAGAGTTGGCAGCTAAAATCGGCAAGAAACGGGAGTATATAGCGATGCTTGAGAGGGGTGAGACCGATATGCAGCTATCAACATTTATACTCATTACTGAGGCTCTAGGGCTACGATTTGCACTCACACTAACAGCCCTTTTCCTATTAGTAGTACAGTGTTAAAATAAAGATAAAAAACAATAGATGGAAACACTAATCAGAGTAGCACAATTCCTACTCAGCTTTACAATTCTCGTGGGTATCCACGAGTTTGGACACTTTATCGCAGCTCGAATCTTCGGGATGAGGGTTGATAAGTTCTATATCATGTTTAACCCTTGGTTCTCGCTCTTTAAGATCAAGAGGGGAGATACCGAATATGGTCTGGGTTGGCTGCCGCTGGGTGGTTACTGTAAGATCGCGGGAATGATCGACGAGAGCATGGATAAGGAGCAGATGGCTCAACCACCTCAACCATATGAGTTTAGATCTAAGCCAGCATGGCAGCGATTGGTAGTGATGTTGGCTGGTGTGATCCTCAATATTGTTGGAGCAATCATCATCTACATTGGCATTAGCTATGTGTGGGGAGATACCTACCTACCTGCTGAAAAGGCTACGTGGGGGTATAACTTCAACTCTACAGCTAAGGAGATGGGGTTCAAAGATGGCGACAAGGTTGTTGCTATTGATGGCGAGACGATCGGGGATATTAACGATATTCGCACAATGTTAATCCTATCCGATGGCGACAGAGAGGTTTTGGTTGATCGTGGGGGCGACAGGGTAACACTCAATATCACCTTCGAGCAGCTGCTCAATATGCGCAAGGAGAAGGCATATATAGATCTATACACTCTACGTATGCCCTTTATCGTTGACTCTGTAGTGACTAACTCTGCACTTCAAAAGGGGGATCAGATAATAGGCGTAAACAATAACTACTATGATGAGTATAGCACCTTTACAGGTATCTTCAAGGAGCATTCGGGCGAGACAATCACCCTGATGGCACTACGCAATAGCGAGATGACAGAGATCGATGTAGCGGTAAATAGCGAGGGAAAGATCGGCGTAATGGTACAAAAC
>JBCQTG010000042.1:0-15655 GCA_047178765.1 Rikenellaceae bacterium | reverse complement strand
ACTCCAATCCATTGTGCAGACAGCCCGAAAGTGCGGTCAGGATCCGCTTGTGGCTTTACTCGCTGTTGCTGAACTGCAGGGGCGTGAGTAGTTACAGAGAATCACTGCTTACCAGCACCTCAAAGTATTGTGATAACTCCGCATAAGATTTCACTAAATCCAGATAATTACGTCTCGCAACAAACTCATTGCGACATAACAAATCGGCAAAATCTTGGTTGTATTTCAATAGTTTAATATACTCATAAGGGTGCTGCCTCGACTGCGTAGTGGTGTCGAGGCTATCATCTGATTCAACCTTGCGGAGTCCTATTTTCTGTAAAAATGACTTGAATCCCATAGTTGTTAGTGAGTCTGCTAATACAAAGATAGTCATTTTTGTACAATGTGATGCAACAAGCGTTGGAATTATTTATAAAGTGTAGAATTGACACTAATGCAAAATTCGATAGTGGGCAGAAGTATTCATATTTTGGAAATTCAGGATATTTATCTACCTTTGCCATTGATAAGTTGTTCATTGATTGCGATGCAGAACAACGCAGAATACTAACTCTCGCTCGTTTCTAAATCGTTACCTATCTTTTAAGTTATGTTCGCAACTATTTGGTTTTCAGCCACTATTATTTTATAGTATATCTTCCGTTACGCAAAAGTCGATATGTAACTCGAAAGTCACACATCGAAGCCTTGCCCACTTTTAGTGGGACGAGACCCTCCGAAGTCGGGATCTCATTAGTAAAATCATCATCAAAATGATTGGTTAATTGTTGTGATTTTTAACAGAAATTGTGTACTTTTGTGAGTGGTATAGGGTACTCATCAGCCCCTCAATATAGTAAATATAACGTATTAAAGCCCCCTCCATAGGCTTCCCTTGCGGAGCAAAACGGAGTTGAAAGGGCTGTGTTATTACTAAATATTGTTTTTACGTAGTGACCACAATGGCATACTGACCTGAATTTAAATTTGAAATTATAAATGGCACAAAAGTTTGGAAATACGTGGTGGGGTGAAGCGTGGCTCTGCTCACTGGATAATATTGACTATTCGAACCGTCTGCCTCGTGGGGCAACATATGCTCGAAATGGTAGTGTGAGGAGTGTAAATATCAAGGGAAACAATATCTCGGCTACTGTGCAAGGAAGCCGACGCACCCCCTACAGGGTAAATATTATCATTCCTCCATTTTTCAAGGATGATATTGAGCGTCTGACCAACGAGCTATTGAAACACCCTATCATCATCTCGCGACTTCTCAACCGACAGCTCGACCCCTCGATAATGGAGATTGCATCCAGTTGTGGATTGAAGATATTTCCGCACGGGTGGACAGATTTTAAGATGCAGTGTAGCTGCCCCGACTGGGCTGTGCCGTGCAAGCACTTAGCTGCGGCGATATATATGATTAGTCGCGAGATAGATAACAACCCATTCCTAGCCTTTGAGATTCACAATGTCGACCTAATTAAAGAGATACAAAAGAGAGGTGTCGTCATAGAGCAGAAGCTAGCTCTTGAGGTGCCAGAATTCTCTTCACTTATTGTAAAAAGAACACCCAAAGAGGCGAAAGAGATTGTTGCAATATCTAAGAGAGTTAATCTTAGCTCACTACCCGACATTGCCGAGCCAATGATTAGTATTCTGCCTGATAAGCCGACATTTTGTGGAGATCAAAACTTCAAGACAAAGTATTCAGCTGCCCTTATGTCGATCATAAAAAAGGTGCGACGATCTCAAAAGGCGGGGATCTCTGCTGAGACGCTATTAGGTATTCAGAGTGATATAAAGCTCCCGAAAACCTATTCGCCAACAATACTTGTCGATTATGATGGCAAGTATCATATGATCGGAGAGCAGGATCTGGATGATAAAAGAGTCTACTCGATAAACGACCTCATTGAACTTCTGCTCTCAATCAATAGCGACTTTCTGCCCGATTACTCACCTAATATTTTTGCTCTACATCAGTCGTTCTACACCGCTATCGCCCTTATCTCACGTGGTGCAATAACGCCACAGATAGTAAGAGATAGCGTAAAATCATATGGAATAATCTGGACCCCAGCATATAACAGTGCAGAGGTTCGCCAGACGATCGAACAGCTGCAAGAGGTGATGCCACCAAAGATTATCGAAGGATACCTCAAAGGTCGTAAAACCCCTATTTTGGTGAAGAATCAAGCGGAGTTGCTGACCTCATATTTTATTACGAAGCTGATAAATCGCCTCTCCCGTTTTGGGATGGATGACTTCCTTAATATGTTCTTCTACAACTCCCATCAATATTTTGATGGTGTAGGCGAAAGCGAGATTGCAGGTGGAATAAAGGCGTGGCTGGATCACTACTCGATCAGTAGCGGTCGGTATCGCACACTCTTTATTGTGGAGGAGGATTCTGAAAGCGATCTCTTTAAAATGCACCTTGGCGTGGAGGATCGCACCGAGGCAATACCAGAAACATATACTCTAAACTCAATTCTCACCGACCAGAGACACGAAAAAATCCGTTACGAGGTGTTGAAAGCGGTCTCGATGTTAGTACCTATGATTCCATCGCTTGGTGACTATATCAACAGCTCGGCTCGTGAGGATATACAACTCTCTTTTGAGGAGTTCACCCCTATCTTGATGCAGGTGATTCCTGCGGTTAAGTTGCTTGATATTAAAGTGATACTTCCAAAATCGCTACAACATCTTATCCGACCCAAAGCAAGTGTTAAGCTCACGAAAAAGGAGCAGAATGACACCTCGTTTATTCGTCTCGATGATCTACTTAGCTTCAATTGGCAAATCGCATTAGGCAAAGAGAAGATCTCTCGGGCAGAGTTCGCAAAGCTCACAAGCAAAGCTACAGGACTGCTCAAATTCAAGGGGCAATTTATCTATGTCGATGCTGAAGATATTGAGCGACTGCGCAAGGCGATGGAGGGTGGTAGTAAGCTCAACGGAGCGCAACTACTCAAAGCTGCACTGAGCGAGGAGTATGAGGGTGCGCCAATAACACTTAGCGATGAGGTGCGTGAGCTTATTAGAGAGCTAACCAATGATGAGAGTGTTGAGCTGCCTGCGGGAGTTAATGCCGAGCTTCGACCCTATCAGCAGAGAGGCTACTCGTGGATGTATCGCAATATGCGCATTGGCTTTGGCTCTATAATTGCGGACGATATGGGACTTGGTAAGACTCTGCAGGTTATCACCCTTATTCAGAGGTTAAAGGAGGATGGTGCGCTCGCTAAACGAAAGGTTCTTATCATCACCCCAACGGGTCTACTCTACAACTGGCAAAAGGAGTTGGAGCGATTTGCACCCAACCTCACAAACCATATCTACCACGGTCAATCACGTAAAATTGCCGATTTTGATGCAGATATTATGCTTACAAGCTATGGGGTTTTGCGCTCCGATGCTGATATATTAAAGCGAAAAAAGTGGCAAGTTGTGGTGATTGACGAGGCGCAGAATATCAAAAATGCGGTAACGGCACAGAGCAAGGCGGTGCGTTCAATTCCCGCCTCTGCACATATCGCTATGAGCGGAACACCTGTTGAGAATAGGTTGTCGGAGTTTTGGTCGATAATGGAGTTCACCAATAAAGGCTACTTGGGTACGGTGAAGAGTTTTAACTCTGAGTACTCTCGTCCTATTCAACAAGATAACGACATGGATTGTGTAGCACGTTTTCGTAAGATTACTGCTCCATTTATGTTGCGCCGCCTAAAGAGCGACAAATCGATTATTTCCGACCTGCCAGACAAGATCGAGGAGAACCAATATGCTCGACTCACCTCAATGCAGTCGGCAATCTATCAGGAGACTCTGAGCTGCGCAATGAACGCCATCGAGGATATTGATGATAGCTCACAGCAGGCATTGTTCAAGCGTCAGGGGCTAATTTTGCAGATGATTCTAGCCCTCAAACAGATCTGCAACCACCCAGCATTATATATAAAGAATGGTGAATTTTCGGCAGAGCTATCTGGAAAGGCGCAGATGTTGCTTGATATTGTCGACACAATCGTTCAGAGTGGCGAGAAGGTGTTGATATTCACGCAGTTCAAGGAGATGGGAGCAATTTTGGAGAGGATCATCGAAGATCGTCTCTCGGTGCGTCCACTATTCTATCACGGAGGTTGTTCTTTAAAGGAGCGAGAGACGATGGTCGAGCGTTTCCAAACGAATAAAAACGATCAGATATTTATATTGTCTTTGAAAGCCGCAGGAACAGGACTGAACCTCACGGCTGCCACACACGTCATCCATTACGACCTGTGGTGGAATCCAGCGGTAGAGGCACAAGCGACCGATCGAGCCTACCGCATAGGTCAAAAGAGTAATGTTGTCGTGCATCGTTTCATCACCAAAGATACCTTCGAGGAGCGTATCAATGATATGATCGAGAGTAAACGACACCTAGCCAGTATGACCGTCTCGACAGGCGAGAGATGGATTGGAGAGCTAAGCAATAGTGAGCTGAGAGAGATCTTCGGCTAATCTCTAACCTCGGTAGGAGTGACCCCAAACTGCTCTTTGTAGCACTTCGAGAAATACGATGGTGCTGAGAACCCTACATCGTAGGCGATTGGATTTCCTAACTTTACCCAGAGAATAAGTTAAGACATAAAAAAAACATTAACTTAGCAGAATGGGGACAAAACATTATGACAAGCCGTTCAAGGAGCAGGCGGTCAAACTATGCAAACAACGCGGTAATATCAATGCCGTCAGTCGAGAGTTAGAGGTATCGAGCAGCCAGCTCAGTAAGTGGTGTCGCGATTACGACACCTACGGTAAAAATAGCTTTCCGGGTCGTGGCGTCGAACGCCTTACCGATGAGCAACGCGAGATCAAGGAGTTGCGCAAACAATTAAAGGATAAAGAGTTAGATCTTGAGATATTAAAAAAAGCAATAGCCTTCTTTGCTCGAGTAGACAAGAAAAATACCTCTTTATAGATCAAAATAGAGGTCGATTTAGTGTCGAAAAGATGGCTTTCAAGCTAAATGTTAGCGTTGCTTCATATTACGAGTATAAATCAGGTAAGAATCTTAAACGTATGGTTCACAAAGCGTTATTGATGGCAGATATTAAAAAGTATTTCAATGAGAGCAACCGTCAATATGGTTCACGCCGTTTGTCTGCCGAGCTGCGATCGCATGATATTGGGGCTTCGCACACCACCGTTGCCAAGTATATGCACCAGATGGGACTTAGAAGCGAGTATTATCGACCTAAGTTTCGCGTGACCACCGATTCATCGCACAATAACAATGTGGCGGAGAATCTATTGGATCGAAATTTCACAGCTGCTGAACCCAATAAAGTTTGGGTCTCAGATATTACGTATGTATCTGTAATAGGAGGTTTTATCTATCTAACTACGATTATAGATCTGTATGATCGTAAGGTTGTTGGCTACCATATTAGCCATACGATGAGGGCTAAGGATACGGTTATCACGGCTCTTAAGATGGCATGCAAAAGGAGGCTAAAGGGTGGATCTGCGGAGGGTATAATGATCCACTCAGACCGTGGCGTGCAGTATACGTGTGGTGAGTTTGTGAAACTGCTGGCAACTCTAAAAATGGTTCGTAGCAACTCTCGAAAGGGGAATTGTTGGGACAATGCGGTGGCAGAGAGTTTCTTCAAGACTCTAAAGTGTGAACTGGTATATCAGTATAAAAAATTACTCTCTAAGGAGATGATGGAGACAAAGATATTTGAATATATTGAGTGTTGGTACAACTCTAGACGGAGGCACTCCGCTTTGGGAAATATGTCGATAAACGAGTTCTATGGGATGAAAAAATCACAGTATTATAAAAATAACACCGCGTCATAACTTATTCTCTGGGTAAAGTTAGGAAATCCATAAAGAAGCGTATGTTATTTCACTATAAAACAAAAGGATTGATTACCGTCGTGAGACTGAAAATCAATCCTTTTTTTATGCCATATAAATTAGCGTCAATGCCATAATTCCCATACCGACAATAACCCCGAATATTGATGCGTGATGTTTGCCATAGCTACGTGCGGCGGGGAGTAGCTCATCTATTGAGACATATATCATTACTCCAGCAACACTTGCTAATATTATCCCCATTAAATGTTCGTTAATGTAAGGAGCTAACACAAAGTAGGTTATCACGGCACCGATAGGTTCTGACAATCCTGATAAGAATGAGTACCAAAAAGCCTTTGTGCGACTCCCCGTGGCTTGATATATTGGCACTGAGACCGCTATACCCTCAGGTATATTGTGTAGTGCGATCGCAAAACCAATAGCCACTCCGAGAGATGGTGATTCAATAGCTGTAACAAATGTTGACACACCTTCAGGGAAATTATGTATGGCTATAGCCAACGCTGTCATCAACCCAAGTCGCTTTGCCCCTTTGGGATTGGTCTCTATACTCTTGTTTGAAACCTCTCTAATTTCGTGAGGATTCTCATATTCGGGGATGATAAAGTCAATAATCCATATAAGTGCAATACCCCCAAAGAGAGACAATGTCGCTAAACCCACGCCAATCTTCTCATCATATTGTGTCGAGAGAATACTTTGCGCCTCTGCAAACAACTCAACAAATGAGATGTAGATCATCACTCCAGCCGAGAGTCCCAATGCAAATGATATTGCACTGCGACTCATTCGGTGTGCCACAAAGGCTATCGCGCTACCAATTCCTGTCGCCAAACCAGCGAATAGAGTTATCGCAAAAGCAAATATAATTGTTTGGCTCTCCATTTATGAAAGTTAAATACCCCTGATTTTATCGTCAAATGCAGCTAGGGCTGACTTTGCGCCTTCACCCATTGAGATGATTATCTGCTTGTAGCTCACATCTGTAACATCACCTGCAGCGTAGATTCCCCCTTGTGAGGTGCGACCATTGCGGTCAACCTCAATCTCACCTGCACGGTTCATATTCACGGCATCTTTGAATACGCTTGAATTTGCCGAGAGCCCAATTTGGATAAATATTCCGTCAAGCTCGACCAGATGCAACTCCTCGGTGGTGCGATCCTTCGCCTCTAAGGCTACAACCTTCGCTCCATCTCCGACTATTTTAGTTGTTTGATACGAGGTGAATATCTCTACATTGGGCAGGCTCCGTAGCTTATCTTGCAGTACATTATCCGCTTTAAGAGACTCCATAAATTCATACAAATAGACCTTTTTGCAGATTCCCGATAGGTCGATTGCCGCCTCTACGCCCGAGTTTCCACCACCTACGACAGCCACCTTTTTGCCCTTGAATAGAGGTCCATCGCAGTGTGGGCAGAACGCTACACCTCGACCGATATACTCCGACTCGCCCTCGATGCCCAAGCGTCGCCACTGTGCGCCAGTTGAAATTATGAGTTGTTCCGACTCAATCGTTTCACCACCTTTTATCTGCAATCTTTTTATCCTTGCCTCGCTCTCGAAACTCTCGATTGTGCGATTCTCTAGTAGCTCGATATTGGGATACTCCGACATATGCTGCTTAAGATCTGTCGCTAACTTCGTTCCTGTTGTCGATGGTACAGATGGGATATTTTCGATTGCCGATGTCTCATTTACTTGACCTCCGATGCGCTCCGCCACAACAGCTACCTTTAGACCCTTGCGGGCTAGGTATAGTGCTGCAGTTGCCCCTGCAGGACCTCCTCCTGCGATTGCTACATCGTAGGTTCGTGTGATTTGCTGCTGCTCATTTGTGTTGACTCCATATTTAGATTCAAGTTTTGCAAGTAGGTCTGCAATGCCACCACGACCTACGTGCAACAGCTCTCCATCAGCATAGACCGTAGGGACTGACTGAACCCCTAATCCATCAACTTCCGACTGATACAACGCTCCATCCACAGCCTCGTGTTTAATGCGAGGGTTGAGGATCGCTATGATGTTTAGCGACTGCACAATATCTGGACAGTTAGTACAGGTGAGCGACATATATGTCGTGAGATTCACATCGCCTGCGATTGATTTTATGCGTTGCTGCGTAAATTCATCGGGTAGGTTTTTACCCTTGCCATCGAGATTCAATATCGCAAGTAAGAGCGATGTAAACTCGTGACCATTAGGCACAGCTCTAAAACTCGCACCACTCACCACGCCATCCTTTGCGATTGATAATTTTAGAGCCTCACCCTCGGCAACTGTTAATTCAATATTTGCCGATGTCTCGGCTACTTCACCAAGAAGCTCCACCATCTCAGCCCCTTTGGGGTGCGAGGGGTGGAGCTCCACGAGAAGTGTATATTTGGAACTTAGTGAAGAGAATATACTCTTCAACTGCTCCTTCAATGCACTATCTAACATAATTCCACGTATTAGATTTTTCCAACTAGGTCAATGCTTGGCTTAAGTGTCTCAGCTCCCTCGTTCCACTTTGCTGGGCAAACCTCTCCGTCGTGCGATGCTACGAACTGCGCAGCCTTAACCTTGCGCATAAGCTCATCGGCATTGCGACCGATTGAGTTATCTTGAACCTCAGCAAGTTTCACTTGTCCCTCTGGATTCACAACAAATGTTCCACGATAAGCCATTCCAGCATCCTCGATCATTACGCCGAATGCACGAGCAAGCAATCCTGTAGGATCGGCAAGCATTGGGTAGTTGATCTTAGCGATACTCTCCGAAGCATCTGCCCACGCCTTGTGTACAAAGTGCGAGTCGCAACTAACCGAGTATACCTCTACACCCATTGCTTGAAACTCTGCATATTTATCCGCCATATCGACAAGCTCCGTAGGGCAAACAAATGTGAAGTCGGCTGGATAGAAGAAGAAGATTGCCCATTTACCCTTTACATCCTCAGATGATACTGTCTTGAACTCTCCGTTTTGGTAAGCCTGAACTGTAAAGTCAACAAGCTGTGAATTGATGATTGATTCCATTTTCTTTTAATATTTAATCGTTAATAATTTCTCTTGTGCAAAGATAATACCTTTTTTGCTATAAAACAAATCAATAGTTCTTATATCGCCATAAGCAAATCTTATAATGCAGCTTTCAAATTTTTAGATGCAGTTCCATAGCTCTTCTTGTATCCATCACATACTTTTGTAATGTCCATAGTAAAACCTTGCGAGGAGGGTTTAAACTTACCCTTTGACTCTAAGAAATCGACTAATGCGTCTACAGCCAACCCCTTAACCGAGCAAGATCGAAACGTCTGCTCCGCTCCAAATTTAGCTGTGATAGCTTGCTTCAAAGACTCCTTTGAAGCGTAATCATACCCCTCCATCATATGGAGTACTTCGTGTGCGTGAATATCTGCCATTTTTACATTATATTTAATGATGTAAAAATCGGTATATTTTTTTGTATTGACAATAACACAATGTGGGTATTTGCAATTTGATAATGCCTACTTGTGATTATTGAATGTAAAATACTACAGGTGCGTTAGTTTCATTACGTATCTTTCCGTTATTCAGCGTATTACATGTGCTAAGTAAAAGTTAACGCACCACTACTAAATGTAAAATATAAAAGGCTGTCCTCAATTACTTAATTGTAAATTTGGACAGCCTCATTTAATAACTCTCAGCCTACTATAGTTTAGCCTGTTTGCGTGCCTTATCTCGGCGATGCTTGCGAATACGCATGACGAGATATGAGCCGTAGATGAGTGTTAGAATAACGCTCGAGCAATACGCCTTTGTCGTCCTCGAAACCTCAATATCATCAAATGAGAATCTCTTTGGTCGTCCGCCATGTGATGAGTGACCACCCTGAGCCTGCTGCTGAGGTCCATCCTGCTGACTACTCTGAGCCTGCTGCTGTGGACCATGCTGCTGACTACCCTGAGCCTGCTGCTGACCACTCTGAGGTCTGCCTTGTGGCTGCTCACCACCGTGCTGCTGACGTTGTTGTGGTGCGCCCTCGCGCTGTGTTGGAGCAGAAGATTGCTCTACACGTGCCATCTGAGCCTCACGAGCATTTGAATTCATGATCGAACCAATGTTGATACCCATTGAGTGGATATAGAGCATTGCATAGAGTACATAAGACCAACGCTGGATGCTCTTCCATCTCTTCGATCCCAACTTACGACGTACACTGTCGAATGATGTAACCCAAAGGATGATAAAAAGAACCATCATCACTACACCAAGAACAAATACAAAGTTCTGAATGTTTGAACCCACGACACTCGCCACACGAGGGTTAGTGATGCTCTCCTCGTAGTTTGCAAAGTAGTTCCACGACTGGACGAAAGTTCCAAATAGTCGCTTCATAACATGTGCAAGAAGTGGGAATCCAACGATGATCGACAACTCCTTACGGATGCTCATTAACTTACCTACCCACTTGATCTTTGGATCGAGTGCGCCCATATACATGATTATCACAAGTACGGGGTGGATGAAATATGCTGCAGAGCTAAGCTCTGAGACGATATTTCCAAGTACAGGGATGCTCATAATCTGGATAGGAAGATCAACTCCGATCAAACGAGCTACTGAGCTAAGGGTAAATAGTCCTCCGAGAACTCCGAATACCCAGTAGTAAACTTTATAATTTTTCTTGATCGATTTTGAGAACTTTACTGCAAGTAAAGTCCACAAAATCAGAGCAAAAAGGAATGGGAATGTATTAAGGAAAAATCCCAGAAATCCTAGTGTAATATCCATTTTCTGCTTTTTCTATTAGATTACATCTCCATTTTTATCAAGAGTGACATAGTTGTAGCCATCGCTCTGTGGTGCGCTGATGATGAATGTCTCACCCCATACACCCCATACCTCGTACTTCTGTCCTTGGCTCTCGTATGTCTTTGCGATCTTTCCGCTCTCATCGATTGTGTAGATGTCAACCGGTGCAGGGTCGTTACCCCCCTTGTCTGTCACCTGACATAGATACTTAGTGCTGATATAAGAGATTGCCGTTCCAGCATTTGTTGACTGAACCAAATAGCTATTATCAAATCCAGTGCCATCAATCTTATATGCTCCAGAGGTGAAGCTGCTTACAGTTCCTGTATATACATATGATGCAGAGGCATCGGTCATCATAACGATACTCTTTGTTGTAGCACCATTAGTCAATCTACCTAGGCTAACTACATATGGAGCCTCTACCGATGCGCCCTTTGTAGCCACACCGCTGCTATTGATTGAGTAGATCGCGGGGAAACCATCTGTATGATCTGTACTTGCAATTGCAACATATGCTATAGTGTTGTCAGTGTCGATATATGGTGCGCTGATAGCCTTAGAACCTGTATCGATAGTTGCAACAGTTGGAAGTCCAGTGACGTATGCTACGCTGTTGTTTGAAGCATCATAGATTGCAAAGCGTGCATCGGCAGTCGCCTTGTGTGAAGAGGTGTAGACATCGTCTGCGACAGAGTCGTTCAAAACACGAAGCAAGAACTTAGTGCCACCCATATACCAAACAGAGCTGAATGTACTACCTAGAGTAGTCTCAAATCCATCGAAGAAGAACGAACCATCCCACTCGTTTGAGCTATTAATACGCATTACCGATGATTTTTTAGTTCCCTGCTTAACAGCTCTAGTCTCACCCGCTAGTGTAGTCTTGTTCGAGTCGAAGTATAGGTCATACTCTGTCTGAGTGTAGCGTCTGTTAACACCAGCAGAGAATACATATACATTGCCATCCGCAGCTACATGTACTGTATTGAGTGGATTGCTCGGGTAGCGACCTAGAGCGTGATCCATCTTATTGGTGTGAAGAATCTTAACTGGAGTCTGATTGAAATAGTTAGTGTTGCTCTTGTCGTAGACAACAATCCACGCATTGTCTGGAGTTAGGCTAAGACCTGTTCCACTTCCAATAGATCGTGTTACATCTGAGTAGTAACCTGTAAAGTCGTAATCTGCGACCTCAGAGTAGTCGATTCCTGAGTTCTCGATCGACCACTTATTTACACCTGTAGTGACGATAGAGGCATATACATAGCTGTCATTCTCAGCCCAACCAACATAGGTGATACCCTCACCAGCACCGGGGATCTGCTCTGTCAAATCATATGTTCCGATATAATTCTCAGCAGAGAACTCTCGTGAGTATGCTCCAGATGCGTTTAGTGGGTTGTGAACGGTATAGAGAATGCGATTAGCATAATATACTCCCGAAGCATCCTTTGTGATCTCCTCCGACCCAGTCGATGGTGTAGTATCCTTTTGGCACGCTGCCGATGCAGCTACTAGTGCTGCAATAGCAGCGAATTTTGTGAATTTGTTCATGATAAAAAAATTATTTTGATTTGTTTATATTTACTCTGATTTTTGCGTAGTATGCTCGCCCTGCCTTCTGTAGGCTATAGTTATCGTATAGATTCTCGTTTGTTAAATTTCGACACTCGAACGAGATGTTATACATTCCGTTCTTGATTGCATAGTTGAAGGTCAAACTATGTGATAGCTGGTTGGGTACGCACGCCACATTGCCCGCTGTACCATAGGTCTCGAAGTCGAGGGTAAACTCATGTTGATAGAATAGATCATAGACAATCGAGAATGAGTCTCGTTTCATAAAGAGGTTGTCTAGCGTTAGCACCCCATCGGCATTGGCATACTTATATGGTCTGTTCGGTAGTCGAACACCGTAGCTTGTAGATTTCTGCATCAAGCTAGAAGAGAGGTACTCTTCATCATCACGAGAGCTGATGTTGTTGTATGTCGCTCCAACCGATATTAGGTTCTTAAATGAGTAGCGAGCGGTAAGTGTATAACCCTTTGTCTCTACCTTACCGAAGTTTGTTGTTACAGAGTAGCTATCACCTGTCGTTGCCGATGTTCCTGACGACACCTCCTTCTGGATAAAGTCTTTGGTGTAGCGATAGATCAATCCTCCATCAAGCGTTATGTTGTGTTTGTTTGCGAACTCCCTCGAATAGGAGAGGTTAAGGTTGAAGTTGTCACTACTCTCCGGATCAAGATCGAAGTTACCCTGCTCAAGGTCTCCATCGCCGAATAGCTCCGAGGTGGTGGGGAGACGATATGCCATCTCATAAGATAGCTTAGTCTGGAAACCATTCAAGAAGAAGAACGATGTCGCCGCTCCATAACCCATTGAGCTATCGCTTCTAGTCTGATAGACATTTGCTGATGTGTCGCTATCCCATACCAAGCCCTCGCCTGAGAGCATAAATCCCTTGACAAAGGCGGTTGCCTCCATAAAACTCTTTAACTTGAACAGATAAGATAGCCCCAAAACATTACTTCTGCTCATTAGAGGTGTTGAGTAGTCTGAGTAATCATCCTGCCCCTCCTCAACCGAACGCGACTGTCGCGAGCTAGAGGCAAATGTATATGAGAGTGTAAAATCATGGCTCTTACCGAGTCTATATTTCGCCACTCCATTCGCATTGAGATTATATTGCAACATCTCTGTGTCGACAGCTGTTAGGTTGTCTCCTGCCGACTCTCCTGCCCAGTTATATACCGCTGTCGAGGGGTCGTAGATATGTGTATACTCATATTTGTAATTGAGATTTGTTCGTAGATCTAACCCCTTTACAATGCCGTTGTTGAGATATTCAAAGGCTGGGGTGAGAGAGCGACCTGTGCGTTTTCTCTCTCCGTAGACTACATCTTGTGTCGCTCCAGTCTGAATATCCTTGTCAAACTGAGAGTAGTTTAGGCTTGCGTTAATATTATCTGCCCAGCTTTTGCCTACAACTCCTAACGATACAATTGCAGTCTCGTTGTGGTAGGTGTCGTGAAAACGCTCAAATGTATAGAGAGTCTTATCAGAGAGATCGACAACTGGTGGCATGCCTAAACCTAGATCCACAGGAAGAAAGGTCATAAGTGTATTCTCTATCTCATAATTGTTGTCCGAGTAGTTCTGATATACATTCGCGCTATAGTTGAATCCGTTTTTGTGAGTACGAGAGAAATTTAGATAGGTACGATGAGTATTAAACGATCCGTATGAGTAAGAGGCATCGATATGATAGCTATTGAGTGCCATGTTCTTCTTTGTCACGACATTGATGACACCACCAATGGCATCTGTTCCAAACTCAATGGGTACAACACCGCTATATACCTCTACACGCTCAGCGAAATTCGCCGGCATATTGTTCAGTGAAAAGGCTCCATTAGTGCTGTTCTGCAATACTCCATCTATAAAAACCTTTACGTGGCTACCAGTAAAGCCATTTATCGAGATGTTTGCCTCGCTTCCGACACCGCCAGCCTCACGGATTCTCACACCCTCCATACGAGCTAGAGCATCGGTGACACTTGCAGAGGTATTTTTTAAAGCTCCTATATCAATACTTTGAACGTTAAATGCGCTTTTGTTGATCTGCGCGCTACGCCCCTCTCCCTTTACAATCACCTCGTCAACGGCTAAAGCTGATGGTTTTAATTCGATCTTTATCTTTAGCTCTCTCCCCTCAGCAACGATATGCTGTTTGTGGGTTTCGTAACCTATGAAACTGACTGAGAAGTCATGCTCGCCATGAGGGATATGTAGCCTGAATCGACCATCTGCGTTACTTACACATGCATATTTACTAGCATCTCCAATAAAAGCTGTTGCAAAGGGGACGACCGTTCCATCCTCGGCAGAGACAATAACACCATGCAACATTGTCATCTTCTCAGAGCTAGGATGTGAATGATAATCACTAGCATAAGTTTCAAATAGAGACAAGGCACAAAATAAAAACAAGAGAAAAACACCTCTTATTGTTAAAATTTTAAAATACATTTTTTTCATGTGTGCAAAGATATGGCGAATAAATAGGAAGAAAAATACTTAATCTTAGGTAGTTTTTTATTTATTTATTTTAATAATGTGGTGGTTTTAATCGATTTTTATATACAGAATGGACAAATAGTAGCTATAACAATACAATGCTATCTGCATGGGGCTAGTAACAACACAAAAAAGGTGACTACACCTCTGAACCTCATAAAACTATTAAGAGTAGTTTTGTAGGTCTCCGAAGTACGATGCTTTCTTAGTTCTACCAATCGGGCAATCGTACTCTGTATAAAATCAAAGAATGTTATACCTTTAAATTGCTTTTCAAAGATTTCACAACATCATCAGCCGAATAGTCACCACGATGATTTAGTGACTTACCAATCTGCATTAACCTGTTCAGATCTACCTTTACACGCCCCTTTATAGCTGAGATAAGAGCAATACGATTGTCGCTATACTAAGGCGCAACAACACTAATTGCCATCACGCCCTCCACTTTTAGTAGCTCTGCATCATTTTTTATCACGTATTTGATACACCCTCCGAACGACATCACCTTAATGCATTTTGCTATCATCGAGTATCATTTTTAGTTTTATAATTACTGCACAGGCTGTTAATTTATGCTGCATTTCGCCACTATTTAGATGCTTTGCAATCTGATTTAGGTTGTTCGCCTCACCTGCCAAGTCTCGCAAAAGTTGCAGCTCCTCGGCACTAAATGGTGAGACCACCTTCCCCGAGACCACCAACTTTTCTCTTTTTGGCATTAACTTTAAATTAGTATATTTATATATTGCGACTATCAAGAGCGATGCAGTCCCCAAATCACAGTCGTGTTTGGGCGAGGTTTTGAGCTTCCTCAAAACATTCGTAACTACTCACGCCCCTGCAGTTCAGCAACAGCGAGTAAAGCCACAAGCGGATCCTGACCGCACTTTCGAGCTGTCTGCACAATGGATTGGAG
>JBCQTG010000041.1:0-16871 GCA_047178765.1 Rikenellaceae bacterium | reverse complement strand
GAGCAGAATACCACGTCATTTTACATTTTAATCGAACTATCTTACACGCCTTGGTTAGGGTCTTAGAGACTCCTGCTGTAACATTTGTTATGCGCCTTACCTTCTGCATATCGCTAATATGCTTCTTTGAGAAAACAGGGAAGACATAATTTTCGTATGCCGCACCTCTATACTTCTCCATTATTGCTTTTGCCTTATCAATTAGAAATGGCTTAGCTTGCTTGGGGAATTTCATTCGCTCATATATTACCGAGTTCCCCTGAATAGAATCCCACGTTAGGTGGCAGACATCAGCGTTGGCAATACCTCCAGTATAATAGCTAAATAGGAATAGGTCTAAATACAGATTCTCTGATTTCGTGAATAGCGAACGGTCTATGTGCTCAATCTTTGCAATATCTTTATAGGATACAGCCTTTGAGGTTGTGGTGTCCCATTTCAGATTTTCACCCAAACATTCGAACGCTTTCATATCGACTCCATAAATACCGTTATTTTCTGCTTGTCGGCAAACAGCTCTAAGTTTACGTAACTTTTGAACTTTACCGCCCTTATTGCCATTTTCAATACCTCGTTTTTGGATATAGAGTATAGTCCAACAGAAACCTCTCGTTTATATCCTTAAAGTAAAATGACGAGAAAGATTTATTGTAAGTTGCTTTGGTGAAATCGGTCAGAGAGTTTCTAAGGTTGATATAGGAGCGAGTATTATTCACACAACTAATAATCTGCCCATTCTTATATCTCTCCTTATTGGTGAAACGCTCAATTTGAACTTCGATCATTTGTGCTACAGATAAAGATTTATTCTCCTCCTTACGAATCTTCACTTCATCGAAACATTGAGAGAGTTCTACTGGCGACCACAGACGACCTTCGTACTCCCAATCCTCGGCTACCTTTTGATAACTATTTTTAAGTTCAAATAGCATCTTGTTTTTAGAGGTCAGAGTGCTGCTGCTCCCTTTGAAAGATTGCGAGGCAACATTCCAATCTTTTAGTGGACCAGTAACTGTTAATACTTTAGTTACACGTGCATAACCTGTCTTAAAGAAAACAATCTCTAATTTGACCATTTTGTTGTCTTTGGGATTGGCCTTACCCTTGATGTTAATTGTAAACATACTTCTTTAGAATTTAACGTTCAAAAATATGTAGCTACATATATGAGGTATTGGTAGTATGTTATTATCATCTGCTCTTCAATTAAGAACAGCCCATCAATTACACATTCCCCAACCCGACATATAAGACTACACAAAGAATAGTGCTTAACTCCAAAAAAGGTTTAATACCATCTGATCCGTCTACATTAATCTACTGTAACCTAAATAAAAACAGAGTTTTACAGCTTTTTACACTGTAAACCTCTAAAACTAAAGCTGCCCGTGTAAGGCAGCCCTAACTGTTTTTTTTACCAAAAGAGGATAATTATATCTTTGAGACTCTACCGCAGTGGCGCCCCCCCTCAAATGGGGTTGTAAGCCATGTGTTGACCATCGCCATCGCCTCATCGTTGTCGACAAATCGAGCAGGTAGTACGATTACATTTGAGTCGTTGTGTTGGCGCACAAGTGTAGCCACCTCTACGCACCAGCAGAGAGCTGCTCGCACCCCCTTATGTCTATTGAGAGTCATACTCATACCCTCACCTGAGCCACATAGACCAACACCGATCGGCACCTCTCCGCTCTCAATACCTGTAGCTAGGGCGTGTCCGTAGTCGGGGTAGTCGACACTCTCCTCACTCATACATCCGTAGTCGATAACCTCGTAGCCCTTAGCAGCGAGCCATCCAACCAAAAACTCCTTCATCTCATAACCCGCATGGTCAGAGGCGATACCAATCTTGTTTGCCATTATAATACTGCTTTTTAATTTTGATTGAGCAAAATTAGCGAAAAATTCTGGATTTTTTACTTTAATAGCTGAAAATTATCTAACTTTGTCATAGAACTTAATTAACTATTGACGAAGATGAAAAACTCTACGCTATTATCGACCTTGACGCTACCCTTATTACTTTCAGCAGGGATTGTTTCAGCACAAAAACCCAACATAATACTCATTATGTGTGATGATATGGGTTTTTCAGATCTAGGCTGCTATGGTAGCGAAATACAAACGCCTAATATAGATATGTTGGGTGAACAGGGTGTGAGGTTTACACAGTTCAAAAATGCAGGTCGTAGCTGTCCCAGTCGTGCATCACTGCTTACGGGGCGTTATCAGCACTCTGTTGATATGGGGTGGATGACAGCTGTTGATGAGCAGCGAAAGAGTTATCGTGGCGAATTGTCAAAAGCCGTTCCAACAATAGCAGAGGTAATGCATGAGTCTGGGTATAGTACCTATATGAGTGGAAAGTGGCATGTTACTATTGGTGATGTCTACTCAGATCGAACTAAAAAGATAATACCTAATGGAAGTTTTCCTACCGAGCGCGGCATCGATCGTTTTTTTGGCTGTTTGTCGGGAGGTGGTGACCACTACAAACCCTATCCTTTGTTAGATGGCACGGAGCTAATTACTGAGCTCTCAGATGATTTCTACTATACTAATGAGATTACGTCGCATGCTGTTCAATATATCGAGGAGCATGAGAGTGACAATCCTCTATTTATGTATGTGGCACACTATGCACCTCATCGTCCACTTCAAGCACCGGAGGAGCGTATTGAGGCTGTGCGTGAACGTTACGAAGTTGGGTATGATATATTGCGAGAAGAGCGATTTGCAAAGCAAAAGAGATTGGGGTTAGTTGATGAATCGGAGGTGTTACCAATTCACCAAGCCAAATATAATATTATAGGCGATCGACCTGCATGGGAGGAGTTAAGTGAAAAGCAGCAGCAAGCATGGATCAAAGAGGGTGCTACATTTGCCGCAATGGTGGAGATTGTGGATGATGGTATAGGAGAGATTGTTGAGGCAACTAAACGAAAGGGGATCTATGACGATACTATATTTATATTTCTTAGTGACAATGGTGCAACTGCAGAGGGTGGCTATATTTCGCAATTATGTGCAGATCTAAACAATACGCCCTATAAGGGTTACAAAGCTAAGAGTTATATGGGGGGCGTGAGTTCACCATTTATAATCCACTGTCCTAAGAAATATGGGAAATATAGTGGTGAATTTCGAGCAACCCCAGCACATATAATAGATATTATGCCAACTATTTTATCAATGGCAGATACTGAATATCCCGCACTCTTTGCAGGAAAGGAGATCTCTGCAATGGATGGTATTGATATTACGCCTATTATAAAAGGTCGAAAGGTTGCGTCGCGTGATATTTATTTTGAGCATGAAAGCTCGGCGTCTATCATATCAGATGGGTGGAAGCTGGTTCGTGCAGATATGAGTGAAGATTGGGAGTTATATAACTTAAAGAGAGATCCATTTGAGCAGCGTAATCTAGCTAGCTGCGAGAGGAAACGAGTAAGCGAGCTAGAAGCGAAGTGGACAGCATGGGGTGAGACAAATAAAATTTTTCCGCTCGAGAATAGAGGCTGGAATGATAGGATAAAGTATTACCGCTCTCTTTATCCTGCGAAATAACAATATTTAGAACTTATTTTGAGTTAGATTGGTCTATTCTTTGGGGAAAAGTGTAAATTTGCATAAAACAACTAATTATATAACTTTGTCATAGAACTAATTATCTGAATGGTATGAACAGAACTCTTTTTCTAGGGGGTGCATTGACTATGCTCTCCTCAGCTGTCATTGGTGGCGAGCAGCCTCGCAATGTGCTGCTTATTGTGGCAGATGACTTTGGGTGGAACGATACGGCATTTATGGGTAGCGACTATTATGAGACCCCTAACCTCGACCGGCTGGCTCGCTCGGGTGTCGTCTTTACCGATGGGTATGCTGCCTGCTCTGTCTCTAGCCCCTCGCGAGCATCCATTATGACTGGGTTGTTTACGCCTCGTCATGGTGTGACAACATGGATCGGCGATGCGGCGGGTGAGGAGTGGCGAAAAAAGGGGCGTGCGAGCAAGATGCTGCCATCCGACTATGCGCACTTTGTCGACCATTCGCAACCGATGATCTCGGAGATGTTGAAGGAGGGTGGCTACTCAACATACTTTATAGGTAAGTGGCATCTGGGTGATGAGGAGTGTGATCTGCCCGATGGTCGAGGCTTTGATCTCAATATCGGAGGGTGGGGTGCAGGGTCACCCCGTGGTGGATATTTTGCCCCCTACGACAACCCACGTCTAGAGAGTGGCGAGGATGGGGAGAATCTAACTATGAGGCTCGCTAATGAGACGGTGAAGATTCTTGAAAATCACCAGCAGCAGAGTGGTGACAAGCCCTTTTTCACCTACTTGGCATTCTATGCTGTCCATGGACCTATCCAAACCACCGAGTCTAAATGGAGCTACTTTCGCGACAAGGCAGAGAGGATGGGGATCGCTGAGGAGGGGTATGTAGTTGATCGAACACTCCCTGTACGCCAGAGACAAGATAACCCAATCTACGCAGGGCTGGTTCAGCAGATGGATGATGCCGTGGGTGTTGTTTTAGATAGGCTAGAGCAGCTGGGGCTAGATAAAAACACGCTGGTGATCTTCACTAGTGATAATGGCGGTGTTAGTTCAGGAGATGCATTCTCCACCTCGCTGCTGCCGCTACGTGGCGGAAAGGGTCGACAGTGGGAGGGTGGAATTAGAGTGCCATTCGTTGTGCGTAACCCATATCTGGATAGTGCTGGCGAGAGCTGCTCTACGGCGGTGTGTGGAGTGGATATACTCCCTACGATTGCCAGCTTTGCAGGTCTCGACAAGAGGTGTTTCAAGGGGGTTGATGGGGTTGATATTGCGCCACTGCTTAGTGGTGGCGAGATCGATGAACGACCACTCTTCTGGCACTATCCACACTATGGTAATCAGGGCGGCGAACCCTCGTCGATTATCCGTCGGGGGGAGTGGAAGTTGATCTACTACCATGAGGATGGTCGCAATGAGCTGTATAACCTACATATAGATATAGGTGAGAGTGAGCCACTTAATGCTCAATACCCCGAGATTGTGGCTAACATGAGCCGCGAGTTGCAGCGATGGTTGAAGAGTAACGGTGCGGTGATGCCTGTTGCCGATCCGGAGTACAACCCACAGGCTGAGAGCGAGGCTAAGTTGAAGTGGCGCACTAAGCTGCTGAGTGCAAAGGAGCGTGAGAGGCTACAGCTCCTCCAGCCAAACTACACCCCTAATGCCGATTGGTGGGGGTCGCAGGTGACTAGGGATTAGCTTATGGTCGGAGAGTAGGCTTTTCGACTAGTGAGCAGATGGCTCTCTCTTCACATGAAAAAATCTTGCAAAAAAAGATCATAATCCATTGATATTTGGAAAATTATGTATATCTTTGCACGCTCAACAATATCTAGTTGATAGGCGTTGACGGTCGAGAGGGGGGCAGTGGCTTCTCTTATCGGCTATCTAACGCATTGATAATTAGCGTGTTGAGTAAAACAAATAACAATTTAATAAATTTAACTTTTAATTCATTATGACAGATCCAATCGCGGATTTTCTAACGAGAATTAGAAACGCAGTGAAAGCCAACCACAAAGTGGTTGAAGCTCCTGGTTCAAAAATTAAGAGGGAGATCACAAAGATCCTTCACGATCAGGGCTATATCCTAGCCTACAAATTTGACCAGAACGAGAAGGGACATCCAGTAATCAAGATCGCCTTGAAGTGGAATGCTCAGACAAAGACAAACGCAATCAAGGAGCTTAAGAGAGTTAGCCGTCCGGGTTTGCGCCAGTACGCATCGGTAGAGAATATGCCACGCGTAAAGAATGGTTTGGGTATCGCAATCTTGTCGACATCAAAGGGAATCATGACAGACAAAGCGGCTGTTAGAGAGAACGTTGGTGGCGAGGTATTGTGCTACATCTTTTAATTTAGGAATTTTAAAAACACTATTAGAATGTCAAGAATTGGTAAACAACCTGTAGCCTTGCCAGCTGGCGTTACCGTAGAGGTATCAGCAAACAATGTGGTAAGCGTAAAGGGACCTCTTGGGACACTGAGTCAGAAGATTGATTCAGATATTACAGTTGAAGTTGGTTCGTACACTGAGAAGGATAGCGAGAAGGAGATTCCTGCTGTCTTGGTTTCACGTCCAACAAACCAGCCACGCCACCGCTCAATGCACGGTTTGTACCGCGCGTTGATTAACAACATGGTTGTCGGTGTATCAAAGGGATTTGAGATCAAACAAGAGTTGGTCGGAGTAGGTTACAAAGCAGAGGTTAAGGGTAACGTGTTGGAGATGAGCTTGGGCTACTCTCACGATATTCACGTATTGCTTCCTGAGGAGGTTAAGGCAACAGCCGTAACTGAGAAGAAGGGTAACCCAATCGTTACATTGACTAGTATCGACAAGCAGTTGGTAGGTCAGGTAGCAGCTAAGATCCGTTCGTTGCGTAAGCCAGAGCCATATAAGGGTAAGGGTATTCGTTTCGTTGGTGAGCAGATCCGTCGTAAGGCTGGTAAGTCAGCAGGTAAATAATCATTAAAGGATATAGTATATGTCACTAAGTAAGATAGATAGAAGGGCGAGAATCAAGATGCGTATCCGTAAGATTGTTAACGGAACAGCGGAGATGCCTCGCATGAGTGTTTTTCGTTCAAACCAGCACATCTACGTACAGTTTATCGACGATAAGGCTGGCGTAACATTGGCAGCAGCATCATCAGCAGATGTTAAGGATGCAGCAGCAGGTAAGAGCAAGACTGAGGTAGCAGCATTGGTTGGTAAGTTGGCAGCAGAGCGTGCTGCGGCAAAGGGTATCGAGATGGTATCATTTGATCGTAACGGTTACCTTTACCACGGTCGTGTACAGGTGTTGGCAGATGCAGCTCGTGAGGGCGGTCTTAAATTTTAAGAGTAAGATAGTATGTCAAATAGTAGTATCAAAGTACGCACAAGCGACATCGAGTTGAAGGATAGACTCGTTAGTATCCAGCGTGTTACAAAGGTAACAAAGGGAGGTCGCACATTCACATTCTCAGCAATCGTAGTGGTTGGAAATGAGGATGGTATCGTAGGCTATGGTCTGGGTAAGGCTGCCGAGGTTACCACCGCAATCGCTAAGGGAGTAGAGGATGCAAAGAAGAATCTATTCAAGATTCCAGTTATCAACGGTACAATCCCTCACCGTCAGGAGATGCGCTATAGCGGTTCGGTAGTTATGATCCGTCCAGCAGCTCCCGGAACAGGAGTTATCGCAGGAGGTGCGATGCGTGCAGTTTTCGAGTCAGTAGGTATCAAGAATATCTTGGCAAAGAGTACAGGTTCATCAAACCCTCACAACTTGGTGAAGGCAACAGTGAACGCATTGTGCGAGTTGCGCGATGCTTACTCTATCGCTCAGCTTCGCGGGGTACCAATGAGCAAGGTGTTTAACGGTTAATAATGATAGAGATGACAAAGTTGAAAATCACACAGTTGCGTAGCCGTTGTGGAGCATCGGATCGCCAGCGTAAGAATCTCGACGCGTTGGGTCTTCGTAAGATCAACATGAGTGTTGAGCATAGCGCCTCACCAATGATCTTGGGAATGATCGAGAAGGTAAAGCACCTTATCAAGATCGAGGAGGTTAAATAGTATTAATATTATTTAAGTAAGATAATAGAATGGAATTAAATAACATGAAACCCGCAAAGGGTTCTACACACCACGATAAGCGTGTTGGTCGTGGAGCAGGTTCTGGACGTGGAGGCACATCTACACGTGGACACAAAGGAGCTCAGTCACGCTCAGGATACTCACGTAAGTTGGGTTTCGAGGGAGGGCAGATGCCATTACAGCGTCGTTTGCCTAAGTTCGGATTTACTAACATCAATCGCGTAGAGTACAAGGCTATCAACCTCTCAGTATTGGAGGATTTGGCAGCAAAGAGTGGCGTTACTGAGATTAGTTTTGACACCTTGATGGCAGCTGGTTTTGCTAGTCGCAATGACAAGGTTAAGATCCTAGGTAACGGTGCCGTAACTAAGGCTTTGACTGTTAAGTCACACGCCTTTTCAAAGAGTGCTGAGGCGGCTATCGTAGCTGCTGGAGGTTCGATCGAGAAGTTGTAAATTAAGGAAAAACCTTAAAGTATGAATACTTATATCATTGTTGGAGTTCTTTTCGCAGCGGTAGCGCTAGTGTTGGGACTTAACAAGAAAGTAGTCGAGACGATCAAGAATATCGCTAAGATCGAGGAGTTGCGCAAGCGTGTACTATACACGCTTGGGCTTCTGCTTATCTATCGACTTGGTAGTTTCGTCGTAATCCCGGGTATAAACCCCAATATGTTGGGTGAAGGTTCTGCGTTGGCAAGCCAGATGGATAGCAATGGTCTCTTGGGACTGTTGAATGTCTTCTCTGGTGGTGCATTTGGCAATGCCTCAATCTTCGCACTCGGAGTGATGCCATATATCACCGCCTCGATCATCATTCAGTTGTTGGGTATGATGATACCCTACTTCCAGAAGTTGCAGAAAGAGGGTGAGAGTGGTCGTCGCAAGATGAATCAGTGGACTCGCTTCCTCACAATAGGTGTACTCCTATTTCAGGGACCGGGCTACATTGCAAACCTTTTTCACCAAGTTCCCACAGCGTTCGTCTACGGTAACTCATTCGGATTTGTACTTTATGCTACAACCGTCCTAGTTGCTGGTACGATGTTTGTGATGTGGTTGGGTGAAAAAATCACTGACAAAGGAATAGGTAATGGAGTCTCGTTGATAATCATGGTTGGTATCATCGCACGTCTCCCACAGGCGCTTTTGGCAGAGGTGAATGCACGTTTCCAAACCTCTGATGGCTCAGCTATCATGTTGATTTTGGAGTTGGCACTTCTCTTCCTCGTCTTTATGGCAACTATTGCTTTGGTACAGGCGGTTCGCAAGATTCCCGTTCAGTACGCTAAGCGTATCGTAGGCAACAAGCAGTATGGCGGTGTACGCCAGTACATCCCATTGAAGATGAACGCTGCCAATGTAATGCCTATCATCTTTGCTCAGGCATTGATGTTTATCCCAATGTTGTTCGTTGAGGTTGCGCCCGGATTTGCTGCGGCGTTTGCTGATATGAGCGGCTTCTGGTATAACTTTACTCTAGCGGTTATGGTGATTGCATTTACATATTTCTACACTGCAATCATTGTAAACCCTCAGATGATGGCTGACGATATGAAACGTAATGGAGGTTTTATCCCCGGTGTTAAGCCCGGTAAGGCTACCGTTACATATATCGATACCGTTATGACTAGAATCACACTACCCGGATCGATCTTCTTGGCTTTGGTGGCTATCATGCCATCGTTGGCTATTAAGTTCCTTAGTATCCAGCAGGCGTTTGCATACTTCTTCGGAGGTACATCGTTGCTGATTATGGTTGGTGTTGTTCTAGATACACTTAAGCAGATTGAGAGCTACCTGCTTATGCGTCACTACGATGGTTTGATGAAGACCGGTCGTATACAGGGACGTTAAGCTAGGATCGAGTAGAATAATAGGGTAGAGGATAGAGATTAGAGTAGAGGATACTAGGGAATGAGAAGCGTAAAACTAAAGAGTGCAGCTGAGATCGAGCTGATGAGAGAGAACAATATCTTGGTGAGTAGAACACTCGCTGAGGTTGGTCGCCACATCCGCGCCGGTGTCTCAACAAAGTATCTCGACCGTGTGGCAGAGGAGTTTATCCGTGCCAATGGTGCTGAGCCTGCCTTTTTAGGTTACAACGGATTTCCCGCTACACTATGTGTCTCAGTAAATGAGCAGGTGGTGCATGGTATCCCTAGAGAGGATCATATCCTTAAAGATGGCGATATTGTTTCAGTCGATTGTGGCACTCTATTGAAGGGGTTCGTTGGTGACTCAGCATATACCTTTGCCGTGGGAGAGATCCCCGCTGAGGTTCAACAGTTGCTAGATGTGACCAAAGAGGCTTTGAATAGAGGCGCAGCTAAAGCTCGCGTAGGCGGTAGAGTAGGAGACATCTCTGCTGCAGTACAGGATTATTGCGAGAGCTTCGGCTACGGTGTGGTCAGAGAGTTGGAGGGACACGGATGTGGGCGGGATATGCACGAAGCCCCCGGTGTACCCAACTTCGGCGCAAAGGGTAGAGGACCCCTACTTCGAGAGGGTATGGTTCTCTGCATTGAGCCAATGATTAATATGGGTGGACGAGCAGTGGTCTTTGAACGTGACGGATGGACTGTCCGCACCAAAGATCGCAAACCATCGGCACACTTCGAGTATGCTGTGGCGATAAGGGCTAACGGACCAGACATATTGACCGACTTTACAATTATTGAGAACGCTCTATTAAACAAAGAGTAAAAACAAACAAAAACTCGTATGGCAAAACAGACTGCTATTGAAAGAGACGGAGTAATCACCGAGGCGTTGAGTAATGCGATGTTTCGTGTGGAGTTGGATAACGGACACGTTATCACCGCTCATATCTCAGGTAAGATGCGTATGCACTACATCAAGATCCTACCCGGAGATAGGGTGAAGGTTGAGATGACACCCTATGATTTGAGTAAAGGGAGAATATCATTCCGTTACAAGTAATTTTGAAATTGCCTAAAAAGGCTCTTTCGGCACTTCCCTCACTTTTTAAATGCTCACGTACTAAATATGCTGCGCTTTAAAAAGATCGCGAAGCCCCAAAATAGCTCTTTTTATACAATTTCAATACGAAGGCTTTAAAAAAACAAAAAAAGATGAAAGTAAAAGCATCAATTAAGAAGAGGAGCGAGGATTGCAAGATCGTACGCCGTAAGGGTAAACTTTACGTGATCTGCAAAAAGAACCCTAAATTTAAAATGCGTCAGGGTTAATCCGAGTTTAATTTAATTAAGAGAAAACAAATTTATGGCACGTATAGTCGGTGTAGATTTACCAAAAAACAAACGCGGTGAGATCGGCTTGACCTATATCTATGGTATTGGTCGTAGCACCTCGCGCAAAATCCTTGACGCAGCTGGTATCAGCTATGACGTTAAGACAGATGAGTGGAACGACGATCAGATTGCAGCTATCCGTTCAACAATCGCAGCTATGGAGATTAAGGTTGAGGGAGAGTGTCGCTCAGTCGTACAGCTCAACATCAAGCGATTGATGGATATTGGATGTTATCGTGGTATCCGCCATCGTATCGGTCTTCCCCTTCGCGGACAGAGTACAAAGAACAATGCTCGTACACGTAAGGGACGCAAAAAGACAGTGGCAAACAAGAAGAAGGCAACTAAGTAATAAGTAGAGTTATGGCAAAAAAGAGTGGAACAGTTAAGAAGCGTGTTGTAAAGGTTGGCGCAGTAGGCAATGTCTATGTACATTCAACATTCAACAACGTTATCATTACTATCGCTAACGAGGTTGGTGATGTAATCAGCTGGTCATCAGCTGGTAAAATGGGTTTCCGTGGTTCAAAGAAGAACACTCCCTACGCTGCACAGACTGCTTCGGCAGATTGCGCTAAGGTCGCTTATGATTTGGGACTTCGTAAGGTTAAGGTCTATGTTAAGGGACCGGGAGCAGGACGTGAGTCTGCAGTACGTACAATCCATGGTGCTGGAATCGAGGTGATGGAGATCATCGACGTTACTCCACTACCACACAATGGTTGTCGCCCACCTAACCGCCGTCGTGTCTAATTTTTAGACAACGAAACAGGTTAGATTAATACATTATTTTATAAATTAGTAATTACAATGGGAAGATATATAGGACCAAAAACAAAAATTGCGAGAAAGTTCGGAGAGGCGATCTTTGGACCTGATAAGGCGTTGGAGAAGCGTAACTACCCTCCCGGGCAGCACGGTTTGGCACGCAAGCGCAAGAAGGTATCTGAGTATGGTGAGCAGTTGAGCGAGAAGCAGAAGGCAAAGGCTACATACGGACTTTTGGAGAAGCAGTTCTCTCGTACATATGAGCAGGCTGCACGTATGGGTGGTATCACAGGTGAGAACTTGTTGCGCCTTTTGGAGTGTCGTTTAGACAATGTCGTTTACCGTATGGGGATCGCACCAACACGTGCTGCTGCACGTCAGTTGGTTTCGCACCGCCACATCTGTGTAAATGGTGATGTAGTAAACATTCCTTCTTACTCACTTAAGGTGGGAGATGTTGTCTCAGTTCGCGAGAAGTCAAAGAGCATGGAGGTTATCACAGCCTCTGTATCTGGCGCAAACACTAGCCGTTACTCATGGTTGGAGTGGAATGGAGCAACATTGTCGGGACGATTCTTGCAGCGTCCTGAGCGCGAGGAGATTCCAGAGAACATCAAGGAGCAGCTCATCGTCGAGTTGTACTCTAAGTAGTAGTAATTAAGAGAATAGAATACATTATGGCAATATTAGCATTTCAGAGACCTGAGAAGGTGATTATGCTCGAATCTACTCCGTCATTCGGAAAGTTTGAGTTTCGTCCGTTGGAGCCGGGTTTTGGTGTAACAATAGGTAATGCACTTCGTCGTATATTGCTCTCTTCATTGGAGGGATATGCAATTACAACAGTTAAGGTTGCCGGCGTCGACCACGAGTTTGCCGCTATCCCCGGAGTATTGGAGGGTATGGTAGATATAGTGTTGAAGCTCAAACAGGTTCGTTTCAAACAGATTGGCGACCAAGAGGCTGATGCTGAGAAGGTGACTGTAAATGTCGCTGGAACGGAGGTACTCACCGCTGGTTACATCTCTAATTTCCTCACCTCTTTCGAGGTGTTGAATCCTGATTTGGTAATCTGCCACCTCGCTCCCGGAACGAAGTTGAGCTTTACACTCACTATCGGCAAGGGACGTGGTTATGTGCCAGCAGAGGAGAATACACCAGCAGAGAAGGAGTTCGGAACTCTTCCGATCGACTCTATCCACACACCTATCAAGAACGTTAAGTACTCTAGTGAGGATTACCGTGTGGAGCAGAAGACCGATTACGAGAAGTTGAACTTGGAGATCACTACAGATGGATCAATCCATCCTAAAGATGCTCTCCGTGAGGCTGCAAAGATCTTGATCCAGCACTTCATGCTCTTCTCTGATGATAAGATCACTGTAAACTTGGATGATAACAATAGCGCAGAGGAGTTTGATGAGGATGTACTACACATGCGTCAACTTCTTAAGACTAAGTTGTCAGATCAGGATTTGAGTGTTCGTGCATTGAACTGTTTGAAGGCAGCTGATGTTGATACTGTAGGTGATCTAGTTCGCCTACATCGCAATGATCTACTTAAGTTCCGTAACTTCGGTAAGAAGTCACTTACTGAGTTGGATGAGCTACTTACTTCGTTGAACCTTAAGTTCGGCATGGATGTATCTATCTATAAACTTGATAAAGAATAATTAAATGAGACACAATAAGAAATTTAATCACCTTGGGCGTCAGGCGGGTCACCGTAAGGCGATGTTGGCAAATATGGCTTCGTCGTTGATTCAGCACAAGCGTATCGAGACCACCGTTGCTAAGGCTAAGGCGGTGAAGATGTACCTAGAGCCATTGGTAACAAAGTCAAAGACCGACTCTACTCACCAGCGTCGTATGGTCTTTTCATATCTAAAGCAGAAGGAGGCAGTTACGGAGTTGTTCCGCACTATCGCACCTAAAATCGCTGATCGCCCCGGTGGATACCTTCGTATCCTACGTACCGGATTCCGTTTGGGTGATGCTGCTGAGATGTGTATTATCGAGTTCGTAGACTTTAATGAAAGCTACACATTCGGTAAAGAGGTCGTATCTACTGAGGCTAAACCAAAGACTCGCCGCTCACGTAGCAAGGCTAAGTCTGCAGATGCTGAGGAGAACGCAACAGTTGTTAGCGAGACTAAAAAACCAACTCGCGCACCTAAGGCTACAGCTGCAAAGTCAGCTGCTCCAAAGGTAGCGAAAACAAATGTAGGTCGTAAGATGTAATCATCTAACAACTATATCTATACTCGTAGGGGGTGGCTTTTGTCACCCCCTATGCTATTCATATAGAGCGTGGTCCGGGGGCTGCCTCCGGCGGGCGGGTTGCCACCCGCTGGGCTAGCGAAAAACTTTGTTTTTCTTCTTTTGCGCTTTTGGGCTTATAACTTCGTTATAAGATTTTAGAGGTCATATTTTTTTAGCTCAAGTAAACTTGGCTAAAAAAATATGACCTCTAAAATTTCACAAACATCTTTCAGATGTTTGTACCCAAAAGCGAGTCAGTAGCTGTGGCAAAGTTATTTCCATCGGAAATGCATATTATAGAGAGTTTCGCTGCGCTCAGCATAACAGGGAGAGACGCAATTTAAGGGGAATGTACTCCTGTAGATAATGTTTACGGCAGACCTTTCGCTTTGGACCCAAACACCTTTAGGTGTTTGAAAGTTTTAATGCTTAATTTTATTAGCCAAGTTTACTTGAGCTAAAAAAATTAAGCATTAAAACGCAAGAGCGAAGCTCAAAGGTCCAAAGCGCAATAGAAAAGAGATGCAAAGCATCTCGACAGCCCCGCGGGTGGCAACCCGCCCGTCGGAGACAGCCCTCGGTGCTTGCAAATCACTCAAGGCAGGAGTCGATAGTAGCACGCAGATCCTCACCGCTGATATGTGTATATATTTCGGTAGTGGTTATACTCTCGTGTCCCAGCATCTCCTGCACCTCACGTATTGAGGCTCCACCGTGTAGCAGGTGAGTAGCAAAGGAGTGTCTAAAAGTGTGTGGGCTAACGGTGATATTTAGACCAGCGAGGGCGACATATCCTCTAATAAGAGTAAAGAGCATCACTCTGCTCATTCCTCTGCCGCGATTAGATATGAAGAGTGTGTCGACACAATTGTCGCGTATAGAGCAGCTACGCAGAGGGAGGTAGAGTTCAACACGTCGCCGAGCCTCATCGCTCACGGGGACTAGTCGCTGCTTACTACCCTTACCAATAACACGTATATACCCCTCATCGAAGAATAGATCGCCCACCTTCAGCTCCACTAGCTCTGTGGCTCTCAGCCCCGAGGAGTAGAGCAGTTCGATCATCGCACGATCACGTATACCCTTATTTGTATTGGTATCAATAACATTTAATATACTATTTATATCCTCTAGACTCAGCAGCTGAGGCAGTCGTTGACGACAACGTGGCGATGAGATATTATCAACCGGGGAGTTGAGTATCACCCCACAGAGGATAAGGTAATCGAATAGACTCCTCACTGAGCTAACCATACGAGCGGTGCTACTGCTCTCTATACCTATATTATATAGTTGCTCAATATATGACTCAACGTGCCTCTGCTCCACCTCAGATGGTTTTATACTATAGCAGTCGATAATAAAGCGTGCAAAGGCGGTGACATCGCGTTGATACGCCTCGATACTGTTGTGAGCCAACCCGCGCTCCAGCTTAATGTAGATGGTGTACTCCTTAACTACTCGCTGCCATATCTCATCACAATCAACCATAAATACGTCACAATTGAGGTATATAGAAGTATGTTATTGTGCCTCGATGGGGGTTGGGTGCGCTGGGGTTAGCGTTGAATGTCGAGCGCATAGCTGCATCAATAGCGTGTCTCTGCATACACTCATCGCCACCGGCAAGATGCTCGGCACTTATCACCGACCCCTTACGGTCGAGGAGAACAGCTATACGCACCTCGCCACCGCCCAAACATTTATATGCGGGGATTATAAAGCTCTGCGCATGACGCACAGGGTATGTAAATGAGTATGATGCGGTTACCCCACCGCCCAGATTTGCATCTCTACGCTCTTGTGTCTCAGCCGGTTCACCCCTCTCACGCATCTGGATCATCGAGCGCTCTAGCTCCTCCAGCTCCTCCTGATATGCCAGTTGGTTCTTTGCCATCTCCGCCTTTAGTCGAGCGTTGTCCGCTAGGAACTCCTCCGCACTAAGCTCATCGCTCAGTGCATCCATCTGCTCAAAAGCCTCTCCGCTCTCTATTAGCTCACGCATCTGCTGCTCATCCTGAGCCTCCTCATTTGATAGCTCATTGCGGATACTCTCCCAATCAATCTCGCGCTGCTGCTGAAGCACCTCAACCACCTTTTGCAGCTCATCACGCCTCTGTTGAAGCTCCTCCAACTCAGGCAGCTCGATCATCAGCTCTGGGTTTGGACGTCTGCTCTCGATAGCTATACGCGCAGAGACAAAGGCGATGGAGACTATCAGGTAGAAGATAATTACTACACAGAGTCCATAACGATGGTCGTAGCTCCAGATAAACAGATCAAATGATCTCTGCTCAAATGGCAGCTCTATTTTTTCGATATTATCTCTCTCCATTGATTAAATCAAATATCTGCTGCTCAGCATAACCACACTCAACATGTAACTCAGCTACCGTTGCATGGTCGATAAATCTATCGGGTATACCCAATGTAGTGACATGGCAGTCGAAACCACAACGATTGAAGTGTGCCGCTATAGCCTCGCCCACACCTCCACGCAGCGCTCCATCCTCGATGGTCACTATCCGCCTATGCTTCGCCCCGATCTGCTCTAGCAGTTTATAATCAAGTGGCTTAGCAAATCGCATATCATAGTGGGCAATAGCTGTGCCACTAACCCTATCTATCGCCTTTGAGGCAGCCACAGCGACCGTACCTATAGTCACCACAGCTAGCTCTCCCGAACCCTCGCGCAGAGTCACTCCGCGTCCAATCTCCAGCGGCTCAAATGGCACTCCGCGCCACTCGACACCCTCACCACCTCCGCGTGGATAGCGGATAGCAAAGGGGCGGTCGCTCCCGAGGGCGGTAAACATCATCTGCCTCAGTTCAAGCTCATTTCGTGGCGCTGCAACAACCATCTGCGGAATAGCAGAGAGGTAGGCAAGATCATAAGCACCATGATGCGTAGCTA
>JBCQTG010000040.1:0-16895 GCA_047178765.1 Rikenellaceae bacterium | reverse complement strand
TACACCACACTGAGAAAAGAGTCTATATCCAAACTGAAAAGGGTCAGCCGTAGTGGTCCCATTATCCTCAACAATCTGCTTAACAGCCACTACCGCCACCTGCGCAATATTACTCACCTTCAATGCATAGCATATAGAATCTATACGCGCCACAGCAGCCTGCGAGAGTATTCCATCGGGGTTAGAGACAAACTTATATCTATTACCCAACTGAACATTAGGAACACTCTCCACACTGTAGCTCGCACCAAACGAGCTACAGATAGCGACCATCAAGAGTAGCAGCGAGATCAAAAGCCTCTTTATCTTCATTATTTCTTTTTCGTAAGTACCTTAAAACTCCATGGTAGCATCGTCTCACTCACCGATGACTCCAACCTCTCCCTATCACCTGTGAAGTGGTCGGTATAGTCACCAGCATAGATACCAGTGTTATAATGCGCCTCAATAGCGTATGGTGATATGTTCATTATCGCAATCACCCTGTCATCGCCACTCTCGCGAACCAATATCAGCAGACAATCCTCAGCATTGTTATTAATAGTGTTCCACACCCCACCCTGCTCACCAGCTCTCATAGAGCTGAAGTTATGTTTCAACTCTGTCAACTTCATAAAAAAGTGTGTATAGAAGTTGGCGATATAGTTCTGCACAAGGATAGGGTCGCGCTCGAAGAACTCAAACGAGTGGTCGTAACCCACCTCCTGACCCGTGTAGATCAGCGGCATACCCTTAGGGGCGACAAAGGCGAAGAGCTGCATCACATCCAGCGACCTACCAAAGCGACTATGCTCAGTCCCCTGCCATGAGTTCTCATCATGATTCGAGGTGAAGAGCATCCTCATAGTCCAACGAGGGTATTGAACATCGTTATATAGATAATCGCGAAGAGCATCGGCACGTCTATTGCCACGAGCTACATCGACCATCAAGTGGTGCAACTCCCAACCATAGCAGCAGTCAAACGCCCTATCGAAGAGATTCACCTCCTCTGCCTCAGCCAACATAAACACATCGGGCTTGATAGAGTGTAGCTCATGCGATGCCTCCTGCCAGAACTCAATAGGGACCAACATAGCCATATCGCACCTAAAACCATCGACACCCCTCTCGACCCAGAACTTCATCGCCTCGATCTGACCTCTCCACACCTCGCGGTTGTCATAGTTGAGCTTAGCGGTATCGCTCCAATCCCACGGCACTAGAGCCTCACCATTCTCATCCCTCTCATACCAATCGGCAGCCTCGCCATCGATCCACTTAGCGTCACGTGCCGTATGGTTCGCAACCCAATCCATCAAGACTTTAAAACCTCTTTTATGAGCCTCAGCCAAGAAGTTATCAAAATCCTCTATCGTTCCAAACTCCTCGCCTACAGCGGTGTAGTCGCGAATAGAGTAGTAGGATCCCAACGACCCTTTGCGCTGCTCCACACCTATAGGATAAATAGGCATCAACCAGATAGCATCTACTCCCAATCTCCTCAAAAAATCTAACTTCTCCACAGCTGCCGCCAAGGTTCCCTCTGGGGTCAACTGTCTCACATTCATCTCGTACAACACCGCCGAGTAGCTCCATGCTGGATGTATCATAACTCACATTATTTTAAATAGAACAATTATTATCGCCCTTTGACGTTATAACGAATATAGGCGATATTAGCAAAGATATAAAAAAAACCTTATATTTGCAAAAAATGGTATTATTATGACAGAAATACTCTGGGTAGATGACGATATAGCACAGCTCAAGGCACATGTAATGTTCCTTGAGGCTAAGGGCTTCAAGGTGGAAACATGCAACAATGGCTACGATGCCATCGAGATGGTTATGGAGAGAAACTTCGATCTTGTAATCCTCGATGAGATGATGCCGGGAATGACGGGGCTGGAGACTCTACCAAAGATCAAGGAGATACGCCACGACACCCCAGTAATCATGGTGACCAAGAGCGAGGAGGAGAATATCATGGATAAGGCTATCGGATCGAAGATCGCCGACTTCATCATAAAACCGGTCAACCCCCACCAGCTGCTCCATGCAATCAAGAAGAGCGTCCACAAACGCGAGATCATCGCCGAGCAGCGCACCGTTGATTATCAGCAGGAGTTTGGGCGTATATCAATGTCGATGCAGATGGCATCATCCTTCACATCGTGGTGTATGCTCTACCAGCGCCTGACAAAGTGGGATATTGACCTCACCGAATCGGGTGACGAGAGTATGCGCGAGGTGCTAAATTCACAGATGAATGAGGCGCGTGCAGAGTTCTCGAAGTTCGTGCGCCGCAACTACTACGATTGGATCAACAACGACTCCGACTCTCGACCAGTGATGTCGCACACACTTATGCGCGAGAAGATCTTCCCGATAGTAGATAAGGAGGAGAAGGTTACCCTATTGCTGATCGATAACTTCCGCTACGACCAGTGGCGTTCGGTAGCGCCAATGATCCACGATCGATTCGATGTTGAGGTAGATGATTTCTACTGCGCTATACTCCCTACAGCTACGCAGTATGCACGAAACTCACTCTTTGCAGGTTTGATGCCACTGTCGATCGCTAAACTCATGCCCGACAAGTGGGCTTATGACCATGAGGAGAAGCCCAAGAATAATTTTGAGGAGGAGTTTCTGCAACGTCTCATCCAGAGCAGTGGGAAAAAGTATAAGATGACCTTCGACAAGCTCATCCGCCCCGAACATGGGCGTAAGTTACTCGACAATATGAACCATATATACAATGCCGATCTATCGGTTATTGTCTATAACTTCCTCGACATTCTCTCACATGCACGCACTGAGACCGACTTTATCAAGGATCTGACAGAGAGTGACGCCTCATTCCGCTCACTCACAAAGTCGTGGTTTGAACACTCGGAGCTTCACAAGATATTGAAACTCCTCGCTGAGCGTGGACATACGGTGATTATCACCTCCGACCACGGCACGATACGTGTCGACCGCCCAATACGCGTGACTGGGGATAGGCAGACATCTGTTAATCTTAGGTATAAGACAGGTCGTAACCTTGCATATAACTCACGTGAGGTCTATGAGGTGACGCGACCTCAGGATATTCAGCTACCCTCTAGCTCACTAACATCGAGCTATATCTTCGCCTACAACAACGACTTTTTGGTCTACAACAACGATGCAAACAAACATATCCGCTACTACAAAGACACCTTCCAACATGGAGGAATATCGATGGAGGAGATGATTGTCCCCTATATCGTTCTTCGCCCGAAATAGAGTTGGGATAGTTTGTATTATACGCTATTTATTAACACTCTATTTATTTAGATCGCTACATGGACAAAAATTTCAAGATAAAATTTGCATCTATGTAATTTATAAGTTACCTTTGCACCATGAAGGCAAGAGAGGTTATAACATACAGATCTTATTTTGAGGATTTCTTCAAGGAGCAGACGCCCAAGGTTAGAGATAAGATAATTAAGATCCTAGATATTATTGAGCAGGTGGAGCGTATTCCGACCACCTACCTCAAATATATCGAGGGTACAGATGGACTCTTTGAGATAAGGGTGCAGATGGCGAGTAATATCTTCAGAATCTTCTGCTTCTTTGATAACGGCAAATTAGTTGTGCTGCTATCTGGATTTCAAAAGAAAACGCAAAAGACCCCTCGTAAAGATATTGATCGAGCAGTCTCAATTATGAAAGAGTATTATAACGAAAAAAAGAGGTAGCTATGGAGACAAAGACATTGGACCAGATAAAAGATCAATATTACGGTTCGGTTGGCACAGAGTGTAGAGATAATTTAGAACGTGAGTTAGAGGCTCTACGCATAGGTTTCAAGATACGTGAGGCACGTGAGAAGTTGGGGCTTACGCAGGCTCAACTCGCTGAGCGTGTGGGCAAAAAGCGTGAGTTTATCTCTAAGATTGAGAATGATGGGAAGAATATCACCCTTAAAACTCTATTCGAGGTTATCGAGCAGGGATTGGGCGGTAAGTTGGAGGTTAGTGTTGAAGTGTAGCTGCATTAACATTGCAATGCTGTAAATTTTGATTATATTTGCAGTGAAACAAAAACGAATAAAGATTACTGAATGAGATAGAACAATAGAGTATAATATATATTTATAGCTGTTAGCCCTCCGAAAGCGACCAAAAAGAAGAGAATTTTTACAGCTTAAAAGAAGATCAGAATAGCACGTGTAGTTTTGCACGGTGCTAATTCTGGTCTTGGGTAGCTTGGTCGCGCCTTGGAGGGCTGATTAGTCTCCGTGCATTTTTATAATGCATAGAGAAAGTTTAAATCTCCTAAAGACCAAACACAATGAACAAATCTATCTCCGTAGCATTCACAGGCTATCGGGAGTCAAAGATCCTCAGATCAAAGAGGAGTAAATCGATTCTATCAACACTATTTGGAGGGGGCGACAGAGCCATACTCAACCAGATTGCCGACAAGATCTACAACACCATTGAGTCTCTATACGATCAAGGTTTTCTCCACTTTTATTGTGGTATGAGCAGTGGGTTTGATCTAATGGCTGCAGTAGCTGTACTGGAGCTGCGCAACAAATATCCCGATGTAAAACTAATCGCCGTAGTCCCATTCAAAGGGCAGGAGGAGCGATACTCCGACAAAGATAAACAAACCTATCGCAATGTGATGGAGACAGCCGATGAGGTGGTGACCCTAGCTGAGCGACACACCGATAACGCCCAATACCTACGCCGCAACGACTATATGCTAGAGCAGTCATCCCACCTCGTATGCTACTACGATGGGCAGCGAGGCGGCACAATGTACACCTACAACCGAGCAGTCAAAACAAAGATGTCTATAACAAATATTTGTAAATACAGGTAATAATTCAGTATTTATATGTACCTTTACAAAAATACGTGTAACAATGAACCAACTTCAGACAACATCAAGAATTGATGTAGCCGATGTGCTACGTGGAGTAGCCGTATTGGGCATCATCCTACTGCACTCCATCGAACACTTCAACTTCTACTCATATCCCGACACTGCCGATCAGTGTGCGTTACTGAATTTTACAGACAAAGCGATATGGAACGGAATGTTCTTCACCTTTGGCGGTAAGGCGTATGCCATCTTCGCACTGCTTTTTGGCTTTAGCTTCTTTATTCAGGATCGAGGAGAGCAACTCAAAGGCAAAGATTTTCGGTTGCGATTCTGCTGGAGGTTGATTCTGCTCTTTGTAATTGGAAATTTGAACGCCTCATTTTTTACTGGCGAGGTGCTTGTGCTATACTCAATTGTCGGGTTTATTATGCCGCTCACTTGTCGTCTGAGTGATCGTAATCTATTGATATTAGGAACTATACTTTTAATGCAACCACTGCACGTTGCATATACATTTATCTCTATTTTTAATGCTGACTTCGCACTTCCTCTGATCCAAACACGTGAGCTATGGGGTGCAGCACGAGAGATGCAGACAAATGGTAATTTCCTTCAGATGGCAACGGTGAATCTCTGGGAGGGGCAGCTCGCTAGTTTGGCGTGGGCATGGGACAACGCTCGATTTTTCCAATCGGCTGCACTCTTTATTTTTGGTATGCTCATAGGTCGCAAGGGACTATTCAAGGTTGAGAATCTTACGTTTTGGTATCGCACACTGTCGTGGAGTCTGCTGCTATTCTTCCCTCTATATGGCTTGTCGGGTATGATGACATCGGATTTCATCGCCAACGAGGTGGCGATGAAGTCGCTGAAGCTCATCATCACATCGCTCTCTAATTTTGCATTTACGATGGTGCTTACAAGCTCGATCGTATTGCTATATTACAATAATAGCAGAATTAAAAAACTACTCTCGAAGTTGATTCCATATGGACGAATGAGCCTCACTAATTACCTAACACAAAGTATTGTTGGTTCGTTCATCTTCTATAATTGGGGATTAGGACTACACGACACACTTGGGATCACGTATAGCCTCTTAGTTGGTGCGCTCCTCTTTATGCTACAATACACAATGTGCCGAGTATGGTTAAGCAATCATAAGCAGGGTCCATTTGAGTATCTTTGGAGGCGCGCAACGTGGATCGGAAGATAGAGTAACGACAAATGTGAGTCTCACGACAAACAAAGCGAAGCAAAACGAGAGTGACCAACAAGTTGAATATCTATAAAGGCTGTCTGACAGGTCGGAGAGTTGTTGGTCACACTCGCAACGATCTCATCTAGACAAATCGGGTACGTATTCGCTTTGCACCATTGGAACATTCACGCTCGATGACGCCTGTGATAACATCGGCAGCATCGTGCCAGCGATTAGCCGAAAAATTTCGTTTGTAGGTGACCAGATGTGTATAGAGATCGCTCCACACCTCTCGCCATCCGCTAGGCATACGCAGACGATGCAGCACCGTTGCCGAGTTTGAGAGTATGCGTGCCTGCTTATTACCACTCTGATGAAACCACTCTACACGTACCCGCGGAGCTAACTTCTGGATAGCACGCGCAAAACCGCGACCACCATTATTACTCTCAATAACTGCACGGGTCGTATCATTAGACTCAAACATCTTTGCAACCATCGGCTCGGTAACCTCCATCGGCTCGCGAGAGTAGACAACATCGGTGACATAGATCAGCTCATCGCTACCAACAGAGTAGCATATCGAACAGAGGTAGTCATCACCCATATCGGCAGTATCGGTGTAGCTCTCGCGTCTTATCACCACCTCCGGCAGCGAGTTGTACTGCTCGAAATTATCACCATAGAGCAGCCCCGCTGTAGTAGATGGGTTACCCTGATACATACACTCAAAACGTAGTGGATCGAGCGACCGCTTCTGCATCAACAGCTCGAAACTCTGGCGCGATGCCCACAGCGGCTCACCAACGCTACGCGGATCAACCTCGGTCGCCTCACCACTCTTAATAGCCTCCAAATTGAAGTAGAGCCACTCATCGGCAGCAAGAGAGTCGATCTGATCGAAAGAGGTGAACATCACACAGCGCTCACGTTGCGAGAGTGTACCGATAAGATCCTCCTCATGCCAGCGGGTAAAGACGATCAACTCACTAGAGTCGTTATGCATACGGGTCTTTACAACCGATGTATACCACTCCAAACAGTTTTCGCGGATAAGTGGCGAATTTGCCTCCATAGCATCTTTATAGAGGTCATCGAGGATAAAGCAGTCGACCCGATTACCAGTCAACGACCCCTCGCGACCGACAGAGATCAACGACCCCTGTCGCTCAATAATCTCCACCTCATCGCTGGTACGTATGTAGTTTGACTGGCGCGATCCTCGCCCCTTGATCGTTGTCTCGGGGAAGAGTTCCCCATACTCTTTTGACTCTAAAATTCGCTGGATACGTCTATTGAATTTTGAGGCTAACGATGCCGAATAGGAGGCTATAGCCACCTTTAGGTCGGGGTTCAAGCCGAGCATATATGCAGGCAGCAGAGTAGTTGCACCAAGGCTCTTCCCATGTTGGGGCGGCATAGTGACAATGAGTCTACGCAACCTCCCCATAGCGAAGAGTTCAAGCAGACGGTAGTATACAAGATGAAAACCCTCAAGTTCAACCCCCATTGAGAGCTGCTCAATAAACTCAACAAATGATGGCACTACTTTTGCACTAAGTTCATTAGTTGATTGAATAGTTGACTCTATCGATGACATAATGACGCCTTTAATTTGTTAAAGTCAAAGTCATTCAGCAGCTCTTCACCACCACTAAATGTACGCACAGACCACCAGACAGGTATTAGGTCTACCACAACAAAGCAATGCCCCTCGGGATAGTCAATTTTTTCGAGTTGAGGAAAGAGGGTTGAACTAAATTTGATAAGTGTCTGCTCCGTCTCAATATTGAACGTAGCATAGAGAAATGAGCTTGAAACAATTAGCTCTAACAGATGTCCCGAGAGCTGATTATATATTTTTTTACTAAAATTATACATTGTTTTTGATAAATTTTTTGTTTTATTATAAAATTTCGTTAAATTTGCAGACAAATATAATATCAAAAAATTGATAAAACAATAGCAATATCAAAATATTATTTAACGTCAACCCTGTAAACAACAATTCCAATAGTTAAAAAGAGTCCACGTTATTAACAAATTGTACAGAGCCATGATAAACGAAAGAGTGAGAATGATCCGCCAACGCCTTGAGATGACACAAGAGCAGTTGGCACAGCGACTAGGAATAGGCAAAGCAGCACTGTCAATGATCGAAACAGGGAAAGCAGGTCTATCTGCCCGAAACAAAGGGACTTTAGTTCAGGTTTTTAACGTCAGCGCAGAGTGGCTAGAGAATGGCGAGGGTGAGATGTTCTCTGCCCAGCCAATATCGAAGCGCTTCCTCGACAACTCCCTCTCCTCTGTCCCCCCACAGAGCGTACCCCTCTACACCATCGAAGGGGCTACATCGGTATCAACACTACTCAATAACCCCGATACGATCACACCTCAGAGCTTCGTCTTTATCCCAAATCTACCAATATGCGATGGTGCGATACATGTCAACGGAGACTCAATGCACCCTATCCTACGCAGTGGAGATATAGTCCTATACAAACGAATCACCGACCTCAATAACATTTTCTGGGGCGAGATCTACCTCATTGCTATAGATATTGATGGCGATGAGTATGTCACCGTGAGACACCTTCACAAAGCAGACCACAGCGATAAGGTTAGACTAGTGAGCCAAAACAATGGGTACTCAGACAAGGAGATAGAGATCAGCAAGATCAACGCACTAGCGATAATCAAAGCGAGCATCCGTCTTAACTCCATTAAATAGGGACCACAACCCATTTATGAGTTATATGTTTCTACCAACAACAATAAAAGAGGTGAGAACCAGAGGATGGGACTACATTGATGTGATCCTATTCACAGGTGACGCCTATATCGACCACCCTGCATTTGGAGCCGCGGTGATCGGACGACTTCTAGAGGCTAAGGGGTATAGAGTAGCTATCGTCCCCCAACCCAACTGGAGAGATGATCTAAGAGACTTCACCAAGCTCGGTGAACCAAGGCTATTTTTCGGAATCACCGCTGGAGCAATGGACTCAATGGTCAACCACTACACCGCAAACATCCGCCTACGATCAAACGATGCATACACACCTGCGGGAAAAGCGGGCTTCAGACCCGACTACGCCACAACAACATATACACAAATAGTAAAAAAACTCTTCCCCAACACCCCGGTAGTTGTGGGGGGTATAGAGGCATCACTCAGGAGATTGACCCACTACGACTACTGGTCTGACAGATTAAAACCATCAATACTCATTGAGAGTGGAGCAGATCTGTTGATATATGGCATGGGCGAGGGTGTAATAGAGGAGGTGGCGGCGGCACTACACAATGGCTTCAACCACAATTTACTTAGAAAGATACGCCAAGTTGCATATATAGCAGATGGTAAATATGTCAACCAACTTGACAGAGAGAGGGTTATAACACTCAACAGCTTCGACAAATGCATAAAGAGCAAAGAGGCATTTGCTGAGAACTTCGTAAAGATTGAGATCGAAAGCAATAGATTAGAGCAAGATAGATGGATCGTTGAGGGTGTTGACGATAGGTTTGTGGTGATAAACCCACCGCGCCCAATCGTAAGCAGCGAGGAGCTAGATAGGAGCTACGACCTACCCTACATGCGAGCGCCACATCCGCGCTATCGTGGCAAGGGAGATATACCTGCATGGGAGATGATTAAACACTCGGTGACCCTCCATAGAGGGTGCTTTGGTGGCTGCTCATTCTGCACCATATCAGCCCATCAGGGGAAGTTTATAGCCTCTCGCTCAGAGGGTTCAATACTCCGAGAGGTGGAGAAGATCGTAGCGATGGATGGCTTCAAAGGCAACCTATCAGATATTGGTGGTCCATCGGCAAATATGTGGGGCATGCGAGGGCGCAATGAGTCGCTCTGCCGCAAATGTCAACGCCCCTCATGCCTACACCCTCATCTATGCAAGAACATAAATAACGACCACTACCCACTGCTGAAACTTTACGACAAGATCACCTCCATCAAGGGTGTTAAGAGGGCATATATCGGCAGCGGAATAAGATACGACCTATTCGATAACTCTCCATATCTAGAGCGAGTCATCTGCAACCACACATCGGGGAGGTTAAAGGTTGCCCCCGAACACACTGAGGAGCATGTTCTGAAGCTAATGCGAAAGCCATCATTTGAGAGCTTCGAGCAGTTGAATAGCGACTTTAAATCTATATGTCACCGCAACTCGCTACCCTATCAGCTCATACCCTACTTTATCTCATCGCATCCCGGGTGCAGAGAGGTAGATATGCAACAGCTAGCAAAGAGGGTTTTAGGGGGGTTACACTTCTCTCTGGAGCAGGTTCAAGATCTCACCCCAACGCCGATGACCCTCTCATCGGTGATGTTCTACACGGGTCGAGACCCATATAGCGGAGAGAAGTTATATATCGCTAAAACACAGGATGATAAACGCCGCCAAAAGAGCTATTTCTTTAGACCTCAGAGGTCAAACAAGAGAGAGCAAAATAGGAAGAGAGGTCTCTAACGCCCTCTCATCGAGACTACTCAACGGATAGACCATAGAGTGATCTTTAGATATATCACCTGTTCCAAAATCATATCTATCAGGGGTTGAGAATATTAAATGTGCAGATGGTTTAAACCCCATTGCAGCGTAATAGCACCTTAGACTCTCCTCTGCGGGGATCAAAAAGAGGGCATTGAACCCACGCTCACGCGATAGTTCAATAGCCCTCATTGTTAACTCTCTGCCATACCCCCTGCCGCGATACTGTTCATCGGTTGCTAGCGCATAGAGATACCCTACCCTACCAATCTCCGAGTTAAACGGCAGCAGATGAACCATAGAGACATGACGTCCATCCACCTCTATAAACAGATGGTTTTCAGCACGATAATGATTATCCACAAACGAAGAAATATCCTCCTCACTATCCCGGAAAACCTCACGCCAGATTCGTCTACACTCGTTTAACACTCGATCGCTTTAAGTGACATATCAAGCGATTTGATCTGGTGTGTCAACGCTCCGATAGAGACAAAGTCAACTCCACACTCAGCATATGAGCGCATAGTGTCGAAATTAATTCCTCCGCTCGACTCCGTCTCACAACTTCCACCAACCATCTTCACCGCCTCGACAGTGAGTGCAGGAGAGAAGTTATCAAACATAATCCTATCTACCCCACCAGCAGCAAAGACCTCCTCAATATCGGCTAGTGAACGCACCTCAACCTCGATTGGAATACTCTTTCCCTTTGCAGCCAGATACTCCTTAGCTCCACGGACAGCATTACCGACACCACCTGCAAAATCGATATGGTTATCCTTCAAGAGGATCATATCGAAGAGACCCATACGATGGTTATCTCCTCCGCCAATCTTCACCGCCATCTTATCCAACACCCTCATTCCGGGGGTTGTCTTACGAGTATCGAGGACCCTTGTGTGTAGCCCCTCAAGCTGCTTTACATAGCGTGATGTCTCTGTAGCTACGCCACTCATGCGCTGCATAATATTTAGCAAAATACGCTCCGCCTGCAATAGCGAACGCAACCTACCTGAGACATAAAATGCCACATCGCCACTCTTAACACGATCACCATCGGTTAGGATCTGCTCAAATTTCATCTCTGGATCGAGTCTGGTAAGGATCAACTCCGCGATCTCTATACCTGCGATAACACCCTCCTGCTTACAAAGCAGCTGCATCTTACCCTGCTCCTGCTCGGGTATACAACAGAGCGATGTGTGGTCGCCATCGCCAATATCCTCCCTAATAGCCAACTCGATCAACTCATCTACAAATGGTTTGTACTCCGCTTTTATCATCTTAATTTTGTTTAAATTCATCTCTATACCTTACCCTCATCTGTCATGACATGACAGATGAGTTGTGACAAAGGTATAAAAAAAAGAGAGTCTTTGCAAACTCTCTTTTAGAATCTATTTAAGTTTTATTGCAATTGCCTATTATCTCCTATATATACCACATGACAATTATAACGAGACAACACTGTCACATCAAACTCAACATAGAGAGTATCATTAAAAACATTAATCGTAAGGTCAGAGACAGATGCAGCATAACTAGCGTCAGCACCATACATAGTAGCAGATACGGTGGGGCTAGTAGCAGAGTAGATACCATCTGAACCAGTGATTCCTGTCAGCTTAAAATAGTCCAATGGAGCTGGCATACCATCAACAAACTTAATATCATTTATTGTCAACGTCACCTCTGAACTTGTCGTGAAGTTTATAATTGGATTCTCCAAAACAGATGGAGTGAATGATGACACCCCACCATTGTCCGTTACAACCATCGTTCCATAGTCAACATATGTCTCTGGCTCATTATCATTATCATCCTTGTCGCACGCTACAAATGCCATCGCCATTACTGCAATAAAAAAGATCTTTGCCCCTAGTAGTAAATTTTTCATTTTGATTTATTTATTAATATTTATATTCACTGTTACACCATATGTTGCAGGGCGCCCCCTCTGCACAAACTCATTATCAATCGACTCAAAGTAGAATGTATCGTAGCTCTTGTCGGTGATGTTACGCCCCCACACCGAGAGGTCAAAGCTCTTTGCTCGCAGCGTAATAGAACTAGACAGCAGAGCATAAAAAGGCTGGCTAAGAGAGTTCAATTCATCCCAGTAGATCCTTCCTGCCCCATTTGTCGAGACCTCAAAATCGAGACTCTTAAATGATTTGTAGTTGATCGGCTGTGAGTAGATTGCTCCCGCATAGAGTGTATGTTGAGGTGCGTAGGGAACATAGCTCCCCGAATAATCCAAAATCGTGCCATCATCATCCTGATCGTCATACTTTGTAAATTTAGCATCGGCATATCCATAGGCTGTGTTAAATCTAAATCGACCAACATTTGCAACAAGCGACACCTCAGCACCCCAACTGCGCGATTGACCGGCATTGGTCATCATTCGACCCGTCCCCTTCATCACCGTTAGCTGCTGATTGGTGCAGTCAATATAGAACATCGAGACCTCTCCCATTACAGAGTTATCATTTGTAGATAGCTTAGCCCCAACCTCGTAGTTCCAGCTATACTCAGGATCGTAGTTTATCATCGCCTCAACCTCAGAATCCTTATATGCCGACGATGAACTGCCGCTAACAGCATCCTTTAGTATATCTGCAAAAAGATTGGTGTTGTAGCCTCCCGACTTATAACCTCTACTTACAGATGCAAAGAGTGAGTTTGTTCCATTGAGGCGATATGAAGCTGCAACCTTAGGCAGAAGAACAAAGAAATCTTGCGATGGATCATCCTCCTGAGTCACAATACGAGAATACTCTCCATTGAGAATTTCAAAATCGGGATCGCTGAAATCTAATATTATACTTGTATCAACAGAGCTACAGTAATCCAATTCAACATGCTCGTAATCGCCTCTGATTGAGGCAGTAAACCCCCAACGTCCTATTTTAAGTGATGACTCATGGTAGAGTGCAAATCCATATGTCTGGGTATTGAAATCGCTTGGAATAGTGAATCTATCGCTACCCCATGTTACATTATCGAATGCACCTGTCTCCATCATTGCATCAATAATCAGACTCTCAATCCCATCCTCCTTGAACTCCACAGGGGCGCTCATGCTCTGATGTTTGAGGAATCCGAAGGCTCCAAAGAGGTAGTTATATTTTTTGTCCCCTCGCGAACGCAGCACAAAATCTTGACTTATCGAGTGCTCCTCGGTCGCTTGAGTCAATGTGAAGTAGCTTGCATCGGTGAAGTCATTATCCAACACCATCGAGTCATCGAGATATTGATAGCCAGTTATCGAGGAGAACTCAACCTTTTCAAAGATCTTTCTCACCGAGAGACCCTCGCCAATAAGCAATCTATCGTACCCTGTGGGGTCATTATAGCTAATCTCCTCATTATCAAGAGAGTAATAGGGATAGCCTCCTTGGTTCAAGTCACTAATAGAGAGTGTATTATCGATATACAGATCCCTTCTGCCTCGATATTGCATACGAAATCTACCCCCTACTTCACTCTCCCAATCCAACAACTCACCGTTATATTCGTTGGTAAAGAAGCCATCGGTAGAGTTGTAAAAACCACTAACAGAGAGTGCTAATCGATCGCTAAATTTTGTATATAGTGAAGCCTTTGCTCGATAGCTATTACCACTGCCATACTCACCACTCAGCTTAACACCTTGATAATCAAAGGGCGACAGAGTATAAATATTTACCATACCCCCCATCGTATTACGTCCATAGAGGGTCGACTGAGGACCTCTCAAAAACTCCATACGAGCAATATCAACAACATTGGTATCAAATGCATTTTTATTGAGATAGGGCAGATTATCAACCGTCAATCCGATAACAGGCTGGTCGATCCTAGCCCCCAACCCTCGCACATAAATCGATGAGGTAATACGTGAACCATAGTCTGGTATAAAGAGATTTGGCACTGCATATTGAGCCTCCTTAATAGACTCAATCCTCTCACGCTCAACAAATTCAGCACCGAGTACTGTAGCACTAAGCGACTCATGACGAAGAGAGAGACCCTGCTTGATTGCAGTAACCTCGATATGCTCCATCGCTAGCGAGTCGCTATTGGCATGCAAAGAGGCAACAGATATATATAGAGTGAGCAAAAACAGTGTGATCCTTTTCATGGCTGCAAAGGTACTCAAACCGCATTTGCTACGCAATCCTCATTTGTTATGAGACGACCATAGAGAGGATAATAAAGACCGCCAGAACTACACTAGCGATACCATTAAGGGTGGCAAAGGCGATGCCAATATTGCGCTGTTTCGTTGGGGTAACCAATATATGCTGCATCACCAGCAACGCAATAAAGAGAGCAATACCAATCCATCGCCACCACTCACCGCCTATCATCACCCCAAAGAGGATCAGAACACCAGCGGCAACAACATGAAGCAACGAGCTGATTGTTAGCGCGCCACCTACAGAGAACCTCGATGGAATAGAGTGCAGCCCAACACTACGATCATACTCACGATCCTGCAAAGCGTAGATAATATCAAACCCAGAACACCAGCAGACAACAACCAAAGCCAACAAAACAGGAGCAATATCAAACTCTCCAGTGACTGAGATATAACCACCAACAGGGGCTATCGACAACCCCAAACCCAAGATCAAATGAGCCAATGAGGTGAATCGCTTAGCGTAGCTATACCCCATCACAACTAACAACGCAACAGGTGAGAGCCAAGCAGTCAAACTATTTATTGTCGCAGCCACCACAACAAAGAGCAGAGCATTGAGAAGCGTAAAGACCAAAGCACCACGAGCCGAGATCACCCCCGCAGGGATCTCGCGATTAGCTGTTCGCGGATTGTCAGCATCTATCTTGCGGTCAGCCCAGCGGTTAAACCCCATCGCACAGTTTCGCGCAAAGACCATACAGAGTATAATCTTCACAAACAACTGCCAATCAAAGAGATACCCCCCCGAGGTAAGTGCCAAAGCATAGCCTATCATCGCAAAAGGCATCGCAAAGATTGTGTGCGAAAACTTCACCAGCTCGCCATATCGCTTTATCATCATCTCAAAAAATTCATTGTATCAACACCATCGGCATAGTCATAGAGCGTTGGCGACTGCGCCTCGCCAAAACCACAACCTCTCGTATGGGTGATAATATTTGTAACAACACACTGTATCTGCTCATCATGGCTCGCCAACCACCGCTCAACCAACTCCAGATCTTCATACTCACATATCGACAACTCACTCAGCTGGGCTGGAAAAGAGTCACTATAACGCATACAGGTGACCCCATTATCATAAAACTTCGCCCCATTCATCGACAACAATGCTCTGGTTTGCAGATAGTTATTCACATACTTAATATTAGACCTCTCAGCTTTTTTAAGTCGCTCAAAGTTGAACCCACGAGGCACAAAGAGCATCGAGACATTGCGACACCCCAATCCAGAATAACGATATATATCGTCACTCAAAAGCGACAACTCACCATCTGTAACACCATCACCCAATACCGCCACCGAATGTCGAGAACCACGAATAAGTCGCTTTAATCCACTAAAAGTGGTATCAAAGTGGCGAGCAGCAACATCCCCACCGGTGGCAATCACTCGATCAATATCATCGCCCTCATTGTATATATATATAGGTATCGATGGGTTAATATCCCGCAACTGCTCAACAACCCACTCCATCAAAACATAATCCTTATGAGAGAATTTAACATAGGCGTGATGTCCCGCTGCCAATACACATAGGAGGTCAAAAAGAGCCACAAGGGGGATATTCCCCGCCATAACGATCAAAACACTACACGAATTAGTCCCCCTAAAATCGTATCCAGAGAGCCAACTCTCCAACCTATCTCGCTGCAACATCTGCTTACAAATAGCTCTTAACGAGAGGTTTATCTCCTCCTCAGAGAACCACTCATTCTGCGTCACAGCGAGAGCAACGACCGAACGAGGTACCCCCGCCTCAATCACACGACCGAGGTCAACAAAACTATCAACAATACATTTCACACCACAAAGATATAGAAAAAATCAAAAGAAAAGATAAAACCACACAAACTATTTTGTAAAATAAAAAATAATCACTACCTTTGCAGACCCGTATTGTGATAGTACGGGAGTTGGATTACAAATTAGTATTAACGTTAAAGAACAAAAAAGTGGATTCATTAAGCTACAAGACACTATCAGCGAATGAAGCATCTGTTGTCAAAGAGTGGATACTCATTGACGCTGAGGATGTTGTTCTTGGTCGTCTAGCATCGCAGGTCGCTAAGATCTTGCGCGGAAAGCACAAGCCAAGCTACACCCCTCACGTTGATTGCGGCGACAA
>JBCQTG010000039.1:0-17257 GCA_047178765.1 Rikenellaceae bacterium | reverse complement strand
CCCCCGGTATACGTGACGCTTGACCGATCGTCTCTGGCTCTATTCGGCTCAGCTTTTGTCGCGCCTCGATGGTGAGGGCATTGAGTTGTGAGTAGTCGAAGCCTGCCGGTATACGAATTGTGTTGAGGCGAGTGAGCTTATCGGCTATAGCGCGTTCGCGCTCGATATATCCGCGATACTTAACCTGTATCTCCACCTGCTCGATGATCTCAACCGAAGTACCCTTTAAGAATCTAGCTATCTTATGAGAGCAGCTACTTAGCCCCTCTATGGTCACACCGTTGCGAGCTAGCAGATCTATCGCCTTACGACCTTGAGTCATCGGCTCCTCACCAATTGATAGGAGATACTCCTGCGCATGATCGGCTTTGATTGTTGTTGAGGCTAGCAGATCATGCAGTTTGGTTACACCATGCTGCTTGCTCTCAAACTCCATCCACCTCTCATCGCTCACTAGCCCTATCTCGCGCCCCTTTGGAGTCAATCGAAGATCGGCATTGTCTTGGCGAAGAATGATCCTATATTCAGCTCGTGAGGTGAACATTCGATATGGCTCATCAACACCCTTATGGACCAGATCATCGATCAACACCCCTATATAAGCCTCATCGCGTTGAAGAATCAGCGGCTCTTGGTTTCGTGCTTTTCTCACAGCATTGACACCCGCTATCAGCCCCTGTGCCGCCGCCTCCTCATATCCTGTTGTGCCGTTGATCTGACCAGCGAAGAAGAGTCCACTAACCAGCTTTGTCTCCAGTGATGGGCGCAGCTGAGTTGGCGGGAAGTAGTCATACTCGATGGCGTAGCCGGGGCGGAACATATGCACCCTCTCAAAGCCACTCACCCCACGTAGGGCATCGAGCTGCACCTCCCATGGCAGCGACGAGGAGAAGCCATTGAGGTAGTACTCAGTAGTCGATCGACCCTCAGGCTCTAGAAATAGCTGATGTTGATCCTTATCGGCAAAGGTGCGCAATTTATCCTCTATGCTGGGGCAGTAGCGCGGACCTATACCCTTGATTATTCCGTTGAATAGGGGTGATCGATCGAACCCCATACGCAGCTTATCATGCACCTGCTTTGAGGTGTAGACAAGATAGCAAGGTAGTTGATTCTCAACCTCTTTACTACTGTGTAGGTATGAGAACTTAGATGGTTTCTCATCTCCCGGCTGAGGCTCTAGCTTCGAGAAGTCGATTGATCGTGCATCGAGGCGTGCCGGAGTGCCGGTCTTCATTCGCCCCGCCTCGAACCCCACTGCAGTGAGTGATTCGGTGACTCCAAAAGAGGATTGGTCTCCTGCTCGTCCACCCTCCATCTGCATCTCTCCACAGTGCATCAATCCCGACATAAATGTGCCACTAGTAAGCACTACGCTCTCCGCCTCGAAGCGGACACCATAGCGGGTCTGGACCCCAGTGACGCAGCTCTTATCCTCGTTAAAGAGGATCTTTGTCACACTATCTTGAAATAAGAATAGATTGGGCTGCTGCTCCAACGCCTCGCGCCATAGCTCCGAGAATCGAGCCTTATCACACTGTGCGCGTGGCGACCACATCGCCGCCCCTTTCGACCTATTGAGCATCCTAAACTGGATGGTACTAAGGTCTGTGATACGAGCCATCTCGCCACCCAGAGCATCGATCTCGCGCACAATCTGCCCCTTTGCCACACCCCCCACAGCGGGGTTGCACGACATATTGGCAAACTTTGTCATGTCGAGGGTGATGAGCAGTGTCTTTGCCCCCAACTTAGCGGCGGTCATTGCCGCCTCACACCCTGCGTGTCCCGCTCCGACGACGATAGTATCGTACCTTAAATCCATTACATCTCAACCTTTATAAATGCAGCTCCACTCTTGCGTGCAGCCTCCAAACCAACGACCGAATCCTCGAAGATCAGCGTCTGCTCAGGTGAACAACCCTCCGCAGCCATCACCTTAAGGAAGCACTCTGGCGAGGGTTTGCTATCCATAACATCTGCCCCGGTAAAGACTCCATCGAAGCAGTCTGCCAGCCCGAGGTGGTTCATCACATTGTTGATATTGATGGTCTGTCCCGTAGAGACAATCCACGCCCTGCCCCCGTTCTTTCTAAAATTCTGTGCCAAACTCCATAGCCAGTCGTTCAGCTTCAGTGTATCGAAGTGCTGAGGGTAGATCTCGATTTTGCGTCTGCGCAATCGGTCGATCTCATAGGAGTCAGTTAGCCCCATACGGCGAAGGAACTCTCCGCAGCGCATGCCGAATAACTCACGTAGGTAAAGCTCCTCATCGAGTTCGATACCGATCTCCTTTAGCACATCGCGATAGGCGCGGTAGTTCGCCTGTCGAGTGTCGACTAGCGTTCCGTCAAAATCAATTAATAGTAGTTCTGTTTGCATAAATATATATATTTCTCTTTTTAGTCAAATGATTGCATTCCATATTGAGCTATCCTCAATATCTGTTGATACTGCATAGGGTTCAACTCCATGAAGAAGTAGTCGATTGGATCGACACTCACTCCGTTATATCGTATCTCATAGTGGAGGTGGGGCGAAAAGGAGAGTCCCGAATTACCCGACATGCCAATTATGTCACCCCTCTTCACTCTGTAGCTCTTTGGGAAGTCGATCTTCGAGAGGTGGTTATATACAGTCTCATATCCATTCTGGTGGTCGACAACAACGCTCTTGCCAGTGTCGGAGCTGCTGAGTGTATATCGTTTGATTATTCCATCGGCGGTGGCAAAGACTCGTGTACCCTCGGGGATGGTGTAGTCTACGCCTGTATGTCGTTGTCTCTTATTGTAATAGGGGTTGAGTCTCTCGCCAAATGAGGCGGTGAGCAGTGTGAGCTGGTCGTTGACGATGGGTTGGATCGCGGGTATTCGCCTGCTCTTATTGCCTAGTGTGTCGATCGCCTTCACCATCACCTTGGTGGTTGAGACAAGTTCATCAACACTGCACTCCAATGTGGCAACCCTTTTAGCAAGCATCTCACGAAGTTCATAGTTGGAGCGCCCTATTAGCGACTCATATAGATTTACCTGCTCGCGCTTATAGTCGGCATCAATGTTATATGGCTCCGACTCAAACATGGTGTTGAAGATCGAGCGGTCGCGAGCCTCAAGATTCGTAAGGACCATATCCAGAGAGTCATAGCGACTCTGTAGTCGCATCAGATCCTCATCGAGACCCTGATTGATTAGTTGTAGTTGCCGCTCCTTTGGTGAGTCGAACAGAGAGAAGATGATGATATTTATCACCCCCGCAACAATAGCCCACCCAACGACACGAATGGTGATCCAGATAACCCTGCTCTGGATAATCTTTCTGCGTCGAAGCTCTGCGATGCGTCCTCTTTTCTCTCCCTTTCTGCCCATTACTCTATATCTTCAAATTCACCATCCGTCTTATCAAGATCGGTGATATATGTCTGTTTCATTAGCTCCGCATACTCCTCCTTGCTCATGTTTCGGTTGAAGAAGCTGATAGGGTTGACCGCAACATTACGGTAGATCACCTCATAGTGGAGGTGTGGACCTGTTGAGCCACCGGTACTGCCAACCAATCCGATTATATCACCCCTCTTCACCGTATCACCAACATTCACTAGCCTCTTACTCAGGTGGGCATAGCGCGTCTGGTAGCCATACTCATGTCGTAGTAGCAGCTGCTGTCCATACCCCGATCGTCTATACCCCTGATAACTCCTCTCCACCACCGCGTTGCCCGTAGCGTATACTGGGGTCCCTGTGTCACACGCCATGTCGACACCCTTATGGTTGAGGTAGCGCTTGTAGATTGGGTGCAGACGACGACCAAAGGCTCCGATACCATGTTTCAGTGCTGTGCGATCGATGGGCCATATTGCGGGGATCGCCTCCGAAAGGTCGGTGCTGTTCTTTACCATCGGTTCAATCTGATCTAGCGAGAGCGATTGGAAGTAGATCATCTTTGCCAATATATCTATCGATCGCCACCGGCGCTGCACCATCGGCGTATATGGGTTATCATCGAAGTGGGCGTAGTAGGTGTCGGGATAGGGCTTGCTCCAACTCGCTGTGTTTAGTGTGTCGAGGGCGAAGAGCGATCGGTAGATGAGGTTGTCTCGCTTGGCGATCTGGCGAACCCTACTCTGCGAGGCTTTTATCTTCTCGTCGATCACCCTATATTGGTCGATCAGATCGTTCTGATCGGCAGATAGCTTTTGCGTCTGCTGGCTCTCGAAGAGTGTTAAATAGAGGGTGTTAAATAGCACAACTAGGAGGAGTCCCACCAATAGCTCAATCTTCCACCGACTAATTTGTCGCCTCTTCGTTGTGCTATCGGGTTGACCCAATATCTCTTTATGCTCTTTTTTTTGCATCCTGATTAAAAAAACTCCCTAATTGATGGTGCAAATTTAGTGTAAATTGTCTAATTTTGCAACCGATAAGGATATTATATACATTATATAGATGGAATCGAATAAAATTCGTCAGGAGTTTTTGGACTTCTTTGAGAGCAAAGCACACACGATTGTCCCCTCGGCACCAATGGTTGTCAAGGGTGATCCGACGTTGATGTTTACCAACGCGGGAATGAATCAGTTTAAGGATATTTTCCTTGGAAATACTCAGCAGAAGTTCGACCGAGCCGCCGACACACAGAAGTGTCTGCGTGTATCGGGTAAACACAACGACTTGGAGGAGGTGGGTCACGATACCTATCACCACACGATGTTCGAGATGTTGGGCAACTGGTCATTCGGTGACTACTTCAAAAAGGAGGCTATCGACTGGGGTTGGGAGCTGCTTGTAGGTCGCTACGGAATGGACAAAAGCAGAATCTATGCTACGGTATTTGAGGGTAGCGAGGAGGATGGAGTGCCGTTCGATCAGGAGGCTTACGATATGTGGAAGGCATACCTCCCTGAGGATCATATCATTCGAGGAAATAAGAAGGATAACTTTTGGGAGATGGGTGAGACTGGTCCTTGTGGACCATGTAGTGAGATCCACTACGACCTACGTAGCGAGGAGGAGATCGCAAAGGCTCCCGGACGCGATGAGGTGAACAAAGATAACCCACTGGTAATCGAGATATGGAACTTGGTATTTATGCAGTTCAATCGCAAGGCTAACGGCTCATTGGAGCCACTGCCAGCGAAGAGCGTAGATACAGGAATGGGCTTCGAGCGTCTCTGTATGATCCTTCAGGGTAAGCAGTCAAACTACGACACCGATGTCTTTCAGCCATATATCGCTAAGCTCTCTGAGCTATCGGGGATTAAGTATGGCGCGGAGTTGAAGAGTGATATAGCGATGAGGGTTGTTGCCGACCACCTGCGTGCTATCGCCTTCTCAATCGCCGATGGTCAGCTACCATCAAATGTCAAGGCTGGATATGTTATCCGCCGAATCTTGCGCCGTGCGGTGCGCTACGGATATACCTACCTAGGGTTCAATGAGCCGTTTATCTGCAAACTAGTTGCGGTGATGGCTGATCGTATGGGTGGTCAGTTCCCCGAGCTTAAGGCTCAGCAGACCCTTATCGAGAGGGTTATCGAGGAGGAGGAGAACTCATTCCTTAAGACCTTGGCTACCGGAATCAACCTGCTTGATAATGTTATCAAGGGTTGCAAGGGTGAGATCTCGGGCAAGGATGCCTTTACACTATATGACACCTATGGATTCCCTATCGACCTTACTGAGCTGATCGCTAAGGAGCAGGGTGTGAGTGTTGATATAAAGTCGTTTGAGAGCGAGTTGCAGGCTCAGAAGGAGCGCTCGCGTAACGCTGCGGCTAAGGAGATGGATGATTGGCAGGAGCTAATCTCGATGAAGGATTGTGAGTTTGTTGGTTATGATACCTTGACTGCTGAGGTGCATATCGCGCGCTACCGTAGCGTCAAGACAAAGAATAAGACGAGCTACCAGTTGGTCTTTGACCTTACACCTTTCTACGGAAATTCGGGAGGTCAGGCGGGTGACGTGGGTACAATCACCTCTGCCGATGGTGAGGTGACACGCATTGTCGCTACCGAGAAGGAGAATGGTTTGACAATACATGTTGTAGATAAGCTGCCAACCGATTTGGAGGGTGCTTTCACCGCTCAGGTAGATGCAGATAAGCGTCAGAACTCAGCCAATAACCACACTGCAACCCACTTGATGCACGCTGCGCTGCGTAAGATATTGGGAACACACGTTGAGCAGAAGGGTTCGAGTGTAACACCCGACTCATTACGCTTCGACTTCTCTCACTTCCAGAAGGTTACAGCCGAGGAGTTGAGAGCTGTAGAGATTGAGGTGAATAGGATGGTTCGTGAGAATAATGCACTCTGCGAGAACCGTAATGCAACGATGGCTGAGGCTGAGGCTGCAGGGGCGATGATGCTCTTTGGTGAGAAGTATGGTGACTCTGTTCGCGTGATCCGCTTTGGTGACTCGGTGGAGTTGTGTGGAGGTACACACACCTCGGCAACGGGAAATATAGGTCTCTTTAAGATCGTCTCTGAGAGTGCTATCTCGGCAGGTGTGCGCCGTATCGAGGCTGTCACAGGCGAGAGGGCGATGACTGTTGTCTACGCCTCTGAGGAGGTTGTGAAGAGCATCGAGCAGCACCTTAATAACCCTCAGATATTGCAGGCTATCAAGAAGTTGGTAGACAATAACGATACACTAGGCAAGGAGGTTGAGGCGATGCGTAAGGAGCAGGTCGAGGAGTGGAGCGAGAAGTTGATCGGACACGCTGTCGAGAGAGATGGAATTCGCATTATCTGCGGAGTAGCCGATCGCACATCGGAGTTCCAAAAGGATATGGCATACACATTGCGTGCTAAGTGCAAGGATATGTTGTATGTTGCGGGAACAGCTGTTGGAGGCAAGCCAGTCTTGACGATTATGGTTGGTGATGATTTGGTTGCTAAGGGCATCAATGCTGGAAAGATCATCCGTGAGGCTGCGAAGTTGATTCAAGGAGGAGGTGGCGGACAGCCATTCTTCGCTACGGCAGGAGGAAAGAACCCTGAGGGGCTAACAGCAGCAGTAGACAAAGCAGTAGAGCTAGCCCTAGCAGAGCTAAACTAGGCAAAAGGAGAAACAAAGTTTCTCCAGCTCAGCGGGGAGCACCCCGCCGCAGCCCGCGCAGGGCAGCCCTAGGCGACCGCCCTCACTCAATAAAAGCGATTTTTCAATAAAAAATCGCATTGAGGGCGGTGGGTTCAAAGAACCCATTTAACCAGATATAACAAGATAAAAGATAAATATTATGAACAAAGTATTACTAATGATCCTCGATGGTTGGGGAATCGGAGATGGAGGCAAGGCAGATGTTATAGCACAAGTTAAGCCAGAGTATATCACCGCAATGAGCGAGAAGTACCCCTCAGCACAGCTACGTACTGATGGTGAGAATGTCGGTCTGCCAGAGGGTCAGATGGGTAACTCAGAGGTTGGACACCTCAATATCGGTGCTGGACGCGTTGTCTATCAAGATCTAGTGAAGATCAACCGCGCATGTGCCGACAACTCGATCATGGAGAACGCTGAGGTTAAGGCGGCGTTTGAGTATGCAAAGACAAATGGTGTCGATGTTCACTTTATGGGTTTGACCTCTGATGGTGGTGTACACTCATCGTTGGATCACCTATATAAATTGTGTGACATCTCAGCTGCCTATGGCTTGAAGAATACATATATCCACTGCTTTATGGATGGTAGAGATACCGACCCACGCAGCGGAAAGGGCTTTATCGAGGCTCTAGAGGCTCACACCGCTAAGTCGGCAGGAGTGGTTGCATCGATCATCGGTCGCTACTACGCTATGGATAGAGATAAGCGTTGGGAGCGTGTTAAGGATGGCTACGATATGATGGTCAATGGCGTAGGTGAAGAGGTTGAGGATATGGTTGCAGCGGTGCAGGCATCATACGATAACGATGTTACCGATGAGTTTATCCGCCCAATCATCCGCAAAGGATCAGCACGTATCAAACCAAACGATATGGTTATCTTCTTCAACTATCGTAACGACCGTGCTAAGGAGATCACCGAGGTCTTGACTCAGAACGACTATCCTGAGTTCGGAATGTCGAAGATGCCACTATACTACTGCTGCATGACCCCCTACGACTCAAAGTTCGAGGGTCTACATATTCTATTCAATAAGGAGAATGTGGCTAATACCATCGGTGAGTATGTCTCATCAAAGGGTCTTAAGCAGCTACGTATCGCCGAGACTGAGAAGTATGCACACGTAACTTTCTTCCTCAATGGAGGACGCGAGGAGTGTTTCGAGGGCGAGGAGCGTATCTTGGTCGCTTCACCTAAGGTTGCTACATATGATCTACAGCCCGAGATGAGCGTCTATGAGGTTGCCGATAAGCTGGTCGGTGCCTTGGGAGAGCAGAGGTTCGACTTCGTGTGTTTGAACTTCGCTAATGGCGATATGGTTGGTCACACCGGAATCTATGAGGCTATCGTTAAGGCTGTTAAGGCTGTTGACGAGTGTGTGTCAAATGTTGTCGAGGCTGCTAAGGCTAACGGCTACGAGGTGGTGATAATCGCCGACCACGGAAATGCTGATAATGCACTCAATGCAGATGGCTCAGTAAATACCGCCCACTCACTCAACCCCGTGCCTATCGTGGTTGTCTCAGATAGAGTGAAGAGCGTTAAGGATGGTATCTTGGCAGATGTCGCACCTACACTCCTTACAATGATGGGTCTTGAGATCCCATCGGACATGAACGGTGAGGTGCTTGTTGAGCTGTAGGTAGAGCAAGCACTGGGGGGGCTGTCTCCGACGGGCGGGTTGCCACCCGCGGGGCTAGCGAGATGCTTTGCATCTCTTCTCTGTTGCGCTTTGGACCTTTGAGCTTCGCTCTTGCGTTTTAAGGCTTGATTTTTTTAGCTCAAGTAAACTTGGCTAAAAAAATCAAGCCTTAAAACTTTCAAACACCTAAAGGTGTTTGGGTCCAAAGCGAAAGGTCTGTCGCGAATATTCTCTACAGTAGTGCATTTTTCCCTGTCATGCTGAACTCTCTGCAATATGCATTTCTGACGAAAATAACCTTGCCACATCTACCGACTCGCTTTTGGGTACAAACATCTGAAAGATGTTTGTGAAATTTTAGTGGGTCATAATTTTTTTAGCCAAGTTCACTTGAGCTAAAAAAATTATGACCCACTAAAATCTTATAACGAAGTTATAAGCCCAAAAGCGCAAAAGAAGAGATGCAAAGCATCTCGCCAGTCCCCCGGGGGTCACCCCGGTCGCCGAAGGCAGCCCTTGATGCTTGCTAAGTGATCTACTACTATAGGTTACGAACCTTACGCTCCCAAGCCCAAGCTGCGGCGAGGGTATCGTCGAGTTTGCGCTCTGCGTGCCATCCTAGCTCGTTGTTTGCGATTGTAGGATCAGCCCATATGGCTGTAATATCACCCTCGCGACGTGGTGCGATCTTATAGTTTAGCTTAAGGTTGTTCACGCGTTGGAAGCTCTCCAATAGCTGCAATACTGATACTCCATTTCCTGTTCCGATATTGAAGATCTCGTAGTCTGCCTTTGACTTGCCCTGAGTCATTCTGTTAACAGCCACTACGTGAGCCTTAGCTAGATCGACAACATCGATATAGTCGCGGATACATGATCCATCAGGTGTAGCGTAGTCGTCACCAAATACCGATAGGCACTCGCGCAAACCTGCAGCTGTCTGTGTGATATAAGGTACAAGATTCTGAGGAACACCCTGAGGAAGCTCACCGATAAGTGCTGTTGGGTGTGCGCCAATAGGGTTGAAGTAGCGTAGTGCGATACCCTTCATACCCTCATATGTGTTCATTGAGTCGCGTAGAATATCCTCGCTCATAGCCTTTGTGTTTCCATATGGAGAGAGGGCGGGTTTGCGAGGGGTCATCTCTGTAACTGGCTGAGCATCAGGCTCGCCATATACAGTACATGAAGATGAGAATACGATGTTTCCACGCTCATACTTACGCATAAGAGCGATAAGGTTCATCAATGAGGTGAGGTTATTTGAGTAGTACTCTAATGGTTTCTGCACCGACTCGCCCACAGCCTTAGATGCTGCGAAGTGGATTGCTGAGTTGAACTCATGCTTCTTGAAAACCTCCTCAAAGGCTGCCATATCGCAGCAGTCGACCTCATAAAATGGTACATCGACACCAGTGATTTGGCGCACGCCATCAACAGCTGCCGCCACCGAGTTCGACAGATTGTCGACAATCACCACATCATAACCCGCCTGTGTAAGCTCTACTGCAGTGTGTGAACCGATATAACCAGCTCCACCTGCTACTAATACGCACTCTTTCTTTGCCATAATTATTCTATTTAAATTGTTTTTTTTCTAGCCTAACAATTGCAAAGTTACTATTTTTTTTGACTTATTGTCTTTTTGACTGGTTTTTTTTCAGTGCAAACGCATGAAAACTCCATATTCCCAACCTGTTACAGCGCTACTATATTTGACCTGTAATTAGAACACCACTCCTATTTTGATTGATAGATTTTGTAGCTTCATATCTGTTCTAAAGAAAAGCCTCTAGAAGCTCCTTAATAATTTAGATGAGAAGGACTAAACTTGATCCTAAGTATAAAATAAAATGCTATGCGCCACCCAGATCGGGTGGCGCATGTGGCATCTAATCAATCAAAATGTAGTCGTCAGAGAGTGCTAAAAATTCAAATACGATGTCTTTTTAGACTCTATACCATCATCTTTCACTACGATCATGACACTATATGTTGACTCTTTCCCGATATACTCTTCTATATTCGTGAATCGAATTATATAAGTGTTTAGAATCGCTTCAGATACAGGTAGGCTGCTAAGAGTTACCCCGGTAAAACTGCTACTTACATCCATCGATGTGCCTCCCGTATATGTTGACATGTCGCGAGGATCTTCGTTATTTCCAGTTGTGCTACATGATGTTGCACTAAATACTGTATGTACGGTACCCTTTCCAATCCAATAATCAGAGTTCACATATTCAACAGAGTTATTCTCGTATCCCGATGTTTGGTTTGGCTCATCTGTGAAGTTTACATATATACGATTTGAACCATCTCTAAATGAGAACAAATCATCGGCAAAGCGCAACGCAACTACACCACACTCTCCACTAGTTGTTTTATAGGTCGACTCTGAAGCCATCTCAGATAGATAAGTTGTATCGAATCCGACCGTACGTGATGTGCCTGTATAACGATCCAGATAGGTTGAGATACCTGATACATCTGTAAGATCTATCGCTCCGGTGATGCTGCCATTGTAGCCAACGCAAGCAAATTTTGCGTCAATTCCAGCTTCGTAAAGCTCTGTAGCCCATGCCTGTATGCTCGTTGCAATACCATTTGCCTCCTCTGACATACTTCCAGAGTTGTCTACTAAGAATATAATATCATTCTTTACCGCTGAACCCTCGCTGATCTTTTCAATATAGATACCCTTAGGTGTGTTATCAAACTCAAGCCATAGATTCTGTTTTGGCTCACCTGTACCCTTTAACTCAAGATAGCCACCGTTGCCATCAGTAATACCAGATATGTATATGTTTGCCATATAATATCCACTCTCCTTATCTATCTCTACTTGACCAGTAAAGTCTGGTAACACCTCGGTGTTTTCCTCGATAATAGGGGTCTCTCCCGCCTCACTATCTTGAGGTATTCCTACTATAGAGACAACATCATCTACCAGTTGAATAGCGCGCATAGCTATAGTTTCGCCACCATCAGCATCCAGTATCAAAATTTTCAATACGGCTGGTAGCTCTTTGTATGCCTCCTCCAAAGGAGCCTCTAGGTATAGATAAAAAATGCCTGTCTCTAGGTCAACGGTTGTGATTTGAAGCCCCCAGTCATAAAGTGTTGCCTCTTGCGAACGAGTGTAGTAATCCTGTGCGTTCTCATTCCCTTCAATAGTCACTGAGGCTTCGATAGAGACAAGATTTTGACGCAGCCATGATGAGTTGATGCAGCACTTGATGTTGTTTGCAGATGAATACCCTAATGATAGCATTGGACTCTCATCACCAATTGTAATTGTACTGGTATTATCAGTAGCCACCGGTGCAGCTGTCTCTTCAGAGCTACTCTCGCTACATGAGCAGATGGCAACCGCCATTAAAATAGATAGGAGTTTAAAATATTTCATAGTTTTTTTGTTAAATTATTATGTAATTAAAGTTGTTCTATAATTATAATGTATCAGTACTAATTAGAATTGGTATAGGTTCTAAAGATGGTTCTCTAACTGTCGAGAGAGCTTTATCCTTAGCGCAAAATGTGAAAGATATATCAAATATTACAATAGTGAATTTTGCCTCATTATTAAATCCCTCCGCTTAATAATATAGTGTTTACTTTTGTTGTTTTATAAATAGTAAGTTGTCTCATTGTCTATCAGTTAGTTTTGTCACATGTATTTTTTGCATAAAATTTGCCTTAAGCGCAAACAAATATATAACACAACACTGCAAAACTACAATTAAAATGCGATTAATGCAAATTAATATGACATAAAATCATACAAATGCGCCTAAATCTCATTTATAACGCCTTGAATCCATGCGCGACTGATGATAATATTGTTAAATTTGGTTAATGACAAAAATTATAGAAAATATACGAGAGATTCGCCTCCAGCGCGGTATAACGCAGGAGTATATCGCTGATGCACTCAGCGTGGATGCATCAGTAATAAGCAATATCGAGAAGGGTAAAAGAGAACTGAGAGTCTCTGAACTTGAGAAAATCGCAAGTGCCTTGAATGTAGATATGCTATACCTATTTACATATCCAAAGACATATGTCGATCGCGAGATGTTTTCAAGAGATGGATCGAACAATGGACGAGTATCTATCACCGTCGAGATCGGCATAGAGCAGCGAGATCTCATTTTGCAGCTGCTTAACTGCTCCAAAGAAAAGTAATTGCAGAATTATTCGCTATATTTATATTTTTTTACTACTTTTGTTGCGGTCGCATCTGCTCAGCTATTGATATGAGCATATGTCATACTTCGCTTCGCTCAGCATGACAACGAATAGCGATTTGCGGTCTAAGGTGTGAAATACATTAATTAATATAAAAAATAGAGAAGTTATGTTTGCAATTGACAGCTACGATTTTTCAGGTAAACGCGCAATTATCCGCGTTGATTTCAATGTGCCTTTGAAAAGCCCCGGTGAGGTATCAGACGATACTCGTATCCGTGCAGCTATCCCAACAATCAAGAAGGTTCTAGAGAAGGGTGGATCGGTAATCCTTATGTCTCACATGGGTCGCCCAAAGAAGAACAACGACGAGAAGTTCACCTTGGAGCAGATCATCCCAGCTATCGAGGCTCGCTTGGGCGAGAAGGTGATGTTCGCTGGTGACTGCATCGGTGAGAAGGCTGCTGAGATGGCGGCTGCTCTTAAGCCCGGTGAGGTGATGTTGTTGGAGAACCTACGCTTCTACGGCGAGGAGACTGGCAAGCCAATGGGGTTGTCTGCTGAGGCTACTGACGAGGAGAAGGCTGAGGCTAAAAAGGCTCTTAAGGCTTCTCAGAAGGAGTTTGTGAAGAGACTAGCTTCATACGCTGATTGCTACGTTAACGACGCTTTCGGAACAGCACACCGCGCTCACGCCTCTACAGCTCTTATCGCTGAGTACTTCCCAACAGATAAGATGTTCGGATATGTTATGGAGAATGAGCTTAAGGCAATTGACAGCGTTATGGCTAACCCTCAGCGCCCATTCTGCGCTATCGTTGGTGGTTCAAAGGTCTCTTCAAAGATCACTATCATCGAGAAGTTGATGGATGCTGTAGATACAATCATCATCGGTGGTGGTATGGCGTTCACTTTCGAGGCTGCTATGGGTGGTAAGATCGGATCATCACTTTGTGAGGCTGATATGTTCCCAGTGGCACTTAATGTTCTTGAGCTTGCTAAGGCTAAGGGAATCAAACTTGTAATCTCTAAGGATGCAATGGTTGCTGATAAGTTCGATGCTGAGGCTAACACTCAGGTCGCTGTAGCTATGGATATTCCAGAGGGATGGATGGGTCTTGATGCTGGTCCTGAGGGAATCGCGGAGTTCACAAAGACTGTTCTTGAGAGCAAGACAATCCTTTGGAATGGTCCTGTAGGTGTATTTGAGATGGATAAGTTCGCTGTAGGATCAAAGGCTGTTGCTAACGCTATCGCTGAGGCTACATCTAATGGCGCCTACTCACTTATCGGTGGTGGTGACTCAGTTGCTTGTATCAACAAGTTGGGTCTTGCTGATAAGGTATCGTATGTCTCTACAGGCGGTGGTGCTTTGTTGGAGTATATGGAGGGTAAGGTTCTTCCGGGTGTTGCTGCTATCAGAGGTTAATCCTCAGCTTATATAGAGAATAGAGAGGGAGACGGTGTTTATCACTTGTCTCCCTCTCTACTGTTTTATCCTCTCACTCCATCGAGTCGAGAGTGTTAGTGTTGTCCCGGTTTATGGAGTATTACACAGTCATAATCTCCCTCTCCTTAAGCTCGATAACTGTATCGATCTTCTTAGAGAATCCATCGAGAATCTTCTGAACCTCGCCCTCGCCATCCTTAGCAACATCCTCTGGCATTCCATCCTTCTGTGACTTTTTGAATTGATCGACAGCATCACGGCGAACGTTGCGCATGCTTATACGTGCTGTCTCACCCTCACCCTTAACCTGCTTCGATAGCTCCTTACGGCGCTCCTCGGTAAGTGGAGGTAGTGAGAGGCGGATCTGCTCTCCGTTATTTGATGGTGTTAGTCCGATGTTTGAGTCGAGGATCGCCTTCTCGATTGGGCGGATCATATTCTTATCCCATGGCTGGATGATAATTGTCTTTGCATCGGGAACGGTGACACTTGCTGCTCCAGATACGGGGGTTAATGTTCCGTAGTACTCCACCATCACTGAGTTAAGGACATTTGTCGATGCCTTTCCGGCACGGATATTTGCAATCTCCTCCTCAAAGCGATCAAACGCCTTTTGCATCTTGACCTTTGCCTCGTCAAGAATTACCTTTGTCTCAATCATAATTATATCTTTATTTTTTTAATCTTTATTACTTCACCACCGTGCCGATCTTCTCGCCACTCATCACCTTTTCGAGATTCCCCGGAGTATCCATATCAAAGACGATGATCCCGAGGTTATTCTCGCGACAGAGGGTAAATGCGGTGAGATCCATCACCTTGAGCTTACGCTCATAGATCTCATCGAAGCTAATCTCATCGAATTTTGTTGCGGTAGGGTCTTTCTCTGGATCGGCAGTGTAGATTCCATCCACTCGCGTACCCTTAAGCATCACCTCAGCCTCAATCTCTATTCCGCGTAGTGCCGAGGCGGTGTCTGTAGAGAAGTAGGGGTTTGATGTCCCTCCTGCTATGATTACAACATACCCCTGCTCAAATAGTTCGAGAGCCTTAGCCTTAGAGTAGTACTCGCCGATAGGCTCCATGCGGATCGATGTCAACACCTTAGCCTTTACGCCATTAGCCTCTAGCGTAGAGTGTAGCGCAAGTGAGTTAATCACCGTAGCCAACATACCCATCTGATCCCCCTTTACACGGTCGAACCCCCTCTGCGAACCGCTCAGTCCGCGGAAGATATTTCCACCGCCAATAACGATACCAACCTCTACCCCCGCAGCGGCGATCCTGCTGATCTGCTCAGCATATGATTGCAACATATCGGTTGAGAGTCCATACTTTTGCTCCCCTTGTAGCGACTCGCCGCTCAACTTTAGTAGTACTCTTTTATACTTCATATCTCAATACTCTATAATTTGACTAGGCAAAGATATGATTTTTTTTTGATAATTGTTCTGCTTTTAACTATCTTTGTAGCTCATATGACAAAAGATAGGGATATACTAGTTAGCATCGACTCTCCTGAGCAACTTCGTAGGTTGAATATAAAGGAGTTGAGTCGATATTGCGATGAGCTACGTAGCTACATTATCGATGAGTGTGCGACCAACCCCGGTCACCTCTCGTCGAGCCTAGGTGTGGTTGAGCTAACGGTTGCACTCCACTATATATTCAACACCCCACAGGATGCTATCGTGTGGGATGTAGGACACCAGACCTACCCTCATAAGATTATCACGGGGCGTAGGGAGGAGTTTCACAACAAGAGAAAAAGGGGAGGGATAAGTGGCTTCCCTAAGATGAGCGAGAGCGAGTATGATAGTTTTGGTGGGGGACACGCTTCGGTATCAATCTCTGCCGCCTACGGTTTGGCTAAGGGGGCGCAGATGGGCGGTGAGCAGAGAGCGGTTGTTGCGGTGATTGGTGATGGCTCGATGACGGGTGGACTAGCCTTCGAGGGGTTGAATAACCTTGGGGCAGATCAGCAGAGCGATGTGTTGGTTGTTCTCAATGATAACAATATGTCGATCGACCACTCGACAGGTGCGCTGAGCAAATATCTGCTTCGTATCTCTACCTCAAAAAAGTATAATAGCTTCAAGCAGTGGCTCTGGCAGCTCCTCTCACACACACCGCGTATACTCAACCTGCTACGGTTGGTGGGGCGACAGATCAAGAGGGGTATCCTCCATAAGAGCAACCTCTTCGAGAGTCTCAATATGCGATATTTCGGTCCTATCGATGGGCATGATCTGCCAAAGATGCTTAGGGTGCTTACGGCGCTAAAGAGCATCAAGGGTCCTAAACTACTACACGTCATTACAACTAAGGGTAAGGGGTATGAGCCGGCGGAGAATAGCATCAAATGGCACGCTCCGGGACTCTTCAACCCCGAGACTGGGGAGATAATTAAGAGCGGAGTATCTGCCGACCGATTCCAAGATGTCTTTGGTGAGACGCTGTTGGAGCTGGCGCAGTTGGATGAGCGAGTGGTGGGTATCACCCCAGCTATGCTTAGTGGCTCATCGATGAATATACTTAAGGAGAGGATGCCGGAGAGGTGCTTTGATGTCGGTATTGCCGAGGGTCATGCTGTAACCTTTGCTGCCGGTATTGCCGCTAGTGGCATGCGCCCATTCTGTAATATCTACTCCTCGTTTATGCAGCGCGCCTATGATAATGTTATCCACGATGTGGCTATACAGAGGCTACCCGTGACCCTCTGTCTCGATAGAGGTGGTCTGGTGGGTGAGGATGGAGCTACGCATCATGGTGCTTATGATCTTGCCTACCTCTCTGCTATTCCGCAGATGGTTGTTGCAGCGCCACGAAATGAGCTTGAACTGAGGCAGATGATGTTTACCGCCCTCGGGAGCG
>JBCQTG010000038.1:0-18200 GCA_047178765.1 Rikenellaceae bacterium | reverse complement strand
TGCTCTCAAGGCGGACAGTCAAGGAGTAGAGGATCTACAAGAGGTAGATTCACTCAATGGCGTTGTATCACTTCCTGCTCTCAAGGGCGATGAGGTGGTCTCCGTTCCTATTTCCCTTTTGGGGGCAGTTGCTACCGCTGCGGCACAAGTCGCCAACTCTGCCGCCACTTTAGCAAATAACGCAACGACAGGGGCTAATACGGCTAAGTCATCGGCTGAATCCGCTACTACCTTAGCAAATGCAGCGGCAGCGGCAGCAACCACGGCGGCAGAGTTGGCAAATGCAGCTGCGGCAGGTTCTATCCGCAAGGTTACTGTTAAAGATAAGGACGGTAACACTACCGAGGTGCTTACACCCGATGTAAATGGTAATATCAATCTCCTTGAGGGAGGTGGTAGTGGTTCGGGGGCAGGGTTCTACAATGTAACACTACTTCACCCATTGGCGAGTGGCTACTATACTAAGGCAACAGCAGTCGCAGCTCTTGCAGATGGTGAGATTGACGATGAGAATAAATCGGCAATGATTATCACCTTTGAGGAGTCGGCAGGTAAATGGGTCGACTACCGTTTCGAGGGAACAAATATTGATTCATTTAATACCGTATCTTCGTGGGGCAGATATGGTGGTGGCGACGCAATCAAGAGCGTTACGGTGGTTAGTGGCACGTCATCACAAGCGTACTCTCCCGATGAGAGTGGTAATATCACCATTCCAATTGAGCAGACCGAGGTAGACCAGACTCTTGATGTAAACTCAACCAACCCAGTCGAGAACAAAGCTGTCGCAGCCGCGTTCGGTGCTTTGGCGAGTAAATATGGCGTAGCACTTCAGCTCAATGAGATTGGTGAGGGTGATGATAAGGCTTACTCTATCTCTCTACTTGATGAGAGTGGCGTAGCTCTCTCCACCTCTGATATGTTTACAGGTGGTGGCGGTGGTTCTGTTGCTACTACTAAGATAAAACTTATTCGTGTTACAGCCAACCCGACAATTAAAGTTGGTGATGATGTGCGATTAGTTTACACCTTTGACCATATAGACAGCTCAACCGACAGTTCAACAGGCAATGCAGGTTCTTGGACTGCAACTATTACCCACGGTGCGACATCAAGCACAGAGCAGGGTATGATTGCTGCAGGGAGTAGTAATACCCTTGATGTCTCTAAATATATGGGAGTCGGTACAAATTCTGTTAAAATTCGTGTAACGGTTGGCGAGGGTGCAGAGCAACAAGTATCTCAAATCTCGTGGACGGTGAATGTAATTCAGCTCACTCTCACAAGCTCTTTCAACTATGCCTCAGCAATCAACCAAGGCGACACCATAACTATACCCTACGCTTTGAGCGGTTCGGGTATTAAGACCTTGCGTTGCTACCTCAATGGAGTGGATCACGAAGATAGAAGTATCACTACCTCTACTGCGAACGGCTCATTCAACATATCAACTTCGGCACTTGCCCACGGTTCTCACTCTGTGCAGCTCGTCTGTGAGTTGGATTTGCAGACTGGAGTAATAATCAAGAGCAATAGCATATACTTTGACTTAGCTGTGCGAGGTAGCATAGACCTATCTCCAGTTGTAGCCACTCGCTTTGATTATCCCGATGGTTCTATTATTCCGATGGGTCAAGTGCCATATATACCTGTGAAGCAATATGACAAGTATGTGCTTAACTACGCAGTCTATAACCCACGAGAGACCCCGACAGAGGTAACGGTTCTTGAGGGTGCAACGGTTGTATCTTCTGCGAAAGTACCATACGCAGCAACACAGCTCACGCTACGTGCTATGAGCTTTGGAACGCAGAGTTGCACGCTCAACTGTGGGTCTACGACATATGATTACCAAATGAAGGTATTTCAATCGGAACTAAACCTCTCAGAACCGACTGATGGACTTACCCTCAAGCTATCTGCACAGGGACGAACTAACAACGATACCAATAAAACAGAGTGGAGTTCGAACGACATTCAAACGGTGTTCGAGGGGTTCAAATGGGGCGGAGATGGCTGGATTGGCAATGCGCTGCGCTTATCCGATGATGCCAGGGCAACTATCCAATATCAACCTCTTGCGCAGCCCGACCAGAACTCAAACAACTCTTTTGCTTTTGTCATTAAGTATATGGTTTCAAATGTTGTTGACGAGTCGGCAGAGGTTATTAGCTGCGTCGATGATAATGGCACAGGTTTTATCATAACCTCACAGGAGGCTCGAATGGTGACTAAGGGTAACAGCACCCTCGCAATGAAGATGGCGGCTAATGAAGTCTACGAGGTCGGTTTTGTATCGTACCCCAAGGCTGTTACCAACTCTTCAGACCACGAGAAGTTGAATACGGAGATGGTCTATTTGTACATCAATGGCATTATGAGTGGTTGTGTGCAACGTGGCACGAGTGATAATATCTACCAAACGGAGCCTCAATATATTGAGATGGGTGCATCGGGAGCGACAACCGATGTCTATTTGGTGCGCTCGTATAATACATACCTGAGCGACTCTCAAATGTTGGACTGCTTTATGGTCGACCAAGAGAGTGCCGATGATATGTTTGCTCTCTACAATCGTAACAATATCATTGATGGCAATGGTAATATATCGGTCGACTCTGTCCCCGATGATATGCGTTATGTTATTATAACAGGCAAGCAGGCTAACGGAGTATCAACCGTTCATCAAGCTGCTGTCATCAACAATAAGAAGTCGTGGTATGATGTAGATGAGATATTAAGCGTCAAACGATCTGAACCGCAACTGAACTTTAAATGTGTCAATGCAGCGATAAGATTGCAGGGTACTTCGTCGTTAGCGTATCCCATAAAGAATTACCGTCTATACCTCTACAACTCAGCAAAAGTTGGTGGAGATCTGTATCTTGGTTGCAATGAGCAGGGAGTTGGTGGAGAGCTACAAGCAGAGGCAAAATATTCATTCCAAGGTGCTGGAGCTGTTCTGAAAAAGGCATCCCCAGTAGACTGCTTTTGTCTTAAAGCTGACTTTGCTGAGAGTTCATCATCTCATAATACAGGTATCGCACGTATCGCCAACGATACACTTATTAAGGCTAATGAGTTAACGCCTGTGCAACGTAATGTAGATGCCGACTTTGAATATGATGTTAGAACCACGGTCAATGGCGAGCCTTGTTTGCTTTTCCATCGTGAGACTATCAATGATACCCCTGTGTTGGTCGGTAAGTACAACTTTAACAATGACAAGAGTACGGAGGATGTGTTTGGCTTTTGTAATATTCCAGGCTATCACGATGCTGCGTGGGTTGCTGAGAAGTTTGATGGGGAGAACCCTACCGAGTGTTGGGAGTTCCGCAACAACGACTACCCGATGGGGTTGTATAAAGATAACGACTTCGATGTTTTAGAGGAGGGTCTACCACGTTGGTTAAAGACCTTTGAGAGTCGTTACCCTGATGATAATGATAGCTACGAAGATGGCACACGCAAGCCTACGCACTTGATGAGCGTTGTTAGTTGGGTGAAATCGACCGAAAACAACCTTGCTAAGTTCAAGGCTGAACTTGCTGACTACTTCGACGTAGCTTACCTCTGTGACTATTTTATGTTCACTCAAATATTTGGCTCAGTCGATCAGATGGTAAAGAACTCGATGCTGGCTTTCTTCTACGACCCTATCACGGACAAGAAGTTGGGTTACTATATCTTCTATGACAACGATACGGTGTTGGGTGTTCGTAACGATGGGCGATTGAAATATGACCCTTTTGTGGATCGTCAGACCATTGACACGGAGCTTTCGACCGACGACCGAACGGTCTATGCCTACGCAGGTCACGACTCGGTGCTGTGGAACAACCTTGAACTGATGCACGATGAGTTAGAGGCATCGTATAAACGACTGCGCCCAGTACTCTCGAATGAGGACATCTTCAATATGTTTGATATTGAGCAATCGTTGAAGTATTGTGAGAGACTTTACAACCTCGACGCACAGTATAAATATGTGCTACCTAAGACGCAAGGTATCGAGGTTAATCAAGATGGTGTAGTATCGAATGTTAAGTATTCATATCTGGAAGCTATGCAAGGTAGTCGTTTGGCACACCGTCATTGGTGGGTCTCTAACCGTATGAATATCTTTGATGCTAAGTATTCAGCAGGTCAATATACGCTCACCGATATAACGTGGAAAGGTAATAGTGCAGCAGGGGCTACCGTTATGGCTACACCCTCACGAGATTTCTACTTTGAGTTCAAGAGGGAGAGCGACACGATGGTACACGAGGCAGTTAGCGAGGGTACTCAATGGAGCTATACCTATGAGCAGGTCGCTAATATTGGCACAATCTTTCACCTGTTGGGTGGTATCTTTATGGAGAAGTTAAATCTCTCTATGTGGGGTGGATTTACTGATGTGAACCTGCCAACCTTGCCAATTTTGGAGGAGCTTATTATGGGTGCTGTTGGTGAAACGTACACCTTGACTGAGCTTGTTGTAGGTACTAAGCTACCGATGCTCAAGAGGCTTGATTTACGCAACTACACAAACCTCTCAGCACTTGATTTGTCGGGATGTAGCCGTATTGAGGAGGTTAATGCTTCGGGTTGTAATTCGCTATCTACCATCTCCTTTGTCGAGGGCTGTCCTCTTTCAAGGCTTTGGCTACCGAATAACTATCAGACCCTCACGTTACGTTCGTTGAGTCAACTTACAAAGGGTAATATCACCTTTGGAGATAAAAGTAATATTACAGGTCTATGGGTTGAGAACTGTGCTCAGATAGATGGTTTTGAGTTGTTTGAGGAGATGTTCGCACTTGGTAATTTGCAATACGTTCGCTTGACCGACCTCGAATTGGAGGGTACAGGTAGAGACCTTGCAAGTTGGTATAATGCAGGTCTTGGTGGTATAGATGCTGACGGCAACACCGTAGGTAAATGTAAGCTGATTGGCACGTATAAACTCACGAAGTACCTTGATGATGCTACATTTGCTCTGTACACTAATCACTTCGATGAGTTGAATATTCGTCAGCCTCAATATACAATGATTGAGTTTGACGAGTTGGTTTCTGACGATGCAAATGTGAGTAATCTCGACAATGGCACAGGTTATAAATATGGCAATGATTACTCTGCAAGCGCACATATCTCAACACTATTATCGCAGAGATACAGATGCTTAGGAAAGCAAGCGGAGGAGGATGTAATGACTATCTATCCCCTCCACGACACCAATTCCAACTACTACGCAGATTCTGTAAATGTAGCTGATTGCACCCCTGCCACACTTGACTCCAGCGAGGGTGATGCCTTTATGTTTGAGCCAAGATATTGGTACAAAGGCATCAACGACTTTGTAAATAAGAAGCACTATTCGTGCTATTCGTCGCAGTTGGATATGCCCGACAAGCCAACTGCAACGGTGCTTATGCTTGATGATTTGAGTGTTCAGAGTGGTTATAAGTTGATGACTGGAAAGAGTGATATTGAGACCTCGCTCTCGGCAGATGGCAATTATAAGGTTGTGAATGTAGATGTCTCAGCACATAAAAGGGTGCGTTTCCCGACCGCTACATACACCCTTTTGGCGAGTGGTATCTTTGTTGGCGACGATGGTGCGATTCTCGAAACTCTAACAATTAGTACTTTTGAACTAAAGTTTGAGAATGGAATGTATCTGATTGCCGATGTTCCCGAGGAGGCAACTGAACTATATTTCACCATACATAAAGATGGTGAGTTTGATTGCGTTGTGTTATCCAATAGCAATAAAATTGAAGATATGGAGCCAGATTGGGTACTCCACGACGAGTGCTTGGTTGGGCTGTTCGAAAGTAGTATTGTCGATAGTAACCTGCGCAGCTGTATTACAGGAGGTGCAAGTGTAGCGAGTTTATCGTGGACAGACTTTAACTATTATTCAGCCGAGCGCAAGATGCAACAGATTGATTATGAGATGCACAAGCACATTGCAAACCTCTTCTATGCGAAGTATGGTCGTAGGGATAGCCAAGACCAATGTGGTGCTGGATCGCACACGAACAGTCGTATAACAGGTAGTACAGCCTCTCGTGGTATGCGAGATACAATTGGTTTCTATGCTGCACAAGAGGTAAATTCGGCATTAAAACCCTCATTAATTGATGGTTTAAATCCTCAATATGCGTGGTATTTAGCTGATGATGGTTCAAGTGTAGTACAGGTGAACAACTCGTGTTGTCTCGGCTATGAGGATATCTATGGTGATAAATACGAGATGATGGATAATGTTGGTTTGCCGAATGATTCCGGCAACGCTTACAAATGGTTAATTACGATGCCTGATGGCACGCAAAGAAAAGTCAAAGGCTCTTCACGTTCCGACCACTACATCACCGCCATTGCACGCGGCAAGTATATGGACGTTATAGCAATCGGTTCGACCAGCGGAAGTTACTCTACGCATTATTGTGATAAATTTTGGGTGTCAGGCTCATCGGGGCGTGTGGTGTTTCGTGGGTACAGCTATGCGTATTCGTACGGCGGTGTGTCGAATGCGAATGCGAATAACGATTCGTCGAATACGAACACGAATATCGGGTCTCGTCTGGCCTTCCGTCGTCAAATCGTCAAAGCCCAAAGCGTGAGTGCGTTTAAGTCGTTAGTCGAAATAGCGTAAGCGCAAAGTCGGGAGCGTAGCGACAAAGCGTAACCTGATACCTGCGAAGCAGGTCGATTTTTATTTTTATAATTGGTTAAAAATTAGTAAATTTGCAATAGGTAAGGTGGATTCTCTTTCGGGGCGTGTGGTGTTTCGTGGGTACAACAATGCGAATTCGAACGGCGGTGTGTCGAATGCGAATGCGAATAACGATTCGTCGAATACGAACACGAATATCGGGTCTCGTCTGGATAACTAAAAATAATTAGCATAAAGCAATGGGGATGTATCCTCACAGCGGAGCTAAAAGAGATGAACCTTAGTAACAGCACCGTAAGGTGGAAAACTAAAAAATTTAATGATGAGTAGAGCTTGGTAGGTCGGTAACGATTCGAAGAGGTCGGGCTCAAGGAAAGAAGGCTTATGCGTAGAATTGGGTATGTAATTGAAGAGGTCATTGAGGGCTGCAATATGGAGAACTCTTTTGATGTCGTTCTGCGTGGTACTAAGCGCAAGGAGAGTAGCCAAGGGCAGTGGCTGTTGGCTAATAGAGATGAGGTGATAGCTGAACTTACTGATAGTATATCTAAAGGTGAGTATGAGGTTAGTGGGTACAGGGATAGACAAATTATAGAACACGGAAAGGTTCGGATAATTCAGATTCTAACCATGAAAGATAGAATAGCTGTTCACGCTATTATGAATATTGTGGATAAGCATCTCAAAGAGCGTTTTATCCGCACCACCTCAGCCTCTATAAAGAATCGTGGAATGCACGACTTAAAGCAATATATCTGTCGGGATATTGAGGACGATCCAATCGGTACTCAGTATTGCTATAAACTTGATATTCGTAAATTCTATGAGAGCGTGGATCAAGAGCAGCTTATGGATTGTATTAAGCGTGTGTTTAAAGACAAGAAACTGATAACCATCTTAGAGGGGTTTGTTCGAATGATGCCGAGTGGTATCTCTATTGGACTACGTAGTTCGCAGGGGTTAGGTAATCTATTTCTGTCAGAACATTTAGACCATCATTTTAAAGATGTGTTGGGAGTGCCATACTATTATCGCTACTGCGATGATATTGTGATGCTCGGTAAATCGAAAGCGGAACTATGGGAGTTGAGAGATACTGTCCACAAACGTGTGAATAGTATTGGACTCTCTGTAAAGGAGAATGAACGTGTATTCCCTATTGAGGAGGGGATTGACTTTGTAGGGTATGTTATACATCCCGACTATGTGAGGTTGCGTAAGCGTATCAAGACAAAGTTTGCAAAGAAACTACACGAGGTAAAGAGTAAGCGACGGAGGCGTGAATTGGTCGCATCATTCTACGGAATGGCAAAGCACGCTGATTGTATAATGATGTTTAATAAACTAACAGGTAAACAGATGAAAAGTTTTAAAGACTTAAATGTAAGCTACAAGCCAGAAGATGGCAAGAAGCGGTTTTCGGGTACTGTGGTGAGTATCCGAGAATTAGTAAATCTCCCTATCGTGATTAAGGATTACGAATTAGGGATCAAAACAGATATGGGGGAAGACCGCTGTCTTGTCTCCATTGAGCAGAACGGAGATGCTAAAAAATTCTTCACTAATAGCGAGGAGATGAAAAACATCCTCCAACAGGTGACAGATATGGATGGATTTCCGTTCGAGACCACGATTAAGACCGAGCCATTTGGCAAAGGTAAAACAAAGTATGTATTTAGTTAGAATTTAGAGTATGAAACGAGTAGATGGAAACCCCGATGTATCTCTGGTCGAGTGTACCAACCTTATTAAAGGATTGTGGCGCATACGATGGGATATACAGACAATAGATGACTCCACAACATATATGGAGCAACAGTTAGAACACAAACCAACAGCCGAAGAGGTGAAGGGTATTGTGTTGTCGTATTACAATGAGCAAATAGATGATAGTATCCTGTCGGGTATGGTGTACGAAGATGCTCAAGTGTGGTTATCGTCAGCCAACCAATTTAACTACAAGGCTGCTTATGACTTAGCTGTACAGTCGAATGGGCAAAGTCTACCTGTTACGTTTAAATTCGGGACTGATGATGAACCCAAGTACAGAGAGTTTACAACGATAGATGAGTTAAGAGACTTCTATTACAAGAGTGTAAGTTATATTCAGAAGACACTTCAAGAGGGGTGGGATAAGAAAGATAGCTTTGATATATCACTCTACGAATAATCCCTTGGGGAGGATGTAAAAAACCCCCAGCCTGTTAGTAATAAAAGTATAGACGCCAATCATATACTGCGCAGAACGCAATCACCGAAAGACTGAGGGTAAACCTCCTTCTCGGTGATTGCGTTTTTCTATGCGCTTAAATAATATATGATTGGCACTGCAAATATACGAATAATTGTCGAGAGTGCCATAATAAACAAGTAGAAATTATGAAAGTATATGAATTATTGAGCTTCAACAAGGAGCTACTGCTTAAAATACATATCGCAGGGTTAAAGGTAGATGACTATAAATATGTAGACCTATATAGCGATTATTTACAGCTCAAAGGAGCTGCTGAAAAGGTAACGTACATTGTGCAGCACCTATCAGACAAGTACGATATAAGCGAACGACAAGTCTACAGCATAGTCCACCGAATGCAGCAAGATATAGCTACTGCAATTCCTGTGCAGTTGAATATGAGCTAAAAATTATGCCGACTCGTCTCGTTACACTTACTTTGCAGTAAATTAAAAGCAGAATATTATGAACTACTTATTTACTTCAGAGAGTGTGTCGGCAGGACATCCCGACAAGGTCGCTGACCAAATATCAGATGCCATATTAGATAACTATCTATCCCAGGACCCAAATGCAAAGGTGGCGTGTGAGTGCCTTTGCACTGCGAACCTCGTAGTGGTCGCAGGAGAGATTAAAGCCATCGCCGAGGTTGATACCTCGACAATCATTCGCAAGACCATTGCCGATATTGGATATAATGATCCAGCGGTGGGGTTCGATGCCGATAGCTGCGCTATTACAAACAGACTCCACGAACAATCCTCAGACATTCGTCAAGGTGTGGAGCGTGCCGAACAGGGCGCAGGTGACCAAGGTATTATGTTTGGTTACGCTGTGAACGAGACCTCGCACTATATCCCTGCCACGCTCGCACTCTCCAACCTACTCCTTCAGGAGCTTGATGCCATAAGGCGAGAGGGTAAGGTTATGACCTACCTCCGTCCCGATGCTAAGAGCCAAGTAACAATCGAGTATTGTGGCTTTGGTAAGCCTATTCGCATTAATACCATCGTTATATCAACTCAGCACGATGAGAGCGTTACAGCCGACGAAATTAGACAAGACATCATAAAATATCTCCTACCACGTGTTGAGAGCAAAGATCGAAACCTCGCAGTACTATTCTGCGATGACTTCCGACTTCTTGTCAATCCCACAGGGCGATTCGTTATCGGAGGACCAGCAGGGGATACAGGGCTTACAGGTCGAAAGATTATCGTTGATACCTACGGAGGTCGTTCTGCTCACGGTGGCGGTGCATTCTCAGGTAAAGACCCCTCGAAGGTTGACCGCTCAGCTGCATATATGGCTCGTTATATCGCCAAGAATATCGTAGCTTCAGGCATTGCAGATGAGGCGCAGGTTCAGTTTGCTTATGCCATAGGAGTGGCAGAGCCAGTGAGCGTGATGGTGGAGACCTTTGGCACATCAAACCTTGACATAACAGACGGTGAGATTGCCGAGTTGGTGGTCGAACTATTTGACCTACGACCTGCATCTATTATTGAGCGTTTGGAGCTAAAGAATCCAATCTATCTACCCACAGCCTCTTATGGTCACTTTGGGCGTGAGCCTTACACTAAGGATGGTCTCCTATATTTCGGTTGGGAGCGTATCGATATGGTGGAACAAATCAAATCAGAAATCAAAACCAAGCTATAATGAAAAAATATGTACAAGCACCCCTCCCATTCGTAGGGCAGAAACGAATGTTCGCAGCACAGTTCATCAAGATACTCCCTCAGTTCGAGGATAAGACCATATTTGTAGACCTCTTCGGAGGGTCGGGGTTCCTATCCCATACAGCGAAGACGCACCGCCCCGATGCAAAGGTGGTCTACAACGACTACGACAACTACCGAGAGCGATTAGCCAACATCCCACGCACCAACGCTCTACTTGCCGACCTGCGTAAGATAGTTGGTGGTTGGGAGCATAAAGCACGCATAACAGGTGCAGTGCGAGATGCTATCATTGAGCACATCGAGAGAGCCGACCGAGAGGGTTTTGTTGATTATATCACCCTCTCCGCCTCGATACTCTTCTCAGCTAAGACTGTGACGAACCTTGATGATTTGAAAAAGCAGGGGCTTTACAATCGTATCCGCCAATCGGACTACACGGCTGAGGAGTACCTCGTTGGTGTTGAGATCGTGGCGTGCGACTACAAAGAGCTATTCGAGAGGTATAAAGATATGCCCAACGTTGTATTCTTGGTCGATCCGCCATATCTTAAAACGGAGGTCGGGAGCTACACGATGAGTTGGAAGTTGGCGGATTACCTCGATGTCCTAACGGTGCTCAAGGACTCAGCATACATTTACTTCACCTCAAACAAGAGCGACATCATAGAGCTATGCGAGTGGATCGGCGAGAACAAGGTGACTGAGAATCCATTTAGAGATGCTTCAAAGGTTGAGTTCAAGGCGAGTGTTAATTACAACTCACGCTATATGGATATTATGCTTTATAAGCAGTCTGCATAGTATTTATTCATACGAGTAAAAGGGTATTCAAACGTGATTCACACAGCGTTTGAATACCCTTTTGTAATGTGCGTGCGGATCTTAAAGATCCGATTTGTTTTGAGATTCTATTGGTTCAAAAATGTACGATCCGTTTTGAAATCGAAGTACGATTTGTTTTGCCGATTATATTTGCATTGAATTTTATTATATGGTGAGTTCTATAATTTAATTTTTTATCCCCCCTCCCCCAATTTTAGGATAAGAACTCATAACATCCTACAATACAGGTATTAGTGCGGCTAGCAAAGTTATAACAAAAAGCTCTAAAGACAAAACATTTATGCACTAATCTATCTATAAACCTGAGCTTTGGACAAGTTACTCTTATCCAAAACTCAGGTTAATAATATAGTCAGCTTAAATTAGCTCTTCGTTTTAGGGGTTACAGCTTTGCGCCTCTTCTCGATAGTGTGGGGGTTAACTGTCTTATTTGCTTTGCGCTGCTCGTAGTTCACTCTGTTTTGTCTCATCACAGCTTCATAGTCGAACTTATCACCTGTATATTGAATCCTCTTTAGCAGACCATCATATAGTTGCCACTGCTCCTCGGTGAAGAGCGGTTTTTTCTGTGACCATGGGATGTTACGATCGTAGATTGTTGTGAAGGTGGGGTAGTCGTAATCATCTACTCTATCGCGTGCGATCATTGCTAGCTGCTCATCGTAATATCCGCGCATCTGAGCCATTACCGCAGCATATGCGGGGTCGTGTGCTAGGTTCTTCAACTCAAATATATCATTGACATTAAATAGCTCCTCCGCAGGGTCGATCGCCTCGCCATATGGATAGTAGATATATTTCCACTCATCGGTAACCACCGATAGAGAGATGATCTGAGGGTTGCCCCAAGTATTCATTAGTGGAAGGAACTCGCGAACACGTCCACTCTCGGGCGACTCGACAATATCTCTCAGGCTCACACCATCCATCTGCTTTGGTCTCTCTATACCTGCATAGTCGAGGATCGTAGCTGTAATATCTACATTTCCTGCAACAGCATCGCTCTGCTTACCGCTATTTGATTTGTTACGTGGGTCGTATATAATCAGAGGCACACGCGAGGTCTCCTCATATGGTAGAACCTTTCCACCCAACGACTTCTCGCCTAGTGAGTAGCCATTATCAGAGGTAAAGATAATGATTGTGTTATCATCCACTCCACACTCCTTAAGCTGCTTGCGTAGCTCACCGACAACAACATCGACACCATAGACCAATGTGTTGATTCGGCGCGCTGTATTTTGATAATCGGCATGGTAGTAGCTAAAATACTCCATATGTTGGCGACCCAATTTCGGCTGCATAGCTAGCTGCCTACCAAACTCCTCACCATAGTTTGCCGGTTGGCGGAATACGGTATCGCGGTAGATATGATCGTATCGCGGATCTGGGGTGAATGTTCCGTGGGGTGCTTTAAAATATATCGATATGCAGAATGGTTTTCTCAACTCCTTAGCTGCGACGATCTGCTCCTTTCCAAATGCCCCCAAGGCACTTGTTAGGTGGGGATGCTCCTCGGCGTAGCGCGCTATAAATGTGTTGGTATTTGTTGCGAAGTGGATGTGGTGACCCTGTCCTGCCCAGCCATCAAACTGCTCTATTGGCAGGTAGTCATCCACATTAAATATCGCCTTACCTGTTATTGGCTCATCTGAGACGGGGAATCCAAATTTACCTCCAAAGGCGGTGTAGTAGCCATCATTGCGCATCAGCACAGGGTATGACTGAGCAAAGACCGCCTCTTTTTGCGCTCCACGCATAAAGTTACAGCCGTTGTGATACTCATACATTCCACTCATCAGGCAGGCGCGACTAGCCATGCTTATTGATGTTGTGGCGTAGTGGCGGTTGAATGTCACACCCTCCTTAACCAGTGCGTCGAGGTTTGGCGTTACGACCTGATCGTTGCCCATGGCGTGGATGGTGCTATATGACTGATCGTCAGTCATTAGTACTAAGATATTGGGGCGTGGTTGCTCCGCCTCTGAAGCGCACGATGCAGCGATAAGTGCTACCGCTCCTAGTGCTAGATTTTGTGTTGTTAGAGTTCTCATATTGGTTAATTCTTAATTTACTCTTATACTCCTCAACCATGACACCTTATCGTAGTTGTTGCTGCGGCTAAAAGTAGAGCCACCAAAATAAGGGATTTTTTCATTTTGTTTTGATATATATTCTTGTATATATGTTGGTTTATTGAACAAAGATATATAAATTCCCCGAATAATATCAATTTATAGTAAAAAAATAAGAATCTCTCTGTGTAGAGTTACTTAGTGTGAGCTGGGTGAGTCTAAAAAGACAAAATATACAGCCCCTATAAGCATTAAGAATGCAACTAGGTGGTTCCATTTAAGCTCGCTGCCTTGGAAGAAGCAGTTGGCAAAGACCACAAAGACAACAAGTGTAATAACCTCCTGCATCACCTTCAGCTGCATAAGTGTAAAGGGACCACCATTACCTACAAATCCCATCCTATTGGCTGGAACTTGAAAAATATACTCCGCAAGGGCGATACCCCACGAGAAGAGTATAATGGCGTAGAGAGGCAACGATGCGCTATGTCCGCTCTCTTGAAGTTTAAGGTGTCCATACCACGCGAAGATCATAAAGATATTCGATATAATAAGTAGTACAATGGTTATTAATCCTGTCTGAATCATAAATTAACTTATTTTTATTTGCCCCTCTTCTGCAACTACTCACTTTGCTATCAGCATGACATGGGTGTTGGCGATGGCGTGAGTAGTATGTTTTATTATCGGTGCGCAAAGATACAAAAATAAATGAGTTTCTCTATCTTAGAGTGTGGTAGTGAGGGTGTATATGATATAATAAAAATGCAATTAGCTGATTATTAGATTGTTGGTAAATGTAAATATGATATGCAAAAATTAGGATAGTGAGTAATAAAGTGCTATCTTTGTGATAAGTAGAACTATCCAACCGCCTTCGATCAGCATGATACACTATTTAGGGTGTGAATTTTTATATGACAATAAATTATGAACAGAGATTTTATAGCCTTGATATTGTTCACAGCGCTGCTCACAGTAGCGATGAACTACGGACTCACCTCATACTCAGATATTAGTGTAGCGGAGAAGTCTCGCGACAAGGGCAATTATGAGAAGTCGCTAAAATATTACAACCGTTCGATAGAGCGTTTTAGCGGCAGCTACAAACTTCTGCTATCTCGTGGGATGGTCTATGGCGAGCTAAAGCAGTACGAAAAAGCGATCGAGGACTACACATCTGCGATAGCTATTAAACCACAAAAATGGGAGGGCTACATGCTTCGAGGTGGGCAGTACTTCCTGCTGAAGAGATACCATGAGTCAATAGCCGATTTCACCAAAGGTATTGAGCTAAACCCCGACTTCGCAGATGCCTACGATATTAGAAGTGCGGCGTATAAACTCATCAAAGAGGAGAGCAAATCGATCGCAGATATGGAGAGATACAGGGAGCTAACCAATAAAAAATAGAGCAATGAAGATATTTAAACGATCAACGATATTTAAGACCCAAGCTACATATTTTGTGTCGGTACTCTTTGCATTTATATTCTGCATAGCCGCTATACCCTTTAGAACCGAGTTTAACACCCGCAATGATGCCACGCTAACAATCTGTATGATGGCTGTTTTTATACTCCTCCTTGCGGTTATCATCTATTTTGTCTACTCCTCACTGCGATACATTATATTGCATGGCGAGTATATAGAGTTCCGAGGGGCATTACCACCCATTAGAGCAAGAAAATACCGCTACTCGGAGATTAAAAGATGCTCTATTGAGGATAGCGGCTCTAAGATTTATATGCTTGTTATGGTTGTCTACACCCGTGATGGTAAGAGTCACCGCGAGTATATTTCAATGGTAAAGGAGAGTACCCTTCGCGAGATCGCAAATGAGTTGATGTCGAATGGAGTAGCTGTTGAGTCAAAGATAAAAATATAGTATTATGAGAAAATTTCAAGCCCCACAACCAATGCGCTACTACACCGTAATGTTATGGCTTATAGGCGCACTAACCATCGCCTATATCGCTGCGATGATCTACAAAGGTGAATTTATCACTCAGGGATTGGGTGGCTATCTTGTCGCTGTAGGTGTTATCATCCCGATGAGAGGTCTCGCCTACACCTATGTCGCAATGGATGACGAGGCGCTATACATAACCGACTCGAACCCCAACCCACTAGCTCATGATCGATTGTTATTGGCAAATATCGACTCCGTAGAGATACGCAAAATGAAGAGGAACGAACTAGGCAGATACTCCATCTCAATCAAACAAAAGGGGTCTCTACTCATCGAGACCAAATCGCTAGGACGTTTTGGAGAGCGTGAGGCTGCAAGGCTCTCTGAAGCTCTCCGAATATCTAACATTGAGGTTGAGGTGTGTTGATTTGGTAGCCACCCCCAATGTAACGTATATAACGCGAAGAGGGGTTTCCTAAGGTTGAGATGGGGTAGTTACTCTATCCTTCGCCTAATCTTCTTGTCAATAATAGAGATAAAGTATATACACATCAGCACCTGTACGGCGGTAGCTGTGGGTGTTGCCAACCCAATTCTATAGAGTGACACCGGTTCAATAAGACTAAAGATATAGGTGAGGGAGAGGCGAATAGCTATCGCTCCCACAACCCCTTGGATCATCACATATATCGTTGCCCCATAGCCGTTCAGATACCCAGTTAGACAGAATAGTATCGGAACTACAAACATCTCAACAACATAGGCGTTGAGGTATGAGTTAGCCGCCTCAATCACCAGAGGATCTTGGTTGAAGATACTCAGGAGTATACGACCGTGAAAGTAGCACATATATGCCATAATGAGTCCGGCAGACCCCGAAATCATCATTCCAACCTTTAGCCCTCGCTTTGTGCGATAGAGGTCGTTAGCTCCGAAATTTTGAGCAACAAAGACCGAGATTGATTGCATAAATGCCATGGGTATCAAGAGGATTGCACCAACTAACTTCTCTGTTACGCCCACCGCAGCAGAGAATATAAGTCCAAATTTATTGACCACAACCATTACGAATAGGAAGGAGAGTGCGGTGAGTCCACTCTGCAAAGCGACCGGAACACCTAACCATATTACACGTCTCATATACTCCCAATTTGGCTTAAATCTACGCAATCCCATAGAGTAGTTTAGGAGCGAACGGGTGCGGATAATATAGACCGAGATAATTACGCTAATTGTTTGCGCCCCTACTGTAGCGATAGCCGCCCCCGAAGCCCCCATTCCGCAGTATGCAACCAACACCATGTCACCTATAATATTGGCTATACACGCTATAGCAACAGCTAATAGTGGGGTTTTGGAGTCTCCTAAACCTCTGAATATACTACCCAACACATTGTATGCAAAGATCATCGGAACACCTATTGCGCTATAAAAGATATACTCTCTAGTCTGGCTGATTGCCTCCTCTGGGGTATTCATCCCGGTGACAATAGAGTTGCGAAATAGAAGCATAACCGCCATTATAACGAGCGAGATACCAAAGAATAGAGCGATAGAGTTGGCAATGACTGCCCCGATCTCCTCATCTCTCTTCTCTCCTCGCTTCTGCCCAACAAGGATTGTTGTTCCCATTGCAAAGCCAGCGCAGAGTGATGTGATAAAGTTGATGAGTTGACTACCTGTCGAGACCCCCGACACATCGTTGATCTGGGCAAAGTTTCCCACGATAAACATATCTATTGCACCATACATCACCTGCAGTAGCAGCGCGAAGAATATAGGAATAGTAAATGAAACTAATGATTTGGAGACACTTCCTGAGATTAATTTGTTCTCCTTTTCTACCCTCATTATAGATTGTATTGTTGATTAAAGCTGAGTGCAGCTCTTCTGTGTAGTCGTCTCCGGTGGGAGAGTCTTATTATAGTATCTATCATGGCACAAAGATAGTGTTAAAATCAATAGGCTCAAAACATATCTTAAGGTTTTTGTCCCCATAAAATGGGTCATATATAGCTTAGACTGCAAGTCTACTGGTGAAATGGATGAAATTTAGCCTAATGATCTCTGCTCTGAAAAAGGCTGAGCGAAGCGAACTATCTTACAATGCTCTCATAAACATTGTAAGTTATTTCGCTTCGCTCAGCATGATAGTATGGAGACCTGTGACCCTCTATGAGGTGGTGGTTAAACTAGCGACCAAATATCCTATATGCGAGTGTAAAACTATATGTAGGATCTCCTCCCGCAGCCATGCTCACCTCAACACCATATGCAAACGACCCGCGTGAAGTGACGAGCATACCGATCGCTGGAGTCCCGTCAGAGGCTAGGCGTAGTGAGCCATAGAGTGATAATCCCCTTAGTTTAGATGGCGAACTAGTAGTTGCGACAGTCGTTATCTCGTGTCGGGAGTAGATACTAATACTATCCAAGATAGGCTCAACACCGCTCACCCACAGATCATAAACCCCGCTATCGGCATAGTGCCGCTGCTGGCGAGGGAGATAGAGAACACGCTCGCGATAGATTGTATCTACCATGTATATAGTATCGACAACCACAACCTCAACAACCTCACTCAGCGGATGCGTCTCCACTGCCGGCGGCTCAATAATCCGCAGAGTATCCACTCGCACGACAGTTATACTATCAGAGTACCTCTCCACAACAGCTCTCTCTGAGGCGCGATACCTCAAAAAGAGAGCCATCCACACCAGCGAGCATATCAGGGCAACAAGAGTATAGCGCCACATAGCTATGTTAACTTCTCAGTATCGACAGC
>JBCQTG010000037.1:0-18713 GCA_047178765.1 Rikenellaceae bacterium | reverse complement strand
CAATATAGATAATTTTACTATCTTTGACGAGTAATTATAAGATGTTCATTGATTAATGCATAATAAAGCAGAAAACAGAGTTTCGCTCGTTTCTATTTAGTTAGCTATATGAGAATTAACATTTGTAAGTCGCTGTATTTCAAGCAGAAAACTGGTTTGATCTGTCTTCTCATGTGGAAAGTTAAATTCTTGTTAATCAGACATATATCTGCCAATTCTTTGAGATATGAATTGCATTTTTGATTACTCAAAACGGGCAACACGTGATTATCTTTAACTCGTCCTTTGTGTTTGGCGATGATCCGAAGAGGCACATCCAAAAGCAGAACTTCGACATTCGATCCTGTCTTTTTACGTTTGGTGCTGATCCACACTTCACCCTCCTTTGTTCTACGTAGATCGGAATGTTTTAAGTTGCGCACATCAATGTACGAGAGACCAGTCCAGCAGCAGAACAAGAAGATGTCACGGACATAGTCGAGACGCTCAATCTCAATCGGCTTCGTCATCATAACCTCCAACTCCTCTTTGGTGAGATAGCCTCTGTCAACCTTCTCCATCCTTATCTGGTATGTTGCAAATGGGTTGCTCGGGATCAAACCACTATTGAAGGCTATGGTGACGATCTTCTTTAGGAATAGAATCGTCTTTGCCGCAACATTATGACTATGATTGCATTTTGTCCGCAGGTAGATCTCATACTCACGAGCAAAGTTCAAGGTTAGCTCCTTAGGGCGAATGTCGGTGATCTGATACTGGTACATCATAAACTCCGCAAGACGTCTCTTGGCTAGCTCATACTTCTTATAGGTGACCAGAGTAGTGTTGATACCTACAAGACGCTTAACTTCGTTGTTGTGCTTCTCGAATAGCATCAATAGAGTATCTTGGCTATTATCCATACCGAAGAATATATTCCTCACAATAGCGGCAGTAGGCACAGCTCCTCGGGCGTGTTCCTTATTATATATGTCGGTGAGCTGAAACTTGATTGTATCCAATACACTGTTGATGCGTCGGCTCTCGGCGTTTGTTCCCATCGCTTTGGATGCAGCTGTACTCCATTGCTTTGGATCTATCTCCATCTTGGTGCTGAAGTGCGCAAGTTTGCCGTTGATCGTGATACGTGCCATAATAGGCATCAACCCGCTCTTCTTGAGAGCCTCTCTCTTTAAAAAGAATGCTACTCGGAATGTTGTTCTTGTCATACTGTTCTCTTTTAATAGTACAAATGTAGTTTGAATTATTTTAAAGAGATGTATAGATTTTGTAACTTGGCAACGTTGTCACATCCTGTCGTCACTTTGTCACTGTCACAAAGGTTTTCGGAGTAAGTGCCTCGTTGCTAAATCACAGTAAATCAAGATGATGTGTCTTAAATCGTAACCTGTTTTTGTCAAAATCGTAACCTGTTTTGCATTTTTTTCGTATAGGTTACGATTTAGAGTAAAAATAGTGTCATATTATGTCGTAAACTTGTCGTTTTTGTATCGTCAAGAGACCAAAAAAAGTCTCCAGTAACTTAATACTGAAGACTTTAGCTGTTAAGGTTCGAGAACCTCAGCGGTGCGTAGGGGACTCGAACCCCTGACCCCGTGCGTGACAGGCACGTATTCTAACCAACTGAACTAACGCACCTCGTTAGTTTTTTGCTTCCCCATTTGTGTTGTTTGATACAACTCTTTAGCGGTATTGCGTTGCAAATATAGGGCTAATATATTTAACCTGCAAATATTTTGATGCTTTTTTTGAAAAAAAATGATTTTTTGTATTTTTTTACTCTCTATTGTGATATGTTTGATATGATTTGCTGGTCGGTTGTGCCGACTTGTTACGATCACCTCTCTATCGATATTAGTTTCGATGTGTTATATTGCGATTAGTTCATTTGTGTAAATTTTGATTTCTCCTATTAATTCCATAACTTTGTTCGGTATATAGGCTAAAATAATAATAAATATATAGATCATGTGTAAAAATGTTTTTAAATCATTAACGTTTGTGTTGGCTATCTGTGTGGGGTGTATTGCAAATATACAGGCACAGGAGTGGCAGGATCAACATGTTAATGGTGTGAATAGGTTGCCAGCGCGTGCAACATCATATTCATACCGAAACAATCTGGCTGCTTTGGCGGGGAATAGAGATCGTGCGCAGATTCAACTTCTCAACGGCGAGTGGAGCTTCAGTTTCTATGACGATGTGAAGAGTGCGCCAGCAAAGTTCTTCACCGACAGCTACAACATCTCATCGTGGGATAAAATTACGGTGCCATCGTGTTGGGAGATGGAGGGGTATGGATACCCTATATATACAAACTCAACATATCCATTCCCCAATAATCCACCTTATATCGATCGTACAAACCCCACGGGGCTATATGTTCGTGAGTTTAGTATCCCCAAGGCATGGAGTGGCGATAGGGTGATTCTTCACTTTGGTGGTGTCTATTCGGCTTATTATGTATGGGTCAATGGTGTTCAGGTGGGTTATGCTGAGGATAGCTGTCTACCTTCGGAGTTTGATATTACCGATCTGTTGCGTGATGGTAGCAATAGGGTAGCGGTGAAGGTGATGAAGTGGGCTGATGGTAGCTATTTGGAGGATGCAGACCATTGGCGTATGGCGGGTATACATAGAGAGGTATACCTTATGGCGATCCCGCAGGTGTCGCTGAATGATTTTGGTGTGCGTACAATGTTGAAGAAGGATAACGCTTCGGCACTTCTACAGATACGTCCTGAGATCGATAACAATAGTAAAATTGATCTAAAGGGGTGGAGTGTAGAGGCTCGTCTCTATGACCATGCAAAGATAGAGGTCTTTCCTAAGCCTCTTACAGTGACGGCGAATCATATCGTTAATGAGCCATATCCACAACGTGACAATGTATACTATGGAATGATGGAGGGTATTGTGGGCAAACCTAATTTGTGGAGTGCTGAGACCCCATATCTATATACACTGGTAATTTCGCTACTTGATAGCGAGGGTACAGTTGTCGATGCTCGTAGCACAAAGGTGGGATTCCGCTCGATTGCGATTAATAAGGATCAGGAGTTGTTAATAAATGGCGTGGCGGTGAAGTTCTATGGAGTGAATAGACACGACCACTGTGATGTTAAGGGTAAGACCGTCTCGCGCGAGCAGATGGAGAGGGATGTGATACTCATGAAGCAGTTTAACTTCAATTCGGTACGTGCATCGCACTATCCTAACGATCCATATTTCAATGAGTTGTGCGATAAGTATGGATTGTACTTGATCGATGAGGCTAATTTGGAGACTCACCATCAGAAGGGGTATCTGTCTAATCGCCCTGATTGGAACCAATCATTTATGGAGAGAGGTGTTCGCATGGCGGTGCGCGATCGCAACCACCCTTCGATCATCATGTGGTCGTTGGGTAATGAGTCGGGATGTGGTCCTAACCACGCTGCTATGGCGGGGTGGATCAAGGATTATGACCCTACGAGGTTGATCCACTATGAGGGCGCTCAGGGGCAGCCTATGGATCCTCTCTATCTGCCTATAAACCGCAAGGAGGCATCGGTGGTGACTAGTGAGATCGTTGCTGTGGAGGATGATGCAGCTGCAAAGCCTGTGCGTAGACTCAATGGTTATGCGAACCCAAATGATCCTGCATATGTAGATATTATTAGCCGAATGTACCCATTGGTTAGTGATCTGATCGCTATGGCGAAGGATCCTATCTTGGATCGTCCGATAATGATGTGTGAGTATGCCCACTCGATGGGTAACTCAACAGGTGGTATGAAGGAGTATTGGGATGCTATACGTGCGCATAAGCCGTTGTTGGGTGGTCATATCTGGGATTGGATCGATCAGGGTCTACGTGCTGAGGATGCTAAGACCGGTGAGGTCTTTTGGAAGTATGGTGGCGATTTCGAGCAGGGTGAGCATCATGACTCTAACTTCTGTATCAATGGTGTGATAGCCTCAGATAGGTCGATTAAACCGGCGATGTGGGAGTGTAAATATGTCTGCCAGCCGGTGGAGTTTATCTTTAGCGAGAAGTCTAAGAAGGAGTTAACCATTAAGAATCGTAACTTCTTTGTTGATACAAAGAACTACCGTTTCTACTGGGAGCTGCGCGATGAGAGCAAGGTGTTGCAGAGTGGTGAGCTAGAGGTTCCGGCGGTGGCGGCGGGTAAGAGTGCTGTTGTTTCGCTACCTGTTGCAAACTTTGTCGTTGAGGATGGGGCTGAGTATTGGTTGCGTTTGAGTGCGCGTCAGCGAGTAGCGTCGTTGTATGCTGGTGAGGGGTTTGAGGTTGCATGGGATCAGTTCCTCTATGAGAAGTCTAAGAAGAGGGCGGAGAGAGCGAAGTTGAGCGAGAGTGTTAAGGTTAACTCACCCTCGAAGGATAATAGGAGTGTCACTGTCTCGGGTGTAGGTTTTAGTGTCAATATTGAGGATGGCTACATCTCTAAGTTTATTAGTAATGGTGTAGCACTCATTACCGAGCCTTTGCGACCAAACTTCTGGCGTGCATCTACCGATAATGATTGGCGTGGTTGGAAAGTTGGTAAACTTTTAGGATTCTGGAGGGGTGCTGCGGATAAATTAGAGACTGAATCAATCTCAATTACAGAGCTTCTTAAGGGGCGTGCTGTGGCAGTTACTGCGGTTAAGAAGATCGGTGCTGATGTTGAGTTGACATTGACCTATACAATCAGCGCAGATGGGGTAGTTGGTGTTAAGTACAATCTTACAAAGAGTGATAAAATCCCAGAGCTGTTGAGGGTCGGCATGCAGTGTGTGACGAGCAAAGAGCTAAGTGATGTGAGCTACTATGGTCGTGGACCGTGGGAGAACTACTCTGATCGTCTATCTTCCGCTATGATTAGTCGCTATGATACGACAGTTGAGGGTTTTATGTATGAGTATGTCGCTCCTCAGGAGTGTAGTAACCGTTGTGATGTGCGTTGGATAGCGTTGAAAGGTTCAACTGGATCAGGGCTACAGGTTGTGGGCGCAGCACCACTATCGGTGTCGGTATGGAACACAACGCAGGCTAGTCTTGATGAGGCTAAACATATCAATGAGGTTGTAGAGTTGGAGAGCGGTAATACACTCAATATCGATATGGTTCAGGCGGGTGTTGGTGGAACAGATAGCTGGAGTATCAAGGCGAGACCATCCGATCATGTTCGTTTGATGGGTGGCAGCTACACATATGAGTTTACTATTATGGGGCTGGGTACGAGTCAAGATCCGGTAGCTGTGGGGCGACTCTAGGGTTAGTCCTCCCGCATTAAGAGGCTGAATTCTAAGGCAGACCTTTTAGCCATTTTAGGATGCCAGAGATAAAAGAGTGGCAGGACATTGCGATCCTGCCACTCTTTTGCTGTAAGTTTAAGAGGTTCTGTAGATTGTTATACTCTACTCCTCAACGGTATGTTTCTGAATCTTGAGCGGTATCTGCACATTGAATGAGTGGCGCTGGAATCCAGTGAGTGTGTCGGCAGCACATAGTAGAAGTAGTGGCTCGCCATTCTCGATATAGACCTGAGGACGCTCTAGGTGTCCCAACTTCTGGTAATCACCATTCTCCCATGTGATCTCTAGATCAGAGACCTCTGGATATGTCGCCTCATGCCAGTCGAAACCATCTACAGACTCATAGTGCATAAGTGAGAAGTGGCGCTTCTTGCCTATCTCCTTGATACGCTTCACTATCGCACGGTACTTACCCTCAGCATACCAAATATATGGATCCTCAGCTCCAAAACGCTCCCCCTTATAGTGAAATGCCAGCTCCTCTCGCTTTGTTACGGGACCTGTTGGGGTATCTGAGGTAGCGACCATGTGGACTACCGGACCACCATTAGGTAGTGGGTAGCGTGTACTAACCGCTTTGTAGACAAACAACATTCTGCCATCGTGCATCTGACATACCGATGGGTTTGAGGTCATTAAGCAGTCGTAATCATCCTCGCTCGCACCAATATCGATCAGTGGCTTATCAAATCGAGTCCATGGTCCATAAGGTGAGTCGGCAACAGCAACTCCGATACGCTGGTTGTTGCGGTGCTGCCAGTTGATCTTCTCGCGCTCCAAAGGTTTACACGTAACCTCACCATCGCCAGTATTACCCATATAATAGAGGTAGTACTTACCATCGATCTTCTGGATCGTTGGGTTGTGTGTACACCAGCCATCCCAATACTCCTTGCCTCGGCGAGGGAGAGAGATGTCGCTAAACTCCCATGGTCCGTAGGGTGACTTGCTTGTTGCGTGTGCAATCTCAGAGTCTACAACCCACGACCACCCTAGAGCTTTGGGCCACCTAGAGTAGAAGATGTGGTAGAGACCCTCATCATCGCGAGCCATTGAGGCACCCCAGACGCTCCATTGGTCGTCGTCGCCATCTTTAAATACTGCCGTCATTGGCACTTTACCTAGCGAGATCTCGTAGGTCACATCTCTCTGTGCGCAGCTGCATATGGCAACTGCTACTAGTAGTGTTAGGATTAATTTTTTCATTATTTTAAATTGTGTTTAGTTAGTGAACTCTTAACCATTGAACTTTTTGCTACACTCTCTTTTAGCCTCGCTTGATCGATAGTGAAGACTATCCGCTGCTCTCCCTCGCTAAGTAGGGTCATAGCGTTGAGTATTTGTGCCGCTTCGCGTGGGTCGGCAGTAGTGTATAGAGCCTCTAGCATCTGCTCTTTTGCCCTCTGCTCTTTGGGTGAATTGAGTAAGATATATTGTGCTGCTAGCGCTTTGTTTGCTGGTTCGTTGCAGCTGCTCGCAATCCTCTCTAGTGTTGATCTGAGCGCTTTAGCCTTAGCACCAAAGCTGCTACATACATTTATTGCCCAGTATCTAGCGATCTCATCATCTCCATTTAGAGCCTTTGTAAGTTGAGCCTCAGCTCTTTTGAATGTTGTTAGCTGAAGATTGGCAATGTCAAGGTAGCTAGATAGGCGTTTGCTATTTTTCTCACCGTAAGCAACTGCATTTGCCCCCGCCTCACGTACCCAATAGTACTCGGGGAGTAGTCCAATATCGTTGATCTCTCGTTGCCAGTCGCTCATCTCTTTGCGCATTGTTGTCACCACCTTATGCATCGACTTATCAGTTGCTAAGTTGTTAAGCTCCAATGGGTCGACACTAATATCGAAGAGCATCTCTGCCGATTTGGGTTTGAAGAACTGCTCCTGCACGCTATTGAGTTTTCCTGCCTCGTGAAGTTGGTGGAGCTGCTCGAATGTTGGTAGTTTTCGACGATAACTATTGCTCAGTGCATCGAAATTAAAGGGTTGGAATGCCCTAACATACTTATAATTCCCGATACGTATACTTCTAACCATGTCATACTTCTCCCCCATTCTGTCGGCATATCCATAGATTACCTGCCTCTGGTTTGTATCCTCTCTCAATATCGAGCGCCCATCGATATGGTCGGGGATAGCTACACCAGCCATATCGAGAATTGTTGCCCCAAGATCGATAAAGCTCACAAAGCGATCATCTCTCACCCCCGCTTGAACGCTATACCTCTCGCGCATAGACTCAGGGAATCTGATTACCAGAGGGACATTCAACCCCATCTCAGTAAGGTAACCCTTGCTGTTGGGCATGATTCCTCCATTGTCGCCATAGTATAGAATGATGGTATTATCAAGGAGGTTATCTTTGCGTAGCTGCTCGATCACTGCGCCAGCCTTTGCATCCATCTGTTCTATACGCTTGCAGTAGAATTTATAGGCTGTCCTATATAGCTCTGTGTCGGGGTAGTTGGGTTGTATATATACCCCTTGCGAAGGCTCATAACCCACTATCTCGCTATCCATCTGCTCCTTTGTCTTTAGCATCTGCCCCTCATGTGTATCTCCCAGATTGTGTACATAGAGGAATGGCTGCCCCTCCTTGCGGTTGCGCCAGCTCGCCTTGCGCGATGAGTCATCCCAGACACCATCACCCTCGACAACATTATAATCCTCCTTAGCGTTGTTGGCTGTGTAGTAGCCAGCATCACGTAGATATGCGGGGAACATTCTCGCCCCCTCAGTCATCTCGACCATCACCTCTCCTCGGTGGTAGTGGCTACCTAGTCGTGGTCCGTAGCATCCTGTGATGAGCGATGAGCGTGCAGCGCTCGATACTGGTCCATTGCTATATGCGTTGCCATAGAGTATACCCTCACTCGCTAGCCACTCGACATTTGGACTCTTAGTCCCTTTGTCACCCATAAAGAGCGACATGTAGTCTTTGGTATTATCCTCTGAGACTATACAGACAATATTTGGTTGTTGCTGCTCTGCCAATGCGGTGGCAGGGAGCAGCGCTAATGCTAATCTTTTCACTATTGTTTTGCTTTTATAACTCTTTGTTTCTTTACTGATTGTGGTAGCGAGCGGCTGTAGTAGACATCATCATCCAGATATAGTCGCGTTGATTGGAATGAGGAGTCATCAATATTCTGCACCAAAGAGCAGTCGAAACGTGCTATCTCTGAGTGTTTGATCTTTGAATCACCCGCATTTACAAAGTGGCATACGCCCCACTCTATACCCACTCCATCGGTAGTGTTGGTAAATGCATCGGCGCAGTAGGGTGCTGCTGCAACGGGAGGGAAATCTACAATTGCTGCTATCCTAAAGTTTACCCAATCCTCAGCATATTGAATGGTGTTGCGCTCTTGACCATCGGATGTTTGGAATGTCGCTAATCCACCCTTGAATGGGAATCCTGAGACCTCATGTCCCGAGGTTAGTAGAGGGTTGTTGGGGTGGTGAGTGAATGGTCCTTCGGGGTTTGTTCCTGTTACCAGCCCCTGCCCAACCCACAACTTATGTGGTCGGTTGAATGCTGACTTATAGTATATGTATATCTCGCCATTGTGAACTAGCGGGTAGGGGTCGTGAATCGCGAATTGGTTCCACTCACCCTCCTCACCTCTTGAGATCACCTCACCCTTATGGTAGTGCCATGGACCATCAGGCGACTCAGCCCACGCCATCGATACGGGGCAGTAATCTCCCTTAAGACCGCTAGGCTCCGAAAAGGCTTGGTAGTAGAGGTAGTACTTGCCCTTCCAAACCAGAATATCGGGTGTTGAGATGGAGCGGAATCCCGCCTCTGGGGCTGCTGGTCGGGCTACGGCACACCCCTGCTCCTTCCATGTGAATCCATCGATACTCGTTGCGTACCATATATCCGATAGATCCCAATCTGTTGATGGTATCTCGTCTGTCGCCTGAGCGGCATTCTTTGCCCCTATTGGTGGGTACTTGGTGTCGCGCTTAGTGTACCACATGTAGTACTTGCTATCAACCTTGATGACTTTAGATGGGTCACGACGCGTAACCGTTCCATCATCAGGATACTCCAAACCCTCTATTCGGGTATATTTGAAGTTGGTATATAGAGGATTGTCCTCAGCACGATATGCTAGATAGTCGTTAAATGCTCTCTTGGTCGACTCACTTAGATCGCTACGATTGGGTGTCGCCTCAGTCACTGTGTATGGAAAGGCTGAGGTCTCTGGCGCTGTAGTGTCAACGCAGCTGCATAGAGATATAAGAGCTGCAAAGCTGGTAATTTTAGATAGTAATCTCATCTTGTTATGGTTGGTTGTTTACGCAAAGGTAAAAAAAATATTTATATTGCATCTGTTATTAATTGATTTTTATACCTTTGTATACAAATTATAATAACTATGGATTTTAAGAAGATATACAAACACGATGTGTTTGCTAATGAGACGGGGGCGATCCTCGATGAACTCACCGATGAGCGTGCTATGATGCACCTAACTGTTGAACCTCGACATCTTAATGGTGGTAGGGTTGTACATGGCGGAGTGGTCTTTCTGCTTGCCGACATCTCGATGGCTGCTATGGCTAACCAGCATAACCCCATCTCGGTCTCTATACAGAGCGATATTCGATTCCTCGCCACTGCCGTTGAGGGGGATGTACTTACTGCTGAGGCGGTGCTGGTATATGGACGTAAGCGAATGACTAACTGTCGCGTAACAATTTCGAACCAGCGAGGTGAGACGATCGCTATCGCTGAGGGTATGTTCCACCTTGCTGGGAGTATAAAGGTAGAGCAGGAGTAGGTTATCTGTAGACTCTGGATTGGCAGAATAATTGTACTACTATCATATAAAATGTTTTTATATGAAGAAGATAGTAGTAATTTTTGCCATTGCCACCATCATTGGCTATGTGGTTATTGGTCGCGATCCTAGAGCGGGATCGCCTAGTTCGGAGGCACGTGAGGTGCGCGAACAGAGGCGCGAGCAGCGTCAAGCAGCTATGGAGCAGCAGATAGACTCTATTGTTAGGGCGCGATCATTCCGATTCCTGCCCCAGACGATGCAACTCGAACCGGCGGGACGTATGGTTATGCTCTCTAATCCCAGCTTCGAGGTGTGGATAGATGGTGGAGCGTCCGATATATTTATCCCCTACATTAAAGGGATCGCTCCTCCATATAGTCATGTGATTCTAAATAGCACTATTGTCTCAATGGATGGTTACACCACTGAGCAGACAACTAATGGGTGGAGTGTAACATTTAGCTCATCGCTCTATTCGGGCAGTGAATACACCTTTACATTTGATATTTACTCAAAGGTTGGCACGGCAACTCTTGTGGTTGATAACCCATGGTTCAACGAGGTGAGCTACTCGGGGGTGATTACTAAGATATACTAAAAGCGCTACATATAGGCAGCTATAAACACATATAAGTCTCCCCCAAACCAATTTGGGAGAGACTTATCATTTTAAACCGCTCAGCTAAAACTGATATATATATTAGCGAATACGATCAACCGAACGGACTAGCATCTCATCGCGGAAGATCGCTTTAGCCGCAAAAAGCACCAAGACGATCGACACTAGTGATGCAAATACTGCCGGATGAAAACCACGAGACTCGATACCTATCTCCTTAAATGCCCCCACAGCCATAAAGAAGTATGTTCCTAGAAGCAGGTAGTTACCAAGCAAAAGGACTACATTAACGATGCATAGACGCACCTGAGCCATACGGTTCTTAAAGAGGAAGATATTGACAATAGGCAGTAGCGTAGCTCCACCCGCCAAGATCCATAGGTAGACCACCTCATTGATAAACGACCCTCCCGCAGCGACTCCACGAGCATAGATGTCGAACAGCCCTCCGTCAGAGGTCGAAAAGTAGAGCAATGGCATAAATGCGAATAGCCCCGATAGTACACCTGCCAATAGCAGGTAGATTGTTTGGATTCTTTGTATCATAATTTATTCTATTTTTTCATCTATAATATATCTATTTCTATCGGGTGATCTACGATTAATAAGTTCACCCAGAAAGCCCGCCAAAAAGAGCTGAACACCCAGTATCACCGCCATAATCGAGAGATAGAAGAGGGGCTGTTCAGTAGCAGCACGAGCATACTCACCCGAGAGCTGCAAGAGGATCTTTTGAACAACAATCCACACCGTCATTCCCCCGCCAAGCAGAAACATCAACGTCCCCAAAGCACCAAAGAAGTACATCGGTGAGCGACCAAAGCGTGACATAAAGGTGACTGTAATTAGATCGAGATAGCCCTTAACCATCCTCTCCATTCCAAATTTCGAGACCCCATACATCCTTGCTCTATGTTCAACCACACGCTCTCCAATCCGCTTAAAACCTGCGTACTTAGCGAGGATAGGTATATAACGGTGCATCTCACCATATAGCTCTATATTCTTAATAACCTGTCGTCGATAGGCTTTAAGTCCACAATTGAAGTCATTGAGTTTGATCCCCGAGACGATACGTGCCGTGAGGTTGAAGAACTTACTAGGTAGGCGTTTACCTAGTGGATCATGACGTTTTCTCTTCCACCCCGAGACCAGATCATACCCCTCATCAAGTATCATCCGTCTCATCGGCACAAGCTCATCTGGCGAATCCTGAAGATCGGCATCCATAGTAAAGACCACCTCACCTCGTGCCATCTCAAAGCCACAGTAGAGTGCTGCCGACTTACCATAGTTACGCCCAAAGCGCACGGCACGGATATTTTTATTCTCTTGAGAGAGTGATTCAATAACACTCCACGACTCATCGCTAGAGCCATCATCGATCATAATAACTTCATAGCTCAGCCCCTCAGCGACCGCCACACGATCGATCCACGCCACCAACTCTGGCAGCGACTCCGCCTCATTGAGTAGCGGAACAACAACTGATATATCGATCCTACTCCCCTTTAGCATAATTTTTTACAAAACGTGTCACCACAATTGCAGCGACAAATCCACCAATAACATAGTTCATCACCGCCGAAAGAACACTGTCGAAGATAGAGATACCCTCGATCCCCTCAACATTCGTATATCCATCCAACGCCTTGATCGCCTCCTCGCGACTTGCACCATCCATATTTGCGCTATCGATAATGGCAACCATAGCATCGTGAGTACTCTGCAAATAGCCACTATACCCCCCCAGTGAGGTGTTGATATATATATGTGTAGCCAGCCCCACGATGATACCTGCGAAGAGTGATATTAGAATCGACCAGTTGGAGATAGCTCTAAAGCGATACTCCTCAGGCTTCTCAAGACTCATCTTCCGCTCGATATTTGATCTATAGATAATATATAGAAAGAGTAGTATTGACACCACCATCTCAACAAGAATCATCAGCGTCATCCCCACACTCCCCTGCAGTAGCATCTTGATCTCGATAATCTTCGAGAGGGACATCGCCACACCGAGGATCAACCCCCACTTAGCTATGCTATTAAATATTTCGGTTTTATTCATTGTCATTAGTAGATTAGTTCGCCAACACCCTCACGGACAATCTCTGCATCACCCTCGCTCATATCGACAACCGTTGAGGGGAGGTTATAGGCGTAGCCCCCATCGACAACACAATCGACCCTCTCGCCCCACTGCTCGAAGATCAACTCAGGATCAACAAGATACTCCTCCTCATCGCTCTTTAGTGAGGTGGTCAGTAGCGGAACCCCTAACATCTCCACAATCTGCTGTGTGATAGTGTTGTCAGGCAGTCGCACACCGATTGTCTTTCTCTTTGCTGCCACCTTATCAGGTATTCGCGACAGCCCCTTTAAGATAAATGTAAATGCCCCGGGGGTATTTCTCTTCAATATCTTAAAGACATTATTGTCAACCCTGCAATACTCCGACACTGAGCTGATAGAGCTAAAGATCAACGACAACTCGCGGGCATCCTTACCACTAAGTTTATTGAGCTTCTCAACCCCCCTTGTGGCGTTGATCGCACACCCCATAGCGTAGACGCTATCGGTGGGGTAGATCACCACTCCGCCATCATTGAGTATGTCACAGACCCTCTGCAACTCCCTCTCGGATGTATTGTTACTATATAATTTAATCTTCATCTCCACTACTTATTGTTACGGCTATAGCCCAAGGCTCATCCGTCCAGTTGTTATATATTACAGGCTCGCTCGTTGTCACACCCGAGTAGAGATCACCATCCATAATATCTCGCATATACCATGAGTAGTAGCTCACAAAGAAGCTATCTGTATATCTTAGATATTTCGATGGGAATGTCAACTCCAACTGAGCTGTAAAGTTATTGTAATCATCCTCTGAGCAGGCGTGATAGATATAGCTCTTAAGATCGTAGAATGGATAGATATTATAATACGAATAGCCCTGAATATCACTCTTGTTGACACTCTCACGTGTGGTTGCCCTCACAGCCTCAGCCAGATTCTCCAGCTCGCTAGTGACACATACCGCGACACAGGCACTCTTAATATCTCCCCCATATCCATCTCTATAGTAGGTATAGTAGTCATCACAGATACCCTCTAGGTCATATGTTCTTCCGTTATTCTCAAACATCTGCGACAACAACCTCTCGAATGGGAATCCATTGCCCATAACCTCACATGGCGAGGCTATGATATAATCTGCGCTATCGCGCAATCTATATAACGCCTCAATAGATGACATATAACAGGCATCAAAGAGTAAAAATCCGAAATTCACACCGCTCTCTGATAAACTCTTCTCCAACTCACTGATGTTTATCACCCCATCGCTACTAGCACCCATATACCTAGAGATAGGCATATATCCTACGCCACCACCATCGCTTGAGATCATTATGGTAGAGTTTCTCAGACTATACGCCTCCGAGGTATCCAGCACCCAACCCGTGGCATGGCTACTCAACATCAGATTCATCGTCTGGCTCTGGCTGCTCCACTCTACATCATCGTTGACCATCGTTATAACCTCTGTCAATGAGCTGCGGTTGATCGATGGGAAGTTGCTAAACTCACTCACCAACCTCTTAGTTGTCGACCAATCCTCATTCTGGATCAGCTCATATAAAGCACCCTTTGTCGATGAGCTAGGTATGAAGTAGTATAACCTGCCATACTGCCCCAAAGCACCACCACCCACAGCATCAACAGCATCGCTTATATTGAGGTTGTAGTAGTATTTCAAACTAGTCCCCATAAAGTAGACCAACGTCACCTGTTCAGCAGCACCCCTCTCTAACGGGGTGTCGCTCGGAGTATAGACCTCCTCCTCCTTGCTACACGACAAAAAAACTATTGAAAATAGTATATATATTAACAGACGCCTCATCTACTTATACTCCTTGGGTTTGGTATTGTTAAACTGCCATGTGCGGTCGCGCTTAAATGTAACGCTGTCGGGTTTATTCCAATAGATTCGACTAAAATCGAAGTAGAAACCACGCACTTTCTTCTCATTAGTGTTGAGTGGGGCAATCAGGGGGATATACTCCACCGTTCTTGAGACAACCATCGCCTTAGTGTGGTTCAGCCCCTCGATAGCCATAATATCTACCGCATGGTCAAACATCAGGATATGCTGGGGAGACCTCTCCTCTACGCCATTTCCTGTAGCCTTGATCGTCGCAACGATCTTCTCAACCCTATCATATGCCGCTCGCTCCTGCTCCTCAGCACCTAAAGCGCCATAGGCAAATGCCAACATGTTCCACACCTTAAGGTTAAATGGGTCGTAGATTAATGCATCCTGCCCCACAGAGATAATACGCCTCAATGTCTCCGCATTGGGAGCATCTGGATCGATACCCGACGCCAACAGAAGGAATTTATCCATCTCTGGATTTATCGCGTGCGGTTTATAATCCGACTGGTGGGCAAAGCCGTAGTAGAGGTAGTGGTAGTTGTTGAGCGTTAGAGTGGTATCACCCAACTCAAACCTCATCATCAGATTGGGGTAGTAGTTCTCCTTATCGCCATTTGTGATCTCTTGAAAGATATGTTCATTATCGGGTAGCATCGCACTTACCATCATTATTGTGACAGCTAGTAGAATTGCCGTTGTTGTTACTTTTTTCATATCTTTTTATCTAATTCACTACTTTGCAACCTCATATGCGAGTTGAATGGGTTCTTTGAACCCATCGCCCTCAATGCGATTTTTTATTGAAAATCGCTTTAATTGAGTGAGGGTGATCGTCTGGGGCTGCCCTGCGCGGGCGGCGGCGGGGTGCTCCCCGCGGAGCTAGAGAAACTTTGTTTCTCTTTTAATGCAGATCGTACTTTGCAATAAGCTCCTTGAACTTTGCCTCCAGCTCGGGTGTTCCCGAGACTAGTGGTAGGCGCATCTTGTTCTCGATAAGTCCCATAACACTCAATGCACACTTAATACCCGTAGGGTTACCCTCAGCAAAGAGACACGATACCGCCTCATCCATCTGCTCATACATCGCCTGAGCCTCATCAAAACGACCCTCCTTAGCCAAGTTCACACTCTTCATAAACTTCGTGGGGAAGCAGTTGGCAGCGACAGAGATCACACCATCACCACCCCTACGCATAACATCAACAGCTATGCCATCATCTCCTGCCAAGACCAAAAAGCCCTCTGGTCGCTGGTCAATAACGCTCTGGATCTGCTCAATATTGCCCGATGCCTCCTTAACGCCAATGACATTATCGAAGTCACGAGCGATACGCATAGTGGTCTCAACAGTCATGTTAACACCCGTGCGCCCCGCAATATTATATAAAATAATTGGTAGCGGAGAGTTCTCTGATACAACCTTAAAGTGCTGATAAAGACCCTCTTGCGATGGTTTATTGTAGTATGGAGTAACGCTCAAAATAGCATCTACACCTCTCAAATCAAACTCCCTAAGCTGATCCAATACCTCCGATGTAGAGTTTCCTCCAACACCCATAACCAACGGCACACGACCAGCAACACGCTGAGTGATAAACATTGCGATAACCGCACGCTACTGTAGATAGAGCGTTGGGGTCTCGGCAGTTGTTCCAAGGGCAACGATATAGTCAACACCACCATCGATCACATAGTCGATCATTCGTGCCAACCCCGTATAGTCTACCCTTCCCTCGCTCGTAAATGGAGTGACCATAGCTACTCCAACACCGCTCAAATTTTTCATAACCTTTATCTATCTTTTTTATTATTATCTCTAAAACAATACTCCTTGCACAACCTCTCCTTCACTCTGCTGCCCCTCGATCATCGCCACAAACTCCGACTCGCTAATTATCTTAATCCCTAGCTTTTGAGCCTTAGACAACTTCGCTGGTCCCATCTTCTCACCTGCAATCAGGTAGTCGACATTTGCCGATACAGCAGCTAGGTTGCGTCCTCCATGCTGCTCGATCATCGCCTTCAACTCATCGCGACTATGGTTGATAAACTTGCCCGAGATGACAAAACTCAGAGAATCAAGCGTTTGCGATAATTTCTCGCTGCTCTCGATCTCAAAGCGCAGACCCGCTGCCTTTAACCGCGACAAGATAAGGATATTATCGTCATTTTCCAAATAGTTGGCTATTGAAAGGGCGATCTTATCACCAACCTCCTCCGCCTGTTGCAACTCAACTAGGCTTGCACTACGCAGAGCATCCATATTCTGGAAGTGTCGAGTGATATACTTTGCCGTCGTCTCCCCCACAAATCGGATACCCAATCCAAAGAGCAACCTCTCAAATGGGACACTCTTCGACTCCTCAATACTCTTAATTATATTGTTTCCCGACTTCACCCCCAAACGAGGAAGATCATAGAGCTGGCTACCCTGTAGATCGTAGAGGTCGGCTATATTCGTCACTAGCCCCTGATCGTAGAGCAGCTCAATTGTCTCATCACCTAGCCCATCTATATTCATCGCTTTGCGACGTATGAAGTGGATTATACGTCCGATGATCTGCGGTCTACACCCCTCTGAATTGGGGCAGTAGTGCTTCGCCTCACCCTCATAGCGTACCAACTTCGTTCCACACTCGGGGCAGTGGGTGATATATTTTAACACTATCAAACTAGCCCCCCTTGCATCGAGATCGACACGTGTGATCTTGGGTATAATCTCACCACCCTTCTCAACACAGACCATATCGCCTATACGAACATCAAGCAGTGCTATCTGCTCAGCGTTGTGCAGCGAAGCTCTCTTTACAACCGTACCAGCCAACAACACCGGTTCAAGGTTTGCAACGGGGGTTATTGCCCCTGTGCGCCCCACCTGATACTCTACGCTGAGTAGCTTAGTAACCGCCTCCTCAGCCTTAAACTTATATGCGACAGCCCACTTTGGAGCCTTAGCTGTAAATCCCAAAGCACGCTGATCGAGATAGTTATTGACCTTTATCACCACCCCATCGGTAGCAAAGGGGAGGTTAAAACGCTCCTTGTCCCAATAGGAGATAAACTCCTCGATCTGCTCTATATTTTGACATAGTCGACGATGCTCCGAGATCTTAAACCCCCAGCTCTTAGCTAGCTCCAACGCCTGCCAATGGGAGTCACACGGCAACTCACGCCCAACAATCTGATACAACATACAATCCAACCCCCTGCTAGCAACAACAGCTGATGACTGCTGTTTAAGCGTTCCCGAGGCGGCATTACGAACATTTGCAAAGGGCGACTCACCCGCCGCTTCACGCTCTGCATTAACCCTCTCGAAATTTGCAAAGGGGAGACAGATCTCACCGCGTATCTCAAAGAGGTCAATCGCGCGCGCCTGCTCGCTCTCCAGCGATAGTGGCACCGTGCGTATAGTGCGAACATTAGCAGTCACATCGTCACCGCGTGAACCATCACCACGAGTCAACGCCCTCGCCAACTCACCACCCTCATAACTCAGTGAGATAGCGGTACCATCAAATTTCAGCTCACAGACATACTCCACGCTATCGCCCAACACCCCCTGCTCAACACTACGCACAAAGTCGCGCAACTCATCAACCGAGTAGGTATTGCTAAGTGACAACATCGGATAGCGATGCTCCGCCGAGCTAAATTCGCTAGCTAGATCACTACCCACCCTCTGTGTAGGAGAGTTGGGGTCGAACATCTCGGGGTGCGCCGCCTCCAACTCGCTCAACTCACGAAGAAGTGAGTCGAACTCTTGATCTGTGACCGCTGGATTTGACTCCACATAGTAGAGATAGTTATATTGGTTGAGCAGCTTACGCAGCTGTAAAATACGCTTGTTCATTAAATATATACTTGTAAAATCGATGTAAAGTTAGCGAAAAAGGGGGAAGAAAGAGAAATTTTTACATTTTTTTTTACAATAATTTTCAAGTTAATTTTTTTTGAATTATACTTGCAAAAAATTTAGAATTATAAAGTAGATCATGGCTAAAATAAACATCAACAAAAGACGAGTAGTAACAAGTTTCAACAACCTCCCT